>NZ_JAKKFF010000585.1 GCF_022229015.1 Micromonospora foliorum
GCCGCCGCGGTCGCGGCCGCCCGGCCGGCGTTGACCAACGGCCCGCCGAGCCGGCCGATACTGCTCAGATGGGGGGACGACTGAAGTGCCGCGCCGCCCCGCTTCAGCAGCCCGCCGGGGTCCCGGCTGGCGCGGCCCGCGGCAACCGCCGCGGCCAGGGTGAGCGCGGTACGCAGTTTGCGGCGACGGCCCAGCAGATAGCCGAAGCCCACCGCCAGCCCGATTCGTGTTCCGTTCTTCATCAGGTCTCCATTCGCTCCCCGAGGGTCCGGACGCCTGCCCGGTCGGGACCAGAAAAGGGTCACCGGGGAATAGCGCGAACCTTGCCTTCAATCAGGCGTCCACCTCTGCGGACCCGGGCGGCAGTACCCGACGCCGGTATGTCGAAACCGCTACGACAATTTCCGTCGACGTCGCCCGAAAGAGATCCGGAAATGCGGCACCGGAATACCCAGACCGGACATTCAGTCGGTCATGAGCAGGGAGACTGCCAGGAGAGGCGAAAAGCGAAAACGGTCGTCAGAGGGCGGGCGGCGTCGAATCGAGACAGATTTCGGCGCGCACCTTGCCGCCGGTCTCGTGCAGTTTCGCGCCACACTTCTGCAACACGGCGACCGCGCCGATGTTGTCCGTGGTCGTCTCGGCGACCACCGCTCGCATGCCGGCCCGAGCAGCGGCGTTCAGCAACTCCCGCAGGGCGGCCGCGCCGATCCCCTGCCCCCGCGCCGAGCGGCCGAGCCACATCCCGGTCTCCACCGTGCCGGGCTCGTCACAACGCGTCATCCGGACCATGCCCAGCACCTCACCACCGACGATGATGGCGTACATCTGCGAACGGGTCGGGCCGTCCAGCCCGCCGAAGCTCGCCCGGTGGAATTCACGGAACGCCTCGCGGCGGGCGAGCGACCAACCGGCGGGGGCCTCGACCGGAGGCATCACATCACCGGGTTCCGCCTCCGCAGCCGCTACGGAGAGCAACGGCTCCAGGTTCCGCTCGTCCACCGGCTCCAGCCGGACCGCACCCGCCACGTGCCGCAGTCTGCCGCCCTCATCGGCCGAAGTCCACCCCATTGGCCATCCACTGGCGGTCCGGACAGGCGTACCGGCCGGTCGGGCGGCTCGGGTGTTCCACATCACGCTCTGTTGTCACCCGACCGGGTGTCGCACGCTCAAACGGCCGACCCGAACTCGCAGAACACCACCGACGCGTCGTCGGTGGACTTGTGCCGGCGCAGCCGGTCGGGGTGGTCACGCTCGGCGTCCCGCACCCGGTCGATCAGCGCGCCCGGACCGTCGGTGCTCAGCAGGTCCAGCAGACCAGCCCAGTCGGTCAGCTCGAACTGCTCCACCGCGCTGGACGCGCCGTCACTGAGCAGCGCCGCCCGCCGTAGCGCCCCCGGACCGTGCCGGGGCGCGGTCCCGGTCACCGCGTGGAAGGCCGCGTCCGGGTCGGAGGCCGCCACCCAGTAGCCGTGGGTGCGGTTCATCCGCTCCCGCTGCACGCTCACTGCGTGCCGGAACCGGGTGACCGGGTCGGCGCCGCCGCCCGGCACCATGGCCACGGTCTCCCGCAGCTCCACCATCGCCGCGTCCAGCCGGTTGTCGGTGACCACGCTGACCTGCCCGCCGACGTCGAGGACCAGTGGGCTGTCGCAGAGCACCAGGTAGTCCACCTGGTCGCCGCAGTCCCGCAGGAGGCAGACCGTGCTCGACGGGGTGCCCGGATGGTCGAGGTCGCACTGCTCGCCGTGGTCGGCACGCACCGCGAGGATGGCCGCGGCCAGGTTACTGGTCAGCCGGGCGGCCGGGCGTACCGCCTCGGCGACGCCGATCCGGGCCGCCAGGTGCCGCACGTACCACTCGGGCCCGTGCACGCAACCGGTGTCGAAGCCGTCCGGCACCGTCGCGCCGTCCAGGACACCGACCAACGGGCCGAACCGGAAGACCAGGTCCTCGTTGACCGGGCGGCCCGGGGCCGGCGCGGACGCGGAGCGTACCCGCATCACCGGCGCCGGCCCCGGCACACCCATCGGGTCAGCGCTGTCGAATGTCGTCGACGGCCGCATGCGTCTCTCCCTGCACCTGACCGGCGGCCGAACGGCCCTGGTCACGTACGGCGGACGCGCCCTGCTGGGCGCTGGACCGGACCGACTGCGCCGCCTGCTGCGCGGGCTCCCGCAGGTTGTCCTGCATCTGGTGGCCAACCTGGCTCGCCTGCTCGCGCAGCTCACCGGAGTGCTCACTCACCATGCTCCGCGCTCGTCCGGCGAGTTGCCGCTCACGTCCGCTCGGCGGGATGAGGGAGGCGGCCAGCAGGCCGACTCCGAAGGCGACCAGGCCGGCGGCCATCGGGTTGCCCTGAGCCTGCTCGCGGGACTGCTGCCCGAGTGAGCGCGCCTCGTCCCGCACCGAGCCCATGGCCTCCCGAGACTGGTGCCCGAGCGATCGGGTCTCGTCGCGTACCGAACCGGCCACGTTCGACATCCGTTGGCCAGCTTCGTGCCCCATGTGACCTGAGCTGCCCATCACCTTCTCCTTCGCTCGGGCGAACGCGCCGCGGGCCTGCCCGACGCGGTCACCGGCGATCCGACGCGGGTTGACCCTGTCGGTCAGCGCGTCTACGTCACTGCTCAACTCGTCGCGGGTGGTCTCGATCTCCCGCCGGATCCGATCCGGATCACTGGACATGACCTGTTCCTTCCCGACTCGTTCACCGACCCCGTAGGGCGTCCGGCAGCTCCCGGGCAGTCTGCTGCGTCCGGGGCAGAACCGCACGAGCCCGCTTCAGCTGGGTCCGGGCGTTGATGAAGAGACCACCGGCCACCGCGGCCCAGATGACCGCGACGATCAGCGCCGCCCACCCCTGGTCCATCGTGTTGGACAGCCCCCACCAGAGGGCGTACGACACGAAGAGCACCGCCAGGAACCCGGCCAGCCCCGCAGCGCCGAACATGCCGCCGGCCTTGCCTGCCTGACTGACCTCCTCGCGCAGCTCGGCCTTGGCCAGCTCGACCTCCTTGCGCATCAGAGTGGAGACGTCCCGGGTCACTTCGCCCAGCAGTTCGCCGACCGAGGCCTGGGTCCGCTCCTTCTCCGGGGCGCTCACGGCGCCACCCCGCCGGGCAGGTCCGACTGCTGCCGACTGGCGGCCGAGACGTTCTGCGCCCTTGCCGTCCCCACGTACGGCTGCTGGCCGGCGTCCGCCGGTGCGCCCTGCCCGGCTGACGGAGCACCGGAGGCGCTTCCACCCTGGCCCGAGGCCGGCGCGGTCAGGCCACGGGTGAGCCGCCCGACCAGCAGCCCGGCCACCGCCGCGCCCGCGAGGAACGTCGCCGGATGCTGCCGCGCGTACGTGCGAACCTCGTCGAGCACCTCGCCGGGTTCGCGCTGGTCGAGCCAGCCGGCGGCCTGCTGGGCGGCGTCGGCCGCCTTGCGTACCACCTGACCGGCCAGCCCGGAATCGCCGTCCCGCTCGGCCATCGAACTGAGGTTCTGACCCAGGTCGCGCAGGCCCGAAGCGGCCCGCCGCTGCTGCGTCTGCGCCTGGTCGCGCAGCTGCCCAGTGGCCTCACCGGTCAACTGCTGGGCCTGTCTCCGCGCCTCCGCGGCCACCTGCCCGCCCTGCTCAGCGGCGGCGTGGGCGACCTGACCCCCGGCCTGCGCGGCCTGCTGGCCGACCCGGGAGGCCTCCTGTCGGGCCTGCTGTCCTGTGCCACTCTGGTTCGTTGCCGTCATACCCCGCTCCCTTCCTGGGCCCGAGGTCGCGTGCGACCCCGGGACGCCCCCCGCCTACCCGCCTGGTCAGCCGGCATGCGGCTGGGCCGGCCGGCCTGGGCGGGAAAGGCCGGCAGCGCGGTCGTGAGCGGATGGAACAGTCGGATTCGGGCCCCCCGGTGCGGGAGAGGACGGCCCGGTCAGCGGCGGCGGTTGCGGGCGCGCGACGAGCGCAACCGGCGGAGTCGGCTGATCAGCACGGGGTCGGCGGCGAGTGCGGCCGGATTGTCGAGCAGGCCGTTGAGCAACTGGTAGTACCGGGTCGACGAGATCCCGAAGGTGTCCCGGACGGCCTGCTCCTTGGCGCCGGCGTGTCGCCACCACTGCTGCTCGAACGCGAGGATGGCCCGCTCCCGTTGGGTCAGCCCCGGCGCGGGGTCAGCGGGCGGCGCCGGCTCGTCGGCGCTCTCGATGGGCGGCGCCGGTCGGGGATTCGGGACGATCGGCCCGGCAGCACCCGCGACCTCACCCGGACGAGCGTCGGTGGACGGCTCGGGGGCGGCCGGGGTGGTGTCGGCGGACATGTCGCTCAGCCTAGCCAGCGACGACCAGGGACGCAGCAAGCGGCGCGGCCGGTCCGTACCGCCGGGAACCCCGACGGCCGGGTCGGCCGCGCCGCGTCACTTCGGTCAGGTCAGGAGATGTCGCGGCGACGCATCGCCCAGAGCGCCGCCCCGAGGATCACCACCACCCCGACCGAGAGCAGGACGGAGGACTGCTGCCAGGTGATGTCCATCGTGGCCGGCTTGCACTCCCCGTAGTAGGTCGCGTTGCAGGAGTTCCAGTCCTGCAACGTGACCGTCTTCGTCATCCAGGCCAGCGCGTACGTGGGCAGCAGCCAGGCCTCGGCGAACCGCACGCTCGCCATGGACAGCAGGATGCCCAGGCCGAACTGGCCGACCACCATCACCGCCACCACGCCACCGAGGGCCATCGCGGTGTGCCGACCCAGCGAGGCGAGGGCGAAGCCGATGGTGGTGAGCACCAACACCAGCACCACACCGCGTACGCCGGTCAGCATGAACGACTGCCAGACCCCCGAGGTCATCTTCTCGGTGCTGCCCCGGAAGTTGGCGACCGCCCAGAACCCGGCGAACCACAGCACCGCGGCCGGAAGCGTCACCGCCAGGATGCCGGTGAGCAGCGCGGCCAGCTTGGTGAGCAGTACGGTGAGCCGCTTCGGCCGCCAGAGCAGCAGGTTCATCATGCCGCCGGTGCTCCACTCGGCGCCGACGAAGGACGCGCCGATGACGAACCCGACCAGGGCGAGGATCGCCGCGAACGGGATCAGTGTCTCGTCGAACGTCTCCTTGAAGTCGAACGTCGAGGGCAGGAACCACTTCGCCTCGATCTGGTCCCGGGACGGGGCCGTGATCATCGAGCAGTCGTCCGGGTAGCGGCCGTCGGTCGCCGTGCCGGCCGTCTTGGCCTGCTCACACGCGACGCGCTCCTGCTCGCTCCAGCGCACCTGCTCCTGGTACTGCTGGTCGGCCTGACGCTCGGCCCGGGCGAGCTGACCGGCGTCGATTTTCTGGTTGGTGAAGAACACCCCGACCACCACCGCGGCCAGCACCAGCAGGCCGAGCAGCGTCATGTAGCGGGTGAAGCGCCGCTTGCTGAGCCGGCGCAGCTCCGTACGAAAGAGGCTCACGCGCCCCACCCTCCCCCGGCGGGACCGGGCTGACCCGTTCCGCCGACCTTCATGGACTCGTCGACCTGCCGGTGCTGACCGGGTACCGGTGCGGTGGCGGTCAGTTCGAGGAAGACGCTCTCCAGATCGACGGCGATCGGCGCCAGCTCACTGACGTAGAGGTTCTTCTCGGCGAGCAGCCGGGTCACCGACGCCGGCTTGTCGACGCCGGCCAGCATCAGGTGGTCCGGGTGACCGGTGACCCGGATCCCCGCCTCGGTGAGCGCCTCGGTGGCCACCGGCAGGTCGCTGACCGCCTCCAGGCGGATCCGGACCGCACCGGACGAGTGCTGCGCGAGCACCTCGTCGACCGGGCCGAACGCGACCCGCCGGCCCAGCGAGATGATGGTGACCGAGTCGCAGATCAGCTGGATCTCGCCGAGGATGTGGCTGGACAGCACCACTGTCATTCCGGACTCGGCGAGGGTGCGCATCAGCGTGCGCATCTCCCGGATGCCGCCCGGGTCGAGGCCGTTGGCCGGCTCGTCGAGGATGAGCAACTGCGGGTTCTTCAGCAGGGCCGAGGCCACGGCGAGCCGCTGTTTCATGCCCAACGAGTACGTCTTGACCCGCTCGCCGGACCGGTCACGCAGCCCGACGAGTTCCAACACCTCGTCGACCCGGACGGCCGGCACCTCGCCCGCCCCCGCGAGCAGCAACAGCGTGTCCCGGGCCGTGAAGTGCGGGAAGAACTGCGGGCTCTCCACGATCGCGCCGACCTGGCCGGCGACCGTGGGCAGCGCGTCGGGGACCTCGTGGCCGAGCAGCGCCATCCGGCCGCCGTCGGGTCGGATCAGGCCGAGCAGGGTACGCAGCGTGGTGGTCTTGCCGGACCCGTTGGGGCCGAGGAAGCCGTGCACCTGCCCCGCGTCGACCCGCATGTCGAAGCCGTCGAGCGCGTTGCGGGTGCCGCGTCGACGACTCTTGTACGTCTTACGTAGACCTTCGATCTCCAGGACAGCTGGCAAGCTGCACCTCCCCCGATGGGTGGGCGTGACAGCCGACACCATACGCGGTATGCAGGAGCGCGCAATACCCGGTATGCATCGACGCGCCGATCGGGCTAATTCATTGACGGAGCGTGACCGCTCAGGCGCAGACGACCTGTACGCCGGCAGCCCGGAACGCGTCCACCAACTCCGGGGCGGCACCGGAGTCGGTCACCAGCGTCTCCACCCGCTCGACCGGGCAGATCCGGGCGAAGGCGTGACCGCCCAGCTTGGACGAGTCCGCGATGATCACCACTCGCTTGG
The DNA here is from genome assembly GCF_022229015.1 of Micromonospora foliorum. Classification (GTDB taxonomy): domain Bacteria; phylum Actinomycetota; class Actinomycetes; order Mycobacteriales; family Micromonosporaceae; genus Micromonospora; species Micromonospora foliorum. Next base: position 6,718 of record NZ_JAKKFF010000585.1, read on the forward strand.
CGCGGGCCACCATCAGGTTGTTCATCGCCGCCTCACCCTCGTGGTGGGCAGCGGCGCCGAGCTGCGGGTCGATGGCGTCCACCCCGAGCAGGGCGACATCCAGGGTGACCTCGCGCAGCAGCGCCCCGCCCAGCGGGCCGACCAGCTCGAACGACTTCGGGCGCACCACGCCGCCGGCCACCACGACCTTCATCCGGGATCGGACCAGCAGTTCGTTGGCGATGTTCAGCGCGTTGGTCACCACGGTGAGCTGGGCACCCTCGGCGCTGGTGTTCAGATCCGGTCGCACGGCGAGGGCCCTCGCCACCTCGGTGCTGGTGGTGCCGCCGTTCAGGCCGACCACGGTGCCCGGCGTGACGAGCGCCGCGGCGGCCGCCCCGATCCGCTGCTTCTCGGCCGAGTGCTTGGCCGTCTTGTAGCGCAGGGGCAGGTCGTACGACACGCCGTTGGCGACCGCGCCGCCCCGGGTTCTCGTGATCATCTGCTGCTGCGCGAGCTGGTCGAAGTCACGCCGGATGGTGGCCTGGGAGACGCCCAGCCGCTCGGCTGCCGCCTCGACGCTGACCCGGCCGTTGTCGGTCAGCATTTCGAGCAGGGCGTTCCATCTGGCGTACCGGTCCACTGCGGGGGCCCTCCCAGCAACTGCACGGACGGTGATTGATTGCGTGCACACTAGTGCGCGAAACTAGGCTTGCGCAAAAGACTGACCTGCGCGATCGACGGGTCGGTTGCCATGGTCACCCGCGTTCGCGCAGAATAACGCGCGAAATGCGGGCCTAACGAGCCGTATTGCGCACCGATCGCCCCTGCGAGGAGTTTCCCATGGCGTACGTGGACGCGGAGATCGCGAGCCAGCCCGACTGCTGGCGGGAGGCGGCCAGGCTGGCCGAGGTGGTCCGCGGTGACCTGCCGCGCCCCGGGGAGCGGGTCGCCGTCGTCGGTTGCGGCACGTCGTGGTTCATGGCGATGGCGTACGCGGCCCGCCGCGAGCAGGCCGGCCAGGGTGAGACCGACGCGTTCCAGGCGTCCGAGTTCCCCGCCGGCCGCCGCTACGACCGGCTGATCGCGATCACCCGTTCCGGCACCACCACCGAGGTGCTGGAACTGCTCGCCGCGCTGCGCGGACAGACACCCACCACCGTCATCGTCGGTGACCCCACGTCCCCGGCGGTCGAGCTGGCCAGCGCCACCGTGGCCATGCCCTTCGCCGACGAACGGTCGGTGGTGCAGACCCGCTTCGCGACCACCGCGTTGGCCCTGCTCCGGGCCCAGCTCGGCGACCCGGTGACCGCACTCGCCGCCGACGCCGAGGTGGCGGTGCGATCCCCGCTGCCGATCGACCCGGCCACCATCGAGCAGGCCACCTTCCTCGGTCGGGGTTGGACGATCGGGCTGGCCCAGGAAGCGGCGTTGAAGTGCCGCGAGGCGGCCACCTTCTGGGCCGAGGCGTACCCGGCGATGGACTACCGGCACGGGCCCATCTCGGTCGCCGCGCCGGGCCGGCTGGTCTGGGCGTTCGGTGAGCTGCCCGACGGGCTGCCCGAGGACGTGGCGGCCACCGGCGCGGCCTTCGTGCACAGCCGCACGCACGGTTGGCGCACGGTCCTGGGTAGCTGGTCCGCCGGCCGTACCCCGGTCGACCCGATGGCCGACCTGATCCTGGCCCAACGCTTCGCGGTCGCGCTGGCGACCAGCCGGGGCCTCGACCCGGACGCGCCCCGACACCTGACCCGGTCCGTGGTGCTGGCGTGAGCGCGAGGAGTGAGCCGGGGTTGCGAGCCCCGCAGTCGCGAACCGAGATGGCACCGTGAGCGACGACCGCGTGGTCGTTGCGCTGGACGTCGGCGGCACCGGCATGAAGTGTGCCCTGGTCCGACCGGACGGCGTCGTGGTGCGCACCGAGCGGCACCCCACCGGCGCCGCCCGCGGCCCGGCCGCCGTGGTCGGCACCATCCTGGACGTGGCCGGTGGGCTGGCCGACAAGGCCCGCGCCGACGGGCTCACCCCGATCGCGGTCGGCATCGCCGTGCCCGGGGTGGTGGACGAGGCACGCGGTGTCGCGGTCTGGTCGGCGAACGTCGGCTTCCGGGACGTACCCCTGCGGGACCTGACGGTGAAGCGGCTCGGCCTGCCGACGGCGCTCGGCCACGACGTGCGGGTCGGTGGTCTCGCCGAGGCCCGGCTCGGCGCCGGACGCGGGACCGGGCACGTGCTGTTCGTGGCGATCGGCACGGGCATCGCCGCCGCGCACGTCGTCGACGGCACGGCCGCCGTGGGGGCCCACGGCGCCGCCGGGGAGATCGGCCACATCCTGGTCCGGCCCGATGGTCCGCGGTGCGGCTGCGGCCGCCCCGGCTGTCTGGAGGCGGTGTCGTCAGCCGCCGCGATCGGCCGCCGCTACGCCGAACTCGCCGGCGAGACCCCCGACGCTCCGGTGACCGCAGCCGAGGTGGCCGAGCGGGCCGCAGCCGGCGAACCGCTCGCCGGCCAGGTCTGGCAGGAGGCGGTCGAGGCGCTCGCCGACGGCCTCGCCACCGGGCAGGCGCTGTTCGACGTGGCGACGATCGTGCTCGGCGGCGGCCTGGCCCAGGCCGGGGATCGACTGCTGACCCCGCTGCGGGCGGCGCTGCACGAACGAATGACCTTCCACCGGGAGCCGCAGCTGGTCGCGGCAGCCCTCGGCGACGAGGCCGGTTGCCTCGGTGCCGCCCTGCTCGCCCTGGACGCCGTGGGTGTCCGTGACCATCAGGAGAAGCGATGACCGTACGGGTGAACGGCCGAGTGGTGACCCCGACCGGAGTCGTCCGACAGGGCTGCGTCGAGTGGGACGGCGATCGGATCACAGCGGTGGCCGAATATCCGTCGGTGCGCGACGGGCACTGGATCCTGCCCGGCTTCGTCGACATGCACACGCACGGCGGTGGCGGGCACACCTTCACCACCGGTGACGCCGACGAGGCCCGCAAGGCGGCCGACTTCCACCTCTCGCACGGCACCACCACGCTGCTGGCCAGCCTGGTCAGCGCGCCCTTTCCGCTGATGCGTACGGCCACCGAGGCGTTCGCCCCGCTGGTCGACGAGGGCGTGTTGGCGGGGGTCCACTTCGAGGGGCCGTATCTGTCGGCCGCCCGCTGCGGCGCGCAGAACCCGGAGTACCTGCGCGATCCGTCGACCGACGAGCTGACCGAGTTGATCGAGCTGGGCCGGGGCGCCATCCGGATGGTGACCCTCGCCCCGGAGCGGGACGGCGCGCTGGAGGCGATCAAGCTGCTCACCGCGCAGCGGGTGGTGGCGGCGGTGGGCCACACCGACGCCACGTACGAGCAGACCCGCGCCGCGGTCGCCGCCGGCGCCAGTGTCGGCACCCACCTGTTCAACGGGATGCGGCCGGTGCATCACCGCGAGCCGGGGCCGGTGGTGGCCCTGCTCGACGCGCCCACCGTGATCTGCGAGCTGGTCGCCGACGGGGTGCACCTGCACGACGGCATGCTGACCTTCGTCACGGCGACCGCCGGCCCGGACCGCGCCGCGCTGGTCACGGACGCGATGGCCGCCGCCGGAATGCCCGACGGCGAGTACGAACTGGGCGGCCAGGCCGTCACCGTCGCCGACGGGGTGGCCCGGCTCGCCCGCGACGGCGCGATCGCCGGCAGCACCCTGACCATGGACGCCACGCTGCGCCACGCGGTGAACGCCGGAATCCCGATCGCCGACGCCGCACGGATGGTGGCCACCACCCCCGCGCGGGCCATCGGCCTGGGTGACCGGGTCGGGGCGCTCCAGGTGGGTCTCCGCGCCGACCTCGTGGTGCTCGACGACGACCTCAACGTGGTGCGGGTGCTGCGCGGAGGCTCCTGGGTGGAGTAACGGGGGCGTCCCGTCGCCGCTCGTATCTGCCGGGTCGTCTCGGCCGGGTCCGATGTGTACTTCGCAGAGCCTTTGGAGCTGAATCGCTTACGACATCAGCCTCGTCGCGACGGGATGGGCGGCGAGCAGCAGTACGACGCCGCGCGACCGGACGTGAGGCCGTGCGCCGATTCGTTTGCGACATCAGCTCCAAAGGCGTCTACCACGGACTGCCAACGCCAGGCGGAGCAGGCGGAGGCCCAGCTCAGCCGATGGCGGGGACCTCGACGCCGAGGACGGCCTGCTCGTCGGGGCGGTGCACCAGCACGTCGGACAGGTACGACTGGACCGCGTGGCGCATCCCGACGTCCCGGCCGGCCTTCTCGGAGAGCAGCCACTTGTGCTCGATGATCTGGGCGAACAGCTCCTGCGGCTCCAGCTTGCGGCGCAGGTGCGCGGGAACGGCCCGGACCACCGGCTCGAAGACCTCGGTGAGCCAGCGGTGGGCGGCCTGCTGCTCGTCGATCAGGTCGCTCTCCGCGCGATAGGCGTCGAGGTCGTTGAGCAGCTTGCGGGCCTGGTTCTCCTCGGCGTCCAGCCCGGTCAGCCGCAGCAGCCGCCGGGTGTGGTAGCCGGCGTCGACGACCTTCGGTCGGACCAGGAAGCGCCCGTCGTCGATTGACGACATGGCCACCTCGGCGACGTCGAAGCCCAGTTCGTTGAGGCGGCGGATCCGGCCCTCGATGTCGTGCCGCGCCTCCCGCTCGATCGCCTGCTCATAGGTGATCTCGTGCCAGAGCCGCTCGTAGCGCTGCACGACCTCCTCGCACACCACCTCCGGGTCGATGGACTCGTGCAACAGGCCGGCGGCCTGGAGGTCCAGCGCCTCACCGAAGATGTTCACCCGGGCGATCTCCAGGTCCTCGCCACGCTGACCGTTGGAGAGCGAGTTGTGCAGGGCACCCGTCTCCGCGTCCACCAGGTAGGCGGCGAAGGCGCCCGCGTCCCGCCGGAACAGCGTGTTCGACAGGGAGCAGTCGCCCCAGAAGAAGCCGGTCAGGTGCATCCGCACGATCAGGGCGGCGAGCGCGTCGAGCAGCCGGCTCATCGTCTCCGGCCGGAGGGTGTGCGAGAAGAGCGCCCGGTACGGCAGCGAGAACTGCAGGTGCCGTGTGATCAGCACCGATTCGAGCGGCTCGCCGTCCTCGGTCTGCCGGTCGGCGACGACCGCCACCGCCTCGACCGAGGGGAAGTCGATCCGTTCCAGGGCCCGGAGCAGGTCGTACTCGCGCTCGGCGATCCGCTCGCGGGTCTCCTTGAACGCGTACACGTACTCGCCCAACCGGACGAACCGGACGATGTGCCGGGAGATGCCCTGCGGCAGCGCGACCAGGTGTTGGGCAGGCCACTCCTCCAGCGGTGTCGACCAGGGCAGGTCGAGCAGCGCCGGGTCCACGAGGGCAGACGTGATCCGCACGGGCACAAGCATGACTGGTCGCCCCCGCATCCGCCCCTGTTCGTGGTTGGGCCCACAGCGCCGCACACCCGGGCCTCGCGCCGGGCCGGTAGCGTGGTCGCGTGCTCAAACCCACAGCGGTACGACGTGACCTGCGGCTACGGCCCGTCCGCCCGGCCGGCTGGTGGTTCGACGCGCTTCTGCTGATCGGTCTGGTCGGGTTGACGGTGGCGCTCGCCGCCGACCAACTCTTCGGGTTGGACCGGGCGGTCGCCGACTGGGCCGACGGGCACCGACCGGCCGCCGCGTACTGGGTCGCCCGGGTGCTGAACTTCCTCGGCCAGGGCACCCCGCTCACGTTGATCGCCGCCGGGTTGGGCGTGTTGCTGGCCGTCCGGCTGCGGTCGGTGCGACCGATCCTGCCGCCGGTGGTCGCGTTCGTGCTGACCAACCTGACGATCGGCCCGCTCAAGATCTGGACCGCGCGGGCGGCGCCGAGCGCCAGCGTCAAGGAACCGTTCCTGGCGCCCGAGCAGACCCTGCCGCTGTTCCACGACGACCTGCCGGTGCGGTTCGCTCAGTCCTACCCGTCGGGGCACGTCGCCAACGCGATCGTCTGGTACGGGGTCATCGCGCTGCTGCTCGCCCCGCTGGCCCGCAACTTCGGCCGCCAACTGCCGGCCCGGCTCGTCACCGTGATCCGCGTCGTGCCGCCGCTGGTCGTCCTCACCACCACCACCTACCTCGGCTGGCACTGGCTGACCGACTCGGTGGCCGGGCTGCTGCTGGGCCTGCTCCTGGACCGGCTGCTGCACCGGGCACCCTGGGACGGCGTGCCGCTCCCCGGCCGGTCACGCGCATGGGATCGGCCGTTCACCTCGTACCCCTAAGGTTTCCACCTGTGAATCAACTGGCGCGGCGGCTGGGCGTACCCGATGCGGTTGTCATCGGGTTGGGCTCGATGCTCGGCGCGGGCGTCTTCGTGGTCTTCGGCCCGGCCGTGGCGGCGGCCGGCGGCGCCGGCCTGCTGCCCGCGCTGGTGCTGGCCGGCTTCGTCGCCTTCTGCAACGCGACCAGTTCGGCGCGGCTCGCGGCCCGTTACCCGGAGTCCGGCGGCACCTACGTCTACGGCCGGGAGCGCCTCGGGCCGTTCGCCGGGTTTCTGGCCGGTTGGGGCTTCGTGGTGGGCAAGACGGCGAGCTGCGCGGCGATGGCGTTGACCGTCGGGGCGTACCTCTGGCCGGGCCAGGCCCGGCTGGTCGCCGTCGGCGCGGTACTCGCGGTGACCGCGGTGAACCTGCGCGGCATCGGCAAGACCGCCGTCGTGACCAGGGTGTTGGTCGGGCTGGTGCTCGCGGTGCTGGTCCTCGTCGCGGTCGCCGGTGTGCTGGGCGGGCCGGTGCACCTGGACCGGCTCGGCGAGCCCGGCGGTTCGGCGCGGGGTGTGCTCACCGCCGCCGGGCTGCTGTTCTTCGCCTTCGCCGGGTACGCCCGGATCGCCACCCTCGGTGAGGAGGTCCGCGACCCGCAGCGGACCATCCCGCGCGCGGTGCCGCTCGCGCTCGGGGTGGTGCTCGTGATCTACCTGGTGCTGGCCGTGGTCACCCTCGGCGTGCTCGGCGCCGACCGGCTGGCCGATTCCGCCGCGCCCCTGGCCGACGTGGTGACCGCCGCCGGGCTGCCCGGCCTGGCCTGGGTGGTCCGCGCCGGTGCCACCATCGCGGTCGTCGGGGTGCTGCTGTCCCTGGTCGCCGGGGTCGGCCGGACCACCCTCGCCATGGCCCGCCGCCGTGACCTGCCCGGCGCGCTGGCCGCCGTGCACCAGGTGCACCAGGTCCCGCACCGCGCCGAGCTGGCGGTCGCCGCCGTGGTAATCGTGGTGGTGCTGCTCGGCGACGTACGCGACGCGATCGGCTTCTCCAGTTGCACGGTGCTCGTCTACTACGCGATCACCAACGCGGCGGCGCTCACCCTGGGTCGGGAGTCTGGTCGTCGACTGCCGGTGCAGGTGCTCGCCGGCCTGGGGCTGGCCGGGTGTCTACTGCTCGCGGTCAACCTGCCCGTGGCCAGCGTGCTCGCGGGGTTCGGTGTGCTCGCGGCTGGTGCCGCCTGGTACGCGCTGCGCCTCGCGCGCCGGTGACCCGGAGAGGCTACCGGCGCGGGGGTTCAGCGGCTCAGCCGGTGGTATCGGCGCACCGCCAGCGGGGCGAACGTCGCGATCAGCAGCGCCGGCCACAGCACCGCCAACAGCATCGCGTGCTCCGCCGGCCAGGAGTCACCACCCAGGCCCGGGTTGCCGAACAGTTCGCGGATCGCCGCGACGGTGGCCGACAACGGATTCCACTCCGAGATCGTCCCGATGACCGACGGCATCAGCTCGGGAGACACGAAGACATTGGAGATCGCGGTGAACGGGAACGCCGCCGGAAAGACGATCACACCGACCGTCTCCGGGTTGCGGACCAGCAACGCCAGGTAGATCCCGACCCAGGTGATCGCGATTCGCAGCAGCAGGAGGAGACCGACGGCGAGCAACGCCTTGCCGACCCCCTGTCGCCACTGCCACCCGACGAGCAGGCCGCAGATCAACAGGGTGGACATCTCCAGCAGGGCGCGCAGCAGGTCGGCGGCGCTGCGACCGGTCATCAGGGCGGACCGCGCCATCGGCATCGACCGGAACCGGTCGACCACGCCCCGGCTGAGGTCCAGCGCCACGCCGGTCGCGGTGGCTCCCAGCCCGTAGAGCATCGTCATCACGAAGACCCCCGGCAGCAGGAACTCGCGGTAGTTGCCACCACCGGACACCTGCATGCCGCTGCCGAACACGTACCCGAAGACCAGGACGAACATGATCGGCAGCGAGAAGTAGAGGATCAGCTCCTCCGGCGCGCGGATCACGTGGGTCATGTTCCGCCTGGTCATCGTCCAGCCGTCGGCGATCACTGTGGTCATGCCACGTCCGCCTTTCGTCCCGCGGCCACGGGCTCGCGGGCCTCGTCCGGCCGGTGCCCGGTCAGGTGCAGAAACGCCTCGTCCAACGTCGCGCGCCGCAGGCCGATGTCCTCGACCGCGATCCCGGCGTCGTCAAGCGCGCGTACCACGTCGACCAGGCCGGCGACGCGATCGACCACCGGCACGCTGAGCCGTCGGATCTCCGGGTCGAGTTCGGGCTCGGCGCCGCAGATCACGGCGACGAGGCGGGCCGCGTGGTCCAGCTCGACCGCGTCGCGGACCACCACCTCGATCCGGTCGCCGCCGGTCATCGCCTTCAGCTGGTCCGGCGAGCCCTCGGCCACCACCCGACCGGCGTCGATCACCGAGATCCGGTCGGCCAGCTGATCGGCCTCCTCCAGGTACTGCGTGGTGAGCAGCACCGTGGTCCCGTCCGCCACGAGACCGCGGACCAGATCCCACACCTGGTTGCGACTGCGCGGGTCCAGGCCGGTCGTCGGCTCGTCCAGGAAGAGCACCCGCGGTGTACGGATCAGGCTGGCGGCGAGGTCCAGTCGGCGACGCATCCCACCCGAGTACTCACCGGCGGACCGACTCGCCGCCTCGTCGAGCCCGAACCGTTCCAGCAGTTCGCCAGCGCGTCGACGGGCCTCCCGTCGGCCGAGCCGGAACAGCCGGCCGAACAGCTCCAGGTTCTGCCGGCCGCTGAGGATCTCGTCGACCGCGGCGTACTGCCCGGTCAGGCCGATCCGGGCGCGCACCTCGTCCGGCCGGCGCAGCACGTCGTACCCGGCCACGGTGGCTTTTCCCGTGTCGAAGCGCAGCAGCGTGGTGAGGATCCGTACGGCCGTCGTCTTGCCCGCGCCGTTCGGTCCCAGCAGTCCGTGGACCGTGCCGGCCGGCACGGTCAGGTCGAACGTGTCGAGCGCGCGGGTCGGGCCGTACCGCTTGCCCAGACCCTCGGCGACCACCTCGAATGTCGTCATGCCCCCACGGTGCGGTGGGGCGCTGACGGATCACGCACCGTGCGCTGACGGCGGCGCACCGGCCTTCTCCGCCTCGGTGATCTCCTTCAGGACGAGGATGATCTCCGCCCGGGCGGCCTCGCCGACGTACCAGCCGGTGAGCCCGCCGGTCAACGCCTCCTCGCAGTACCGCCTCGCGGCGGCCAGGTCCCCGCGTCCGCGCGCCACCTGGGCGAGGCCGAGCCGGGCGCTGGCCACGAACTCGGGCGCGCCGCTGCGCTGCGCGAGGACCAGCGCGCCGGCGAAGTCGTCGTGCGCCGCCGCGAGGTCACCGGCGCGCAGCCTTATCTCGCCCCGGGTACGGAGCATGTCGGCCTGGTCGACGGCCGACCCGAGCGCCTCGACCAGTCCCATGGCCTCATCCATGTGGGCGCCCGCCGTCTCCGGGTCGCCCTGCCAGGCGGCCAGTTCGCCGAGCGCACCGAGCGTGATCATGGTGCCCCACCGGTCCCCGGTGCCTCGGAAGCCGTCGAGCGCGGTGGCCAGCGCGGCCCTGGCCCGGTCCCATTGGTCGCTCCACATCAGCGCCGAGCCGCTGCCCATCGCGCCGAGCGAGTTGATCCACGGGTCCGGGCCCACGAGCCGTCGCAGCTCCCCCATCAGCTCGTCGACGTTCTCGGCGCCGCCGGACGGCGGTCCGGTCGAGATCCCCGACAGGTACAGCAGGAAGGGCTGCCGGGGCGCCCGGTCCAGGCTGCGGATCACGGACCGCTGCGTCCCGAGGGACGGCAGGTGGCCGGAGCCAGCGAGCGAGGCGTTGTAGACGCAGAGGGCGAACTCCTCGCTCAGCCCCGGCGGCGCTTCGGTGCCGAGCAGTTCGAGGACGTCGGCGGCCAGCCGCGCCCCTTCCCCGCGCATGCCGCGCAGCCACCAGTAGAACGACAGGGCCGCGACCATCCCGGCCGCGTCGGACGCGTCACCGGCGGCCGTGGCCCGGCGCAACGCCGCATGCAGGTTGTCCCGCTCCGCGTCGAGCCGTCGTAGCCAGTGCAGCTGCTCCGCGCACCGGAGTTGGTCGCTGGCGGTCCAGGCGAACTCCAGGAAGTACGCGGTGTGCGCGCGACGGAACCGGTCGGCCTCGCCGGCCTCGGCGAGCCGCTCCGCGCAGAAGGCTCGCACCGTTTCGAGCATCCGGTACCGGCCGCCGGTCATCTCCACGAAGGACTTGTCGACCAGACCGGTGAGCGCGTCGACGAACTCGGAGGTGGGCAGGCCGCAGACCCGCCCGGCCGCCTCGAGCGTGGCCCCACCGGCGAAGACGGTCAGCCGTCGGGCCACTTCCCGTTCGGCGTCGTCGAGCAGATCCCAGCTCCACTCGACCACGGCCCGGAGGGTTCGGTGTCGCGGCGACACGGCCCGGCTGCCCGTCGACAGCAGTCGGAACCGGTCGTCGAGACGGGCGGCCACCTCGGCGACGGACAGCGCCCGCAGCCGCGCGGCGGCCAACTCGATCGCCAACGGCAGGCCGTCCAGGCCGCGACAGATCCGCAGCACCATCTCGACGTTGGCCGGCGTGACGGTGAAGTCGGGTGCCACGTCGACGGCCCGTTGGGCGAAGAGGCCGACCGCCGCGTACTCGTCGGCGTCCAACGCGGACGCGCCGAGCGGTGGCAGGGTGAGCCCGGACAGCGGGCACAGCGCCTCACCGGCCAACCCGAGCGGCTCCCGACTCGTGGCCAGGACGCGCAACGCCGGGCAGGCGCTCAGCAACCGGGCCGCCAGCCGGGCCGCGTCGACGAGGACGTGCTCGCAGTTGTCGAGCACGAGCAGCAGTCGACGCTCGGCGAGCGCTTCGACCAGCCGATCGGTGGTCTGCCAGCCCGCCTCGGCCGGGGCGCGCAGCCCCGCGTCGCGCAGGCCGAGCGCGCTCAGCACCGCCTGCGGTACGTCCGAACCGTCGGCCAGCCCGGCCAGCTCGACGAAGCGGACCTCACCGGCGACTCGGCCCGCCGCCTCGATCGCCAGGCGCGTCTTGCCCGCACCCCCCGGGCCGGTGAGGGTGACCAGCCGGCGCTCGTCGAGCAGCCCGCCGACGCGCGTGAGCTCCTCCTCGCGCCCGACGAAGGTGGTGAGCTGACTCGGCAGCACCGGTTCGGCCGACCCGCGTTCCTCACCGCGCAGCACCGCGAGGTGAATCGCGGCCAGCTCCGCCGACGGGTCAGCGCCCAGCTGCTCGGCCAACGTGCGCCGGGCGTCCTCGAACTCGGCCAGCGCCTCCGCCGGCCGACCCAGTGCCGCCAGCGCACGCATGAGCTGGCCCCGCGAGCGCTCCCGCAGGGGATGCGCGACGACCAGCTCGCGTAGCTCCGCGACCAACGCGCCGTGCACGCCCAACGCCAGGTCGGCCTCGACCCGATCCTCGACGGCGGCCAACCGCAGTTCGTCCAGCCGGGCCGCCTGCGCGGGCGCGCCGGCTGCGCCGATGGCATCGGCCAGCGCGGGACCCCGCCACAGCTCCAGCGCCTCGCGCAACACCGTCGCCGCCCGGGGCCAGTCGCCGTCGACGAGCGCGCGGTGCCCCGCCTCGGCGAGCCGTTCGAACCGGTGCGCGTCGACATCGTCGGGATCCACGGCGAGGCGGTAACCGGCCGGGTGGAACTCGACCGGGTCGTGCTCGGCGGACAGGGCCTGACGCAGCCGCGAGACCTGGGACTGGAGCGCGTTGGCCGCGCCCCGGGGCGGATGCTCGCCGTACAGGCCGTCGATCAGCCGCTCGGCGGAGACCACCCGCCCGGCGTCGAGCAGGAGAAGCGCCAGCAATGCGCGCAGCCGCGGACCGCCCACGGGGACCTCTCGCCCGTCGGCCAGCACCACCTGGGTCGGCCCCAGGATGCGGAAACGCATGCCATGGATTGTCGCTCAGTGCCGCCCGGTTCCGGGCTGACCGATCCGCCAGCCTTCGACCGTCAGCTCCGTCCCGGCCGGACAAGGCGCAGAGCTGGGTGGTTCATGAATAGACGTCCTTACGATGACCGACGTCGTGGATGGTCAACTCGTCTCCGTCGAGGCGATATAGGACCCGGTAGTCACCGACTCGCAAACGACGTCCAGATCCGTCGCGCATCTCGGTCGAGTTTTGCGGCGCAGGATCGGAGACCAAGCCGAGGATCGCGCCCAGGACGGTCAGGAATACGTTGCGTGGCTGCTTGTGCAGCCAGACCAGCACGTCCCGGTCGATCTGAACCTTCACGCCGCCTCGCCGCTGGCTCTGTCGGACAGCAGCGCCTCCACTTCACGGGGATCGACCCCGAGCGACTCGAGCGCCGCCGACAGCGGCACGAACTGGCCATCGGCACGAGAACGGGCAATCACCGCCGAGTCCCTGCTATCGCGGAACGCCTCGATTTCCTCCCACTCGTCAATGCCGACGAGCACGGCAACAGGCCGTTCGTACTTCGTGATGACGACCGGCTCGCCGGTGCGCTCGACACCGTCCAGCACCCGACCCGCGCCATCACGGAATTCCCGTAGCGTGATCCTTTCCATGGCCAAACAGTACCACACGGTACCGCGCTGCCTTTTCATTGCCCAAAGAGTTGAGCGAACCAGAAGTAGCTTCGTCGGAAATGGCGCCGCCCGAGCCGGACAGCCGCAGCGGACGCACCGGTGGCGTCAGCTCACCTCGCGGGCCCCGTCATGCCGACGGGTCAGCTCGAATTCGTCGGCTGGGCCGCCATTGGTTGTCGAGGAAGCGTCTCCGGCGGGAGGAACAGGATGCACCGCGCCGGGCGCGGACGCGGCGACCCCAGAGTCCGTCGGCCCGGGCACCGGAGGAGACGCCGGCACTGGGGTGCGCACCCCGCCGTGGACCGGCCCGGCCGGCCGAGGGACCGGCCCCGGGTGGGCGGGCGGGGCGCACTGCCGCGTCAGCCAGTCCAACCCGCGCCGCCTGGCGACCACGGTCAGCCGGTCACCGGCGAAGATCACCTGCCGGGGGTCGAGGTCCTTCCACCAGATCGTCTTGGCACCGCCGGCCGGGGTGCGGGCGATCAGCCGGACCTGCCCGTCCCGGTTGACCACGTCCAGCGGTCGGCCGTCCAGTTCGGAGCCGGGGGCGACCGGCACCTCGGCGACCGGCAGCGCGTGCCGGTCGACCGGGATGGTGCTGATCACGGCGCGTTCGGTGAGCGCCCCGATGAAGGCCGGGGCCGCCAGGTAGGAGACCGACCGGGACACCCCGAGCGCGAACGTCTCCTCCACCCGTTCGGCGAAGTCACCGTCGAAGAGCCGAAGCACCACGCGCAGGTCGGCACGGAGATCGCTGGCGGCGAGCGCCGCCTCCAGGTTGGCCACGTCGTCGGTGGACGCCACCACCAGCGCCTGGCAGTCGGCCACCGAGGCGGCGGCCAGCGTCTCCGGCAACGCGGCGTCGCCGACGATCAGCGGCACCTCCAGTTGGCGGGCCAGGGCCGCGCCGCGCGGCTCCGGGTCCTTGTCGATCGCCACCACCTCGACGTCGTACTCGCGCAGTTGCGCCATCACCCGGGTACCGACGTTGCCCAGGCCGATCACCACCACGTGCCCGACCCGCGCGGGTTGCAACCGGCCGGTGTGCAGGGCCAGCCGGGCGTTGACGATGCCGTCGACCACGACGGCGGTGATCAGCGGGATCAGCGCCAACCCGGCCAGGTTGAGCACCACCTGCATGATCTGGGCGTCCGCCGTCTTGGTGGTGTCCGGGTCGGCGCCGCTGAGGGTGGTGACAAGCGTCAGGTACAGCGCCTCCAGCGGAGAGACGTCCTCGGCACGGGAGATCAGCGCCCCCAGCACCGCGATCAGCGCGAGCACCGCCATCACCGCGATGCCGATCTTGCGGGTGGCGAACCCTCGTACCGCTCCCATCACCACCGCGACCGGGCGCCGCCGCCGACGCGCCCGGACCAGCCGACGGGCGGCGACCTCGGTGCCCGGCGGCTGACCGGTCGCCTCGGCGAGCACCAGGTCGGCGCCCGCCTGATCGGCCGGCAGCAGCTCCACCCCCTGCGCCTCGCTGAGGTGCGCCAACGCGCAGACCACGTCCTGCGGCCGGACGTCGGCCCGACGCGCCACCCGCAGCGTCTTGTCCCGATGTTGGAAGGAACTGGGGTCGACCTCGTTGAGCGCGGCGGCCACGAAGGCCGGCGCGGCCATCTCGGCGTCCGAGAGCACCTCGACCGGGGCCTTGAGCAGCTTGCGTACGCCGTCGGCGAGGGTGCCGTTGAACATCCGCAGCACCTGCCGAACCCGTTGGTCGACAGCCTGGGCGCAGAGCGCGGCGTGCAGGTTGCCCACGTCGTCCTGGTGCAGCAGCGCCAGCCCGGTCGCGCCGGCCAGGCCGGCGGCCTCGAAGGTGGCCACGTCCAGCCGGTCCGAGCGGACCACCCGGACCCCGCGCAGCCCGGCCACGTCCGGCCCGTTGCTGCGGTAACGCTCCGGCACCACGACTGTCACCCGGGCTCCACCCGTCGGCAGCTCGGATTCGAGCATCGCCCGGGCCACGTAGTAGGCGAGCGCGTCCTTCCCGCAGATCACGTAGTGCGGACGCGGATCACCGACGGACCGCAGCCGCCAGTTCCACTCGACCGCCCGTTGCGCCCGGTCCCGCCACGGCTCCGCCATGCCCGGATCGTAATCAGCACGGCCACGGTGGGCGACCCCGTCCGGATCATCCCGTGTCCAGGTATGTCCGTCCCGGCGACGGGTAGAGCAGCGACATGCAGACGTTCCTCCCGTACCCGGGCTTTCTGGCCAGCGCCCGCGCGCTGGACCAGAAGCGGCTGGGCAAGCAGCGGGTGGAGGCCATCCAGGTGCTGCGCGGGCTCACCCGACCCGGGTACGGGTGGCGCAACCACCCGGCCGTGAAGATGTGGGCCGGGTACGAGGAGGCGCTCGTCCGCTACGGGCTGGACATGTGCGCGGCCTGGACCGAGCCGGGGCGGGCCGACACCTGCGCCGCCACGATGACCGTCGACCTCGCCGCCGCCTGTGGGGGCGGCGTCGTACGGACCCAGGACGAGCTGGCGCGGGCCGGTGAGCTGCCGCCGTGGCTGGGCCGCGACGACCTGCACCTGAGTCACCGCTCGTCGCTGCTGCGCAAGGACCCGGCGCACTACCGCCCGCTGTTCGGCGACGACGTGCCGGAGGATCTGGAGTACGTCTGGCCCGCCTCCGACCGCCCCCGCCGTTGCCTACCGACCGACTAGGGCTGTGAACAGGCCCTGGACCCGCAGGTGGGGCAGACTGGGCCCATGGCGCTGTCGCAAGTGGTAGGTCGGCTGATCGGCGTACGACAGCACCAGGTGGACCCGGGCGGAGGTGGCGCCAACCGCGTGCCGCGGCCGACCACGGCGCTTGTGGTGGGTGGCGGCATCGCCGGCATGTCGGCGGCGGTGGTGCTGGCCGAACGGGGTGTGGCGGTCACCGTGCTGGAGGCGGCACCGACGCTCGGCGGCCGACTGGGCGCCTGGCCGGAGGCGCTCGCCGACGGCAGCCAGCGGAACGAGCACGGCTTCCACGCGTTCTTCCGGCAGTACTACAACTGGCGGTCCATCCTCCGCCGGGTCGACAGTGACCTGGGCTTCCTCAAGCCCATTCCGGGCTACCCGATTCTCAGCGAGCAGTGGCCGACCGAGGAGTTCGGCAAACTGCCACCCGCGCCGCCGGCGAACCTGCTCGCGCTGCTGCTGCGCAGCCCCAGCCTGCGCCTGGCCGACCTGCGACTGATGGACCGGGACGCGGCGCTGCCGCTGCTCAGTTACGACCCGGTGCGCACCTACGCCGACCTGGACGACACCACCGCAGACGAGCTGCTGGCATCGTTGCGACTGCCGGACCGGGCGCGGGCGATGCTGTTCGAGGTCTTCTCGCACTCGTTCTTCAACCACGAGGCGGAGATGTCGGCGGCCGAGATGGTCGCGCAGTTCCACTTCTACCTGCTCGGCAACCCGGAGGGGCTGGCCTTCGACTGCCCCGACGAGGACTACGCCACGGCGATCTGGGAGCCGCTGACCCGGCACGTGGAGAAGCACGGCGGCCGGGTCCGCACCGGCTGCGCCGCCACCGCGGTGCACCGCGACGCCGAGGGCTGGCGGGTGACGACCACCGACGGCGGCAGCCACCCGGCGGGTCACGTCGTGCTCGCCGTCGACCCGCCGGCGCTCGCCACCCTGGTCGCCGCCTCCCCGGACCTGGCCGAGCAGGCACCCGAGCTGGCGGCACGGATGCCGGCCTTCGGCACCCCCGGCCCGCCGTACGCGGTGGCGCGCTACTGGTGTGACGGGGACGTGACCGCCGAGCGGGCCGTGTTCAGCGGGGTGTCCCGCCAGCCCACTCTGGACTCGGTGACGCTCTACCACCGGCTGGAGAACGAGCCGCGGCGCTGGGCGCGGCAGACCGGCGGGTCGGTCATCGAGCTGCACGCGTACGCCTGCGAGCCCGGCGTGCCGGCCGGGGAACTGGCCGAGCGGATGCGCCGCGAGCTGGTCACGCTCTGGCCGGAGGCCGGCGACCTGCGGGTCCGCGAGTTGCGGGCCCGGGTGGAGGCGCAGGCGCCGGCGTTCACGCCGGGCAGCCACGCCTGGCGACCGGGGGTACGCACCGACGCGAACGGCCTCTACCTGGCCGGCGACGGCATCGCCACGGACTTCCCGAGCGCGTTGATGGAACGCTCGGCCGCGACCGGGATCATCGCCGCGAACCACATCCTGCGCGCCGAGGGTGGCGCGGCCGAGCCGGTGCGCTCGATCCGACCGCGCGGGCTGCTGGCCGGTCGCACCAGGCCAAATCGACAAAACACAACATAAGCCACCGTACGCTGCCGTACGCTCGAATGATCAACCGTCGATCGGCCGGGCGGGAGGGCAGCGGGAGATGTCACCACTGCACCGCGCCGGCGCGGAGAACGGTTCGTCGATCGACGAGATCGGCCGCGACGACGCGTACCCGCTGATCCGCGACGAGCGCGCCTGCATCGTCACCGCGCTCCGGCTGGGTTGGTGGATGGCCGACGCCTACCACCACGGGCAGCAGGCCCAGCCGCGCGCCTTCGTCGAGGCCCGCCCGGCCGTACCGCCGGCCAAACTCTCCAACCTCACCGAGATGTCCGCCCACCGGCGGATGCGGATGTACCTCGACGGGGTGGACGTCGCCCTGGCCCAGATCGCCGACCTCACCCGGCACACCGGACCGGTGCCCGACACGTCGGCCGCCCGAGCCCTCCTCCCCGACCTGGGTCAGCCCGACCCCGCCGACCCGGTGCCGCTGCTGCTCGCCCTCGACGACCTCAACGTGGAGGTGCTGCGCTGGGCGATGGCCGCCAACCACCGGGTCGGGCTGGCCTACCGGCTGGGCCGATCGGTGGCCGACACCGTCCGAGCCGGCGACGTCACGCAGCTGCTGAGGCAGTTCGGCGGCCGACAGGTCCAGATCAGCAGGTGGTTGGACGAGCTGGCCAGCGTGCTGCCCCCGTACTCGGCCGCAGTGGTGCGCCGGTCGCTGGCCGCCTGGGCGAGCGCTGTCGACCGCGCCGGCCACGGGGACCCGACCGAGCCGACACCCGCCACCCTCAGCCGAGCGTTGCGCGGCCAGGGTGACCTCTGGCGCGACGTGCTCACCGGCGGCCTGCACCCCCGCGACCTGCTCGACGAGGAGGACTACGCGGTGATCGCCAAAAATCTGATCATCCGGGACCGGCGGCTGGTGGCGCAGGCGGCCCGGGGAATCTTCTGGCCGGTGCTCGTACCCCTGCTGTTGGTGCTCTTCGCGGTCGTCGGGGTGAGTGCCGCCGCGGCCGCCGGCTCACCGACCACGCGGGCCACCGTCGCCCTGGTGGGCCTCGGCGCCGGGTTGGCCGCGATCTGGCGGTCGGTCTCCGGGCCCGCCCTCGCCGTCGCCGGTGAGGTCAACCGGCCCCTGCTGGACAGCGAACTCACCGCCCGGATGGCCCTGCGGCTGAACCGGCCGCTGACCACCGCCCAGGTCTCGGCGAAAGCCGCTCCCCGCACCCGCCGCCAGCGGCGTCCCGAGGAAGCCGGCCGATCGAAATACGTTGCCCGCGCGTCCCGCGTCGACCTACCGTGAGCGCGCAAGGTCAACCACCACCGCGGGAGCAGCTCATGACGATGTCGCACGTCACCACCGTGCCGTCGACGCTGCCCGGTGACGGTTACCGAGCGGAAGGTCCCCGGGCGGGCCGGCCCGACTGACGCGTACCCGTACGCGCCGAGCCGCCCCGTCCGACAGCCGGACCGGGCGGCTTCTTGCTGTCCGTCCCTCATCGCTCCTGTTCGTCATCGCCTTGTTCGTCATCGCCTTGTTCGTCATCAGCACGGAAGGAGATCCCGGTGGACGCCGTCCTCGTCATCAACGCCGACCTCGGCCCGCTGCACCGGGTCACTGTTCAACACGCCGTCCGCATGCTCTGCCGTCGGGTGGCCGAGATCCACGAGGCCGAGCCGGACCAGGTGATCGGGGTCTTCCCGGTGCCCCGGGTGGTGCGGCTGGTCCGCTTCGTCGTCACCCGGTGGAGGTTCAACTCCGGGCCAGCCTGGTCGCGCGCCGGCGTGCTGCGCCGCGACGACCGGTGCTGCGCGTACTGCGGTGGCCCGGCCTCCACCATCGACCACATCCTGCCCCGCTCGCGCGGCGGCCGGAACACCTGGCGGAACACCACCGCCGCCTGCTACGCCTGCAACCAGCGCAAGGGGGACCGGACGCCAGCGGAGGCGGGCATGCCGCTGCGCCGGGAGCCGGTGAACCCGGGCTGGGGTGCGCTGGCCGGGCGGTGACGGACCGGCCGGCGGGAACGGGGGGCCGCGTCCCGGGTACGTCCCGGGCGCGGCACCCGCCGGCCCCCGATCAGGCGGCGCGTTCCTTGACCTTCGGCCTCAGCTGGCCATCGGGGCACTGCGCCCGGATCTCGCTGCGGTACTCCGCGGAGGTCAGCTCGACCACGACCTGCCTTGCCGGGCCCGGGTCGTACGCCTCGGCCCGGAAATCGGGCGCGAGCACCACCGCGACCACCTCGACCAAGCTTCCCACGCAGCGAACGGTGACCGTCCCGCCGCGCGCATCCACGGGTACGCCGGCGGCCGGGGTGGGAGTCGGCGTGGCCCCGGTCGGGGTCGGACCTGCGGTGGTGGTCGTCGGGGCCGGGGCCGCTATTCCGCCCGGACCGGTCGGGGGGCCGGTCCGGGTAGCGGACGGGGTGTTCCTGGTGGCGGACGGTCCGGTGTCGCCCCCGTCGGTCGGCTCCTCGGTGCGGGGCATCCCCACCGTGGTGGTGCCCGGGCCGCTGCCGGTCGGCGCAACGCTCTGTCCCTGTCGACGATTGCTGAAGTCGCCAAGCGACCCGGCCAGCGCCACCGCGGCGATCACGGCACCGCCCACCGTCAGAATGGCCCGCCCCCGACGCCACGGCCCGCGCCTCGTCGGCCCCGCCGAATCGCCGGACGGCCCGGTGCCGGTCGGCCCGGTGCCGCTCAACCCTCCGCCGGTTGGTCCTTTGCCGCTCGGTCCGATGCCGGTCGCGGCGCCGGTCGGCCCGGCCCCGGTTGCGGCGCCGTGCGGCCCGACCCCGGT
>NZ_JAKKFF010000586.1 GCF_022229015.1 Micromonospora foliorum
GGCCCGACGCTTGCCCTCGTGCATGGCCTGGACCCGGGCCACCGGGATGGTCCGGCCCTCGGCCACCAGGTCGGCGGGGAGCGACTGCGGGGCCGGCATCAGTGCGGCCCACGGGTCGCCGTCGGCGAGCAGGGCGGGCGCGGTCCGGATGGTGAAGTCGGCGGGGGTCACCTCGGTCAGGTCGGCCCAGGCGACCGGGAACGAGACAGGCATCCCGGGGCGCAGCCGGGGGCTGTACACGGCCGCGACGGTCGCCCCGCCCGCGCGGGTGGCGTCCACGAAGACCCGGCCACCCCGGTCCTCCTTGATGTACGCCGTGGTGGCCAGCGCCGGGTCGAGCCGCTCGGCGCGAACGGCGAGCGCCCGGGTGGCGGCGGCCAACTCCTCGGCCGTGGGTTCGTCGGTCACCGGGACGAAGACGTGCACGCCCTTGGCGCCGCTGGTCTTGACCGCACCGGCCAGGCCGGCGTCGGCGAGCGCCTGGCGGACCAGCAGGGCCGCGTCGACCGCCGCGCGGAACCCGTCGCCGTCCGGTGGGTCCAGGTCGAGGATCAGGTGGGTCGGGCGGTGCAGATCCGCCGTCGTGGCGAGTGTCGGGTGGTATTCCACCGCCCGCTGGTTGGCGAACCAGAGCAGGGTGCGGCGGTCGTCGCAGAGGGCGTACGAGATCTCCCGGTGCGACGCCTCGGCCCAGACCGGCGCCCGACGGACCCAGTCCGGGGTGTAGCGGGGCAGGTTCTTCTGCATGAACGGCGGCTGACCGGGACGGACCCGGATCACCGACAGCGGCCGACCCCGCAACTGCGGGAGGATCCGGTCCCGGACCGCGTCGAGGTAGTCGACCAGATCACGCTTCGTCGCGTCGTCGCGGTCGGACAGCGGCTGGTCCAGGTTGGTCAGGGCCACGCCGTCCCGGGTCTCGTCAGCCTCGCTCACCCGACCACCCTCCCGGCCCCGGTGCCGTCGGTCAACCGGACGCGGCGCTTCGGTACGGATCAATTCCGGCATCCGCTGCGGCCGGGCCCGACGTCTCGGCGACCGACGACGGCCCGGCCGAGCGTCGGGGCAGGGTGGTCAGCGCCACCAGCCACGCGGCGACCACGAGACCGGCGGCCACGGCGAACGCCGTCCGGTAGCCGCCGGCGAGCGCGGCGGTCTCGGCCCACCCGTCGGCCCGTAACCCGTCGCTGCGGGCGGCGGCCAGGGTGGCCAGCGCGGCCAGGCCGACCGCGCCGCCGACCTGTTGGGTGGTGTTGGCCAGGCCGGAGGCGAGACCGGCGTCCGTGTCGGTCGCGCCGGCCATCGCCAGGGTGGTGACCGCCGGCAGGGTCAGGCCGCCGGCCACCCCGAACACCAGCATCGCGGGGAGTACGTCCGCGACGTAGGCGCCGTCGGCGGGCAGCCGGGCGAGCAGGAGGAAGCCGACAGTCGCCAGGCCGAGCCCGACCAGCAGAACCATCCGGGCACCGAAGCGGGCGATCATCCGACCGGCCAGGCCGAGCGAGACCACGGCGATCACGACCGGGGTCGGCAGGAAGGCCCAGCCGGTCGCGGCGGCGTCCAGCCCCAGCACCAGTTGCAGTTCTACGGCGAGCAGGAACTGGAACCCGAAGTACGCGCAGACCATCAGGAACTGCACGGCGTTCGCCGCCACCAGACCCGGGACGCGCAGCACCCGGGACGGCACCAGCGGGGCCGCGGCCACCCGTTGGCGCAGCGCGAACCCGCCGAGCAGCAGCGCCGCGAGGGCCGTCGCACCGAGCGTCCGGGGGCTGGTCCAGCCGTGCTCCCCCGTTCCCACGATGGCCAACACGGCGGCCATCAGGCCGGCGGTGGCGAGCAGCGCGCCGGGCAGGTCCAGGCCGGCGCGCAGGCCGATCCCCTGTTCGGCCGGCAGCCGGCGGAGGGCCGCGATCAGGATGGCCGCCCCGATCGGCACGTTGACCAGGAAGATCGTCCGCCACCCGGCGGCCTGGGTGAGCACCCCGCCGGCGACGGTGCCGACCGACGCGCCGGCCGCGCCGGTGAAGCTGAAGACGGCGATGGCGCGGGCCCGTTCGGCGGCTTCGGGATAGAGCCGGACGATCATGCCGAGGCTGACCGCCATGGCCAAGGCGCCGCCGACGCCCTGCCCGAACCGCGCGCCCACCAGCAGGGCCGGCCCGGTGGCGACCGCGCAGGCCAGCGAGGCCAGGGTGAACAGCGCGACGCCGGCCAGGAAGACCCGCCGTCGGCCCAGCAGGTCGCCGAGCCGGCCGGCGAGCAGCAGCAGCCCGCCGAACGCGACCAGGTAGGCGTTCACCACCCAGGCCAGGCCGGCGGCGGTGAAGCCCAGGTCGCGTTGCACGGCGGGCAGCGCCACCGCGACGACGGTGCCATCCAGGATGATCATCAGACTGCCGGCGCAGAGCACCAGCAGCGCCGGCCAGCGGGACGGGACGACAGGCTCCACGAGAACCCTCCTTGGTGCATGGTTTGTTACCGAGGTCATCGTCTGTGACCATGAACCGGAGCGGAAGGAGGCACTTTGATGTCCCAGAGGAACAGCGATGTGTCCGCGCTGGTCGCGGCCGAGCTGACCTGCGCGGCCGAGAACGTGCCGTTCACCCCGGGTCAGGCTCGGGCGTGCACCGTCCGCGAGGTGCTCGACCGGGTCGGCGGCAAGTGGAGCATCGGCATCCTGGTGGCCGCCTCGCACGGGCCGGTGCGCTTCACCGAACTGGAGCGGCACATCGAGGGGATCAGCCGCCGGATGCTCACGCTCACGCTGCGCAACCTGGAACGGGACGGCCTGCTGCACCGCACGGTCTACCCGACCGTCCCGCCCAAGGTCGAATACACCGCCAGCCCGATGGCGCTGGAGCTCTACGAGTCACTGGTCGCGCTGACCAGCTGGGCCGAGCGGCACCGCCGGGCCATCGCCGAGGCACGGACCAGGTACGACGCCCAGCACGCCGGTTGAACCCGGCCGGGGTGTGGTGAACGCCACCGCTTCCGTCTGACCGATCGGTCAGGGTCTGACCGATCGGTCAGGCATGCTGGTCTGCGGGAGGTGGACCGGGCATGGTCAGAGCGGTACCCGACACGCACGGCGAGATCCTCGCCGCGGCGGCGCGGCAGTTCACGGTGACCGGCTACCGGGGCACCTCGCTGCAGGACATCGCCCGGGAGGTCGGCTGCTCCAAGGCCACCGTGCTCTACCACTTCGCCAACAAGGAAGCCCTGCTCGCCGAGCTGATGGCCCCCGCGATCGAGGTGCTCCGCAGCCTCGACGACCAGCTCAACGGCCTGACCGGAGCGGCCGCCCAGGAGGTCGCCGCGCAGGGCTTCGTCGACCTCGCGGTCCGGTTCCGGCAGGAGATCGCCGTACTGCGCGGCGAGTTCCCGGAGCTGCTGTGCCAGCCGGCCTTCGCGCACATCCAGCAGATCTCCGATCGGCTACGGGACGCGCTGGCCGGGCACTCCGACCGGCCGGGCGCCCGGATCGCCGCGCTGGTGCTGCTCGCCGGCATCTCCGAGGCGTGCGCCGAGTTCGTCGACATCCCCGACGACGAACTGCGCCCCGCCCTGCTCACCCTCGCCCGGCGGGCCGTCGAACCCGTCGACGCACCCCTGCCCCATCCACCCACGACCGAGGACAAGGACTGCTGATGGCCACCCTGCTCTACCGGCTCGGCCGGGGCGCGTTGCGCCGGCGACGACTCGTCGTCGCGCTCTGGCTCGTCGTACTCGTCGTCGCCGGCCTGGCCGCCGCGACCCTGCGCGGCCCGACGGCGAGCAACTTCACCATGCCCGGCACCGAGAGCCAGCGCGCGCTCGACCTGCTGGCCGACCAGTTCCCCGCGGCCAGCGGCGCCACCGGCACCATCGCGGTCAAGGCGCCCGCCGACGGCCAACTGGCCACCCCGCAGGGTCAGGCCGTGGTGCAGGAGCTGGTTCAGCAGGCATCGACACTGCCCGGGGTGGTCGGTGCGGTCAACCCGCTCCAGGTCGGCGCGGTCTCACCCAACGGCCGGTACGCGCTGGTCCAGGTCCAGTTCGCCACCGGCGGGGACGACGTGACCGACGCGCAGCGCACCGCGTACGAGCAGGTTGGCGCGGCGGCCAAGGCACAGGGCTGGCAGGTCGCCCCCGGCGGTGAGGTGCTCGGCGGCGAGCCGGAGATCGGCTCCACCGAGGCGCTCGGCGTCCTGGTCGCCGCGATCGTCCTGATCATCACGTTCGGTTCCCTGGTCGCCGCCGGCATGACGATGCTCAACGCGCTGATCGGCGTGGGCGCCGGCATGGCCGGACTGTTCGCGCTGAGCGGCGTCGTCCAGCTCACCAGCACCGCACCGATCCTGGCGCTGATGCTCGGTCTCGCGGTCGGCATCGACTACTCACTCTTCATCACCTCCCGGCACCGGCAGAACCTGCTCGACGGCCTGTCCCCGGAGGAGGCGGTCGGCCGGGCCGTGGGCACCGCCGGCTCCGCCGTGGTCTTCGCCGGTGCCACCGTGGTCATCGCCCTGGCCGGGCTCGCCGTGGTGGACATCCCGTTCCTCACCGTGATGGGTCTGGCCGCCGCCGGCACGGTCACCGTCGCCGTACTCGTCGCCATCACCCTCCAGCCGGCGCTGCTCGGCTTCGCCGGTCGCCGGGTGCTCCCCCGCCGGCTGCGCTCCGTTCCCACCGACGGCACCGCCGCTGACGAGGACGACACCGACGTCACCGACCGGCCGACCGCGCGGCCGACCACGACCGAAGAGCGCAACCGGTTCGGCTTCCGCTGGGCGCGACTGGTCACCCGGTTCCGCGTACCTGTCATCCTGGTCGGCCTGCTCGGCCTGGGGCTGCTCGCGCTGCCCACGCCGGACATGCGGCTGGCGCTGCCGGGCGCCGCGACGGCCGCCGTCGGCTCACCGGCCCGGGTGGCGAACGACCTGACCGTCGAGGGCTTCGGACCGGGCTTCACCGGCCGGCTCGCGGTGGTGGTCGCCGGTGACACGCCACAGGCCACCTCGGCCGCCGTGCCGCAGGTCACCGCCCTGCTCCAGCGCACCGAGAACGTCCTCGCGGTGGCACCGCCACAGCTCAGCCCGGACGGCCGGACCGCGCTGCTCGGCGTGGTGCCGAAGACCGGCCCGACCGACGAGGCCACCGAGACCCTGGTGCACGACATCCGTGGCGCGGTGAGCGGGATCCCCGACGCGGAGGTGCTGCTCACCGGCGTGACCGCCATCGGCATCGACGTCTCCGAGAAGCTCTCCGACGCGCTACCGATCTACCTGTTGCTGGTGGTCGGCCTCTCGGTGCTGCTGCTGATGCTGGTGTTCCGCTCACTGCTGGTGCCGGTCAAGGCAGCGCTGGGCTTCCTGCTCACCGTCGCCGCCACGTTCGGCATCACGGTGGCCGTCTTCCAGCAGGGGCACCTCGCCGACCTCGTCGGCCTGGACACGCCCGGCCCGCTGATCAGCTTCCTGCCGATCCTGCTCATCGGCATCCTGTTCGGGCTCGCCATGGACTACGAGGTGTTCCTGGTGTCCCGGATGCGGGAGGACTTCGTCCACGGTGAGACGGCCCGACAGGCCACCATCAGCGGCATGGGGCACGGCGCCCGGGTGGTCACGGCCGCCGCGCTGATCATGATCTCGGTCTTCGGGGGCTTCGTCTTCCTGGAGGACCCGGTGATCAAGTCGATGGGCTTCGCGCTCGCCGTCGGCGTCGCCATCGACGCGTTCGTGGTCCGGATGACCATCGTCCCGGCGGTGATGTCCCTCCTCGGCGACCGTGCCTGGTGGCTGCCCCGCTGGCTCGACCGCGCCCTGCCCAACGTGGACATCGAAGGCGAGGGCCTGCGCACCCACCTGGAGGAGCAGACCCCAGCCCGGGTCTGACCCCCTGTCCCACGCCCCACCCGGTCGATCATGGAGTTGTGGTGCCCGTCGTGCCCCGATCAGAGGCCTTCGTCCAGCACCACAACTCCGTGATCGACGCAGCCGACGGGATCGACGCAGCCGACGCGGTCAGACACCCGCCGGATAGGTCTCCATCTCACCGGGGAGCGCGGGCACCGGTAGCGGGTGCAGGGCCGTGGTGTCGTCGCACCAGATGAAGGCGTCGTACCGGTCGCCGAGCCGGGTGGGCACGTAGTTGCCCCAGGACTCGAACGACGGGTCGTAGACGACCCCGATCGCCCGGTGGTCCACGGTGTCGGTGACCCAGCCCGGCTGGTCGTCGCCACCGAAGATCAGCACCGCCCGCTCCGGCATCAGCTCGTGCAGCCGCCGCTCGATCGATCCCTCCCGGGCCGGGGGAACCACCATCGCCTCGGGCGGCGAACCCCAGCGGGGTGCCGCGATCGTCGTGCCCCGGTAGCTGCCGAAGCCGACCAGGGCCACCGCGTCCTCGCCGTGCCGCTCCCGGGCCAACTGACCAATGTTGACCATCCCGTCGGCGGCCATGTCGGTGGCCCGCGCGTCCCCGACGTGCGTGTTGTGCGCCCAGACGACACCCCGGGCGTCGGGGCCGTACCGGTCCAGCAGCCGGTCCAGGGTGTCCTGCATGTGGGTGTCGCGGATGTTCCACGAGTCCGGCCCCCCGGCCACCATCGCCCGGTAGTAGCGCTCGGCCCCGGCCACCACCTCCGCGTTCTGCCAGGCCGAGAAGCGGTCCGGGCCGTCGGAGAGGGCGTGTTCGCGGGTCCGGGCGAGCAACCGGACGACCTCCTCCTCGCAGCGGGCGGAGACGAACCGGCTGGCCGCGCCGTACTCCTCGACCCTCTTGCCGTACGGCTCGAAACACCGGTACGCGTCCTGCGCCGCCTCCAGCGACTTCGGGTCCTCCTCCCCCAGGTAGTCGAAGATCGCCTGCATCGACTCCCAGAGGCTGTACACGTCGAGCCCGTGGAACCCGGCCCGTTGCTCCTCCGGCCGCTCCACGTTCCAGGCGCGCAGCCAGCTGGTGAACCGGGCCACCTCGGCATTGGCCCACATCCAGGTCGGCCATCGCTCAAACTGGTGGAGCGCGAGCTGCGGTTCGAGGGCGCCGCCCGGGGCGGCCGTCACCGACCGGTGCACCCGATCACAGTCGGGCCAGTCACCCTCCACGGCGACGAAGGAGAAGCCGCACTCCGCGATCAGTCGGCGGGTGAGCTGCTCACGCAACCGGTAGTAGTCGTAACTGCCGTGGGTGGACTCACCGATCATCACCACCCGGGCGTTCCGGACGCGCTCCAGCAACGGGTCGAAATCGCTCGGCGCGCCGAGCCGCTGAACCAGCATGCCAGCGGCTACCCGGCCGCCGCTGCGGCAAACCGTGGGCGCGTCGCGGGCCGACACGCCGGCCGCCGGGCCGTCGTGGGTGCCACCCAGACCGGTGTACGACCACCGCGAGCGGGTAGCCGGCCGACATGACCGTCACCGGGGTTCAGTTGCAGGAGTACCTGGCCGGGCTCGACTACCCGGTCTCGCGGGAGGACCTGATCCGCTGGGGACAGGAGAACGGCGCCAGCACCGCAATGCTCCAAATGCTGCAAGCACTGCCACCCGACCAGTTCAACTCCCCAGACGAACTGAACGCCGCCCTAACCACCCCCACCTGACCCACCCAGCCCAGCCCAGCCCCGCCCCAGCCCCGGCCCCGGCCCAACCACCCGGTGATCAAGAAGTTTGCGTCATGCCGCGCGGCGTGTCGTGACGCGAACCTCTTGATCAACCCGGGCTGGTGGGGGTGGGGTGAGGGGGTTAGGGGAGGGGGTTAGGGGAGGGGGAGGGGGACGGGGATGGTGCGGGATTCGGTTCGGGCTGTTTCGGCGGCGGCGAGGATGGTGACGACCTCGCGGCCGAAGCGGACGTCGCAGCGGTGGTCCCGGGTGCCGGCCCGCACCTGCTCGACGAGCTGGTCGATGGCGACGCCGAACGCGGTGGCGGCGTCGTTCTCGCCGAACGGGACGTTCTCGATGCCGTTCTCGCCGTAGAAGACGAACTCCCGGGCCATCGACTCGGTCGGGGCGTCCAGGGAGAGCGAGGCGCTGCTCGTGGCGCCACCCTCGTGGGTGAGCAGCAGGTGCACCATCCCGTTCGGTCCGTCCATCGCCGCCACCTGCGTCACCCGGCCCAGCACCGGCAGGAGGATCGAGAGCGCGTGCGGGGCGATGTCCCAGAGCGCCCCGTGCTCCCGGCGCCACAATGAGCCGCCGTACGGGCTGCCGTCCTGGAAGATCGAGGCGAACGCGGTGGTCCGGCCGTGCTGCCAGCCCCCGGCGGCGGCGGTGGCGGCGAGGAACGCGGTCACGTTCGGCTGGAACCGCTGGGTGAAGAAGACGACCGAGGCGACCCCGGACTCGTCGGCGGCGGCCACCACGCGGTCGGCGTCGGCCACGCTGAGCGCCAGCGGCTTGTCCAGCAGCAGGTGCCGGCCGGCGCGGGCCGCCCGGACCGCGATGTCGGCCTGGATGTCCGGCGGCAGGGCGACGGCGACCGCCTCGCACTGCTCGATCAGCGCGTCGACGTCGGCGTACGCGGGCACCCCGTACCGTTCGGCCAGCGCGGAGGCCCGCTCCGGGTTGCGACCCCACACTCCGACCAACTCCGCGTCGGGATGTGCGTGCAGCGCCTTCCCGTGCGTCTCGATCGCCCAGTGACCGGTGCCGAACAAACCGAACCGCAGCACGTGTACCTCCGCTGTTTCCCGCACCGTGGCAACGCCACGGACGTGATCCACGCTAGTCGCCCCGGCGGTCATGACGGCGGCGGGTTCGACCAATCGAAGCAGCTCACCTCCGTTTCCGGGTCGGGTGGTGGAGCTACCCGTGCGGCCGGCCGTCGGTGCAGCGGCCCGCTCGTGGCCTGCCGGCACCGTCCGCGCCGCTCCCGGTAGCGCCAGGTCCGATTGCCGCCAGACACACCGGGTACGGCGAGGCAGTCTCGACGACATGCCGAGCACGAATCCAGCGATGACCAGCGGTCCAGTGACGACCAGCGGTGTCGCGACGTTTGAACACTGGTACGACTTCGCCGAGGGCGGCCCCGTGCACCGCGCGCTGCTGCCGTTTCCGTCGACAGCGCCCGCTCCGTTCGAGGTTGCCCGCTGGTCGGTGGCCCCGAACACGTCCAATGACCTCGACGTCCACCGGTCTCGTGAGGTGTGGATCATCGTGTCCGGAAGCGGAACCCTGACGTTCGCCGACCAGACGGTCGTCCTGGGGGCCGGAGACGTCGCGGCGTTCGACAGCAGGGTGCCGCACCAGATTCGGAACGACGGACCGGACCCGCTCCTCGCCGTCTCCGTCTACTGGCTGCAAGCAGGCGACTGATGCCCGTTCGAGAAGCGTGGGCACGGGCGCGAGTCACACCCGGAGAGGCAGGGCGCCCGTTTACTACGACGGTTAGTAGGCTGTGCCGGTGACCGAGGCAACGACCGGGTGGTGCCGGTGACCAGCGTGGGCGCCGACTCGCCGGTGGATGGGATCGTCGCGACGCTGTCGATCGTGCTGTCGCTGCTCGTGGCGGTGTGGGCGCTGGTGGCGGCGGTACGCCACCGGCCGCCGGACCGGGTGCAGTTCGTCGGTCTGGCCGTACTCGAAGTGGCGTTGCTGGTGTTGAGCGTGCTGGCGCTCGTCGCGGTCGGCGGCGGGGATCAGCCCGGCGAGCCCGGCGCCTTCTACGGCTACCTGGTCACGCTGGTGTGCCTGCCGCCACTGGCCTGGGTGCTGGCCCGGATGGAACCGACCCGCTGGGGCTCGGCGATCGTGTGCGCGGTCTGCCTGGTGGCCCCGGTGGTGGTGGTCCGGTTGCAGCAGACCTGGGAGGTGCTCGGTGGTTGAGACCCGACCGACCCAGCGGCGTACGAACTCCGGCCCGGGTCGGCTGCTGATCGCGGTCTACCTGCTCTTCGCCATCGCGGCGACGAGTCGGGCGGGTCTGCAACTCGCCACCAAGTTCGACGAGGCGCCGGTGGCGTACCTGCTCTCCGGGGTGGCCGCGCTCATCTACATCGTGGCGGCGGTGGGTTTGGCCCGCGCAGGGCACACCGGCCGACGGGTCGCGCTGGCGTGCTGCTCGGTGGAGCTGGTCGGGGTGGTCGCGGTCGGCATCCTGAGCCTGGTCGACAAGGAGCTCTTCCCGGACGAGACGGTCTGGTCGCAGTTCGGCAGCGGGTACGGCTACATCCCGCTGGTGCTGCCGGTGCTCGGCCTGATCTGGCTCTGGCGCACCCGCCGCGCACCCGCCTGACCCGCCGTACACCGGCCGCGCCGCCGCCTGAAACGGCGACGAGGGCGCCGCCGGCAGGTGCCGGAGCGCCCTCGTCGGGGGTACGGGTCAGTCCCGTGGGCCGCCCGCGACGTAGATGACCTGACCGGAGACGAAGCCGGCGCCCTCGCTCGCCAGGAACGAGATGGTGTGGGCGACGTCCTCCGGACGGCCCGGGCGACGGACCGGGATCTCGGCGGCGGCGTGCTTCTGGAAGTCGTCGAAGTCGACCTTCATGCGGGCGGCGGTGGCCGCGGTCATGTCGGTGACGATGAAGCCGGGTGCGACCGCGTTCACGGTCACCCCGAACGGGCCCAGCTCGATGGCGAGCGTCTTGGTGAAGCCCTGTAGACCGGCCTTGGCGGCGGCGTAGTTCGCCTGGCCCCGGTTGCCCAGCGCGGAGGTGCTGGAGAGGTTGACGATCCGCCCCCACTTCCGGTCCACCATGTGTTTCTGGGCGGCCTGGCTGAACAGGAACGCGCCGCGCAGGTGCACCCCCATCACCGTGTCCCAGTCAGCGTTGGTCATCTTGAACAGCAGGTTGTCGCGGAGCACGCCGGCGTTGTTGACCAGCACGGTGGGCGCGCCCAGCTCGGCGGCGACCCGGCTCACCGCCGCCTCGACCTGGTCCCGGTCGGACACGTCGGCGCCCACCCCGAGCGCCTGGCCACCGGCGGCGGCGATGGCGTCCACCGTCTCCTTGGTGGCCGCCTCCTCGATGTCGACCACGGCGACGGCCATTCCGTCGGCGGCCAGCCGTCGGGCGGTGGCCGCGCCGATGCCGCGTGCGGCTCCGGTGACGATGGCGACGCGGGGCTCCTCCGACATGATTACCTCCCGGTAACGTGGGGTCGATCGGAGGAGCTTAACGTCAACAGGCCGACCCTCGGCATAGGCGAATCCACCGGTATCCGTGACCGGAGACCTTCACCGCGCCGAGCTTGCCCAACTCTCCGTAGCCACGGTCGGCGAGCACGTCGATCGGCAGGTCGGCCTCCGGCTCGAGGCTGCTGAGGTCGACCTCGACGTCCTCGGTGCCCAGGTTGTGCACGAAGACCATCGTCCCGGTCGGCCCGTCGGCCCGGTGCGCGAGCACTCCGGCCGGCATCGCCACGTCGATGTGGGTCGTCGAGCCGGAGCCGACCTCCGGGGCCTCCCGCAGCGTACGGATCATGCGCTCGAACCAGGCGAGCAGCGACTTGGGGTCGCTCCGCTGGGCGGTGACGTTGACGTTCTGGTAGCCGAACTCACCCTTGTCGATCACCGGGCGGACGAGCTTCTCCGGGTCCGCCGTGGAGAAGCCGGCATTCGGCTGGTACGACCACTGCATCGGGGTACGGATCGCGTCCCGACCCCGCAGCGACAGGTCCTCGCCCATCCCGATCTCCTCGCCGTAGCGCAGCACCGGCGTGCCGCGCATGGAGAACTGGAGGGCGTACGCCAGCTCGACGCGCCGCCGGTCGTTGCCGAGCATCGGGGCGAGCCGGCGCCGGATGCCCCGGTCGTAGATGCGCATGTTCTCGTCCGGGCCGAACTGCGCGTACACCTGGTTGCGCTGTTCGGTCGTCAACCGGGACAGGTCGATCTCGTCGTGGTTGCGCAGGAAGGTGGCCCACTGCCCGCCGACCGGCAGCTTCGGGGTGTCGCGGAGCGCCTCGATCAGCGACTCCGGGTCCTCGCGGGCCAGGGCGAGCATGAGTCGACCGTTGAGCATGAAGTCGAAGAGCATGTGGATCCGGTTGCCGGAACCGCTGGCGTCGCCGAAGAACGTCGGTAGCTGGTCCGGCTCGACGTTCGCCTCGGCCAGCAGGACGGCGTCGCCGCGACGCCACTGGACGTGCTGGCGCATCTCGGTGAGGAACTCGAAGTCCTTCGGGGAGTTCGGGTTGCCCGGTTCGGTCAGCTCGATGATGAACGGCACCGCGTCCATCCGGAAACCGGAGACGCCGAGCTGGAGCCAGAACGACATGACCTTCTTGATCTCGGCCCGGACCTGCGGGTTGGCGAAGTTGAGGTCCGGCTGGAACTTGTAGAACCGGTGGTAGAACCATGCCTTGGCGGTCCGGTCGTAACTCCAGGTCTCGTCCTGCTCGCCGGGGAAGACCATGCCCTGGTGCCGGTCGTCCGGTTCGGTGTCGGACCAGACGAACCAGTCCCGGTACGGCGAGTCCGGCGAGGAACGCGCGGACTGGAACCACGGGTGCTCGTCGGAGGTGTGGTTGACCACCAGGTCGATGATCACGCGGATGCCCCGGTTCTGCGCCTGGTGCAGCAGCTCGGCGAAGTCGCCCAGTGTGCCGAAGCGCGGGTCCACGTTGTAGAAGTCGGTGGCGTCGTAGCCGTCGTCGCGGTTGGGCGACGGGTGGATCGGGTGCAGCCACAGGCAGGTCACCCCGAGCCGGGCCAGGTAGTCCAGCCTCCCGATCAGCCCACGGATGTCACCGACCCCGTCGCCGTCGGAGTCGGCGTACGTGTCGATGTCGAGGCAGTAGACGACGGCTTCGGAATACCAACGGTCACCCATGCCGAAGGAACATCTCCGAATGATCACCGCGGCAAACCCGTCCGGCGGCCGGGGGGCGGAGTTGGTTACCGTGCCGTCATGGAGAACGACCTCGTACCGCCGAGCGAACTGTTGGACTGGTCCCGGGGCACCTGGCTGCACCCGCCGGTACGCGTCGAGGAGGGCCCGGCCGGCGAGCTGGTCGTCGAGCCGGCCGCGGACAGCGACTTCTGGCGGCGGACCAGCTACGGCTTCGTCCACGACAACGGTCCGGCCCTGCTGGCGCCGCTGCCGGTGGGCGCCGCCATGGAGGTGAGCTTCCGGCTCGACTTCTCGGCGCAGTTCGACCAGGCCGGTGCGTACGTCCGCGTCGACGAGCGGACCTGGACCAAGGCCGGTGTCGAGATCAGCGACGGCGAGGTGCAGCTCGGCGCGGTGGTGACCCGGGAGTTCTCCGACTGGTCGGTGGGACCGGTGCCGGAGTGGGCGGGCCGGGAGGTGACCGTCCGGGTCAGCCGGGCCGGCGACGCGCTGACCGTCCGCGCCCGGGTCGACGACGAGCCGTGGCGACTGGTCCGGCTCGCCCCACTGGACCCGGCGGCCGACGCCGTCGCCGGCCCGTTCTGCTGCGCCCCGTCCCGCGCCGGTCTGACGGTGGTGTTCACCGGCTGGCGGCAGGGGCCGGCGGACACCGCGCTGCACCCGGAGCACTGACCGCAGGTGTAGGCCGGGCCCCGGTGGGTATGACCCTCCGATCCCCGACTGCCGACCGGAAGGACGACCATGGCGTACGCCCAGGCTGGCGACCCGTCCGAGTTCACCGGGTTGACCGGTTGGGTGGCCGGGGTGATCGAGGCGATGGGCCCGGTCGGCGTGGCGCTGCTGGTGGCACTGGAGAGCATCGTTCCGCCGATCCCCAGCGAGGTCGTGCTGGCGCTCGCCGGTTTCCTGGCCCACGAGGGCAAGTTCAACGTCTTCCTCGTGGTGCTGGCCGCGACCGTCGGCTCGCTGGTCGGCGCGTTGGTGCTCTACTGGCTGGGCGCGGCGCTCGGCGAGGATCGGCTCAAGCGCTGGCTGGACCACATCCCGTTGGTGGACAGCGACGACCTGGAGAAGGCCGACAAGTGGTTCGAGCGACACGGTCGGTGGGCGGTGCTGATCGGGCGGGTGGTGCCGGTGGTCCGCAGTCTGGTCTCCGTGCCGGCCGGGGCCAACCGGATGCCGCTGGGCGAGTTCATCCTGCTCACCACCATCGGCAGCGGGGTGTGGAACGGTCTCATCGTGGGGGCCGGTTACGCGCTCGGGAGCCGTTGGCAGGACGTCGAGCGCTACAGCGACTGGTTCAACTACGCGATCGTCGCGGTCTTCGTCGTCATGGTGGTCAGCTGGGTCATCCGTAAGGTCCGCAGGCGTCGGCGGCGCGACGACCGGCGGTCGGTGACCGCCGGTCGCTGATCCGCGTTGCCGCCCACCGCCGGCGCCCAGGACGGACGTCGGCGAGCACGGTCAGGGCAGGGTGTCCAGGTGTGGGCCCACCGTGTTGGCGAAGCCGTTGCCGTTGCTGACGTCCCAGTTCACCGACCAGGTCATCGCGCCACGGATGCCGGGGTAGGTGCGCGGCGGGCGGAAGCTCCCGCAGTTGGTGCCCCGGGCCAGGCAGTCCAGGGCGGCGTTCACCACGCTGGGCGCGACGATGCCGCCACCGGCCGCCCCCGCCCCGGCGGGCAGGCCGAGGCCGACCTGGTCGGGGCGGAGCCCGGCCTCCAACTGGATGCAGGCCAACGCGACGATGAAGTTCACCGTGCCCTGGCCGTACGCGGCGTTCTGGTCGCAGCCGAGCATCGCGCCGGAGTTGTAGTACTGGGTGTTGACGACGGTGAGGATGTCCTTGATGTCGAGCGCCAGCTTGAAGTAGCCGCCGGCCGGGTTCTGCATGTCGATGGTCTGCGGCGCCATCGCGATGATCAGCCCCGATCCGACCTTGGCCCGCAGCGCGCGCAGCGCCTGCGCCATGTTCGTCGGGTTGAGCCCGTTCTCCAGGTCGATGTCGATCCCGTCGAAGCCGTACCGGGCGATCAGCGCGGCGGCCGTGTCGGCGAACGCGGTGGCCGAGGCGGCGTTGTTCACGGTGACCCGGCCGGTCTCGCCGCCGACGGAGAGGATGACCCGCTTGCCCCGGCTGTGCAGGGTGCGGACGTCGGCGGTGAAGTCCGCGTCGGTGTAGCCGCCGAGCGCGGTGGCCAGTCCGGGGTCGACGCCGAAGGTGAGCGCGCCGGGGGTCGAGGTGGCCTCGGCGAAGGCGACCGCCACCAGGTCGTACTCAGCGGGGACGTCGCGTAGCCGCAACTCGACGGCGGGGTTGTCGAAGTTGTGCCAGTACCCGGTGAGCAGGTGCTTCGGCAGCCCGCCGGTGGGCGGGTCGGTCGGCGGCGGGCTGGTCGGCGGTGGCGTGGTCGGTGGTGGCGTGGTCGGCGGCGGCGTGGTGGGCGGGGTGCCGCCGCCGCAGGACGCGCCGTTGAGCTGGCAGCCGCTCGGCGAGCCGGAGCCGTTGGCCAGGAAGCCGAAGGAGACCGACGCGCCCGGGGCGATGGTGCCGTTCCAGGACCGGTTGGTGAAGGTGTGCCGCTGGCCGGCGGAGCTGAGCAACGCGTCCCAGTAGCTGCCGAGGGTGGTGCCGGACGGCAGGTCGAAGGCGAGGCTCCAGCCGTTGATGGTCGAGCTGCCCCCGTTGGTGATGGTGTACTTCCCCTCCCAGCCCGAGCCCCACTCGGCGGTCTTGACGAAGCTGGCGGTGGCCCCGGCGGCGTACGCGGGCAGCGCCACCCAGGCCGCGCCGAGTGTCGCCACGAGGGCGGCGACAAGGGACAGGACAAGGGATCTGGAGCGTTTCATGCGACCCTCCGGGCCCGGACGGGCATTTATGGACGTCAACCTTGGCGCTAATTATTAAGACAGTTAACTGTTTCTGTCCAGAGGGTGCGACGGAACCGCCTGTGGGCGGCGGAGCACCGCCTGCTCAAGGGCCGACCACACGCTCGTGGTCACCAGGTAGATCACCGCGGCGAGCGGCAGCACCAGCGCCACCAGCACCGTCGTGAACGGCAGCAGGGGCAGCAGCCGGCCGAGCGTGGCCGCCCCCGGCCCCTCGGTCGGCGTACCAGCCACCGTGCCCACCGCCGCCGACGCCCGGCGGGCCCGCCGCGACGACCACCAGGCCACCGCCAGCAACACCACCAGCAGTACGCCGAACAGCGGGCCGGCCGCGCCGGTCAGCCCGTCGCTGAGATGGTGACCCAGCGGCACGCCGGCCAACCGCTCGTCCAGCAACCCGGTGCCGCCCTCGCGGGTGCTGAACAACCGGTACAGCACCAGCAGGAACGGTGCCTGGAGGAGCAACGGCAGGCAGCCGGCGATCGGGTTCGCGCCGGCCTCGCGGTACAACGTGAACACCTCGCGCTGAAGCGTCGCCGGGTCGTCGGCGTACCGCTGCTGGAGGTCACGCACCTGTGGGGCGAGCGCCGCGCGGCGCCGCTCGCCGCGGACCTGCGCGACGGTCAGCGGCGAGATCAGCAGGCGGACGGCGATGGTGAAGAGCACGATGGCGGCGGCGGTCGCCGCACCGCCGGCCAGCGGTTCGAGCAGTTCGGTGAGCCAGGACAGCGCGCTGCCGGCGGCGCCGACAGCGTCGTGCAGAGGTGCGAAGGCAAGCATGGGAAACCCCTCGGTCCGATTCCGGTGAGGCCCTCCCCCGGGCGGCATGCGCTCGACGAGGGGGGCCGGTGACGGCGGGATCGGCCGCGCGGCGGCGGGGCGCTACGCGGCCGAGGGGTGGCCCGGAGCACGCGGACGAGGCCGACCGGCCGCATCCGGGTCGATCTGGCGGGGCATCCGGCGACTTCGGGAGCGGGCCC
>NZ_JAKKFF010000059.1 GCF_022229015.1 Micromonospora foliorum
CGGGCCGGGTCGCCGGCCCGGGGGCCGGTCCGCCGGCCCCGCGGCCCCCGCCGCTCGCTCCTGCCGTACCTGCTGCTCGCACCGGCCGTCGTGCTGGAACTCGCCATCCACGTGATCCCGATGGTTGTCGGGGTCTGGATGAGCCTGCTGGAGCTGACCCAGTTCCACATCCGCGACTGGTCCACCGCGCCCTTCGTCGGGCTGGAGAACTACCGGGCGACACTCGACCTGAACAGCGCCGCCGGCAAGGATCTGCTGCACTCGTTCTGGATCACCCTGGCCTACAGCCTGCTCTCGGTCGGGTTCGCCTGGCTGCTCGGCATCTCGGCGGCGGTCGTCCTGCAACGGCCCTTCCGCGGACGGGCGATCCTGCGGGCGCTGTTCCTCACCCCGTACGCGCTGCCGGTCTACGCCGCCGTGATCACCTGGAGCTTCCTGCTGCAACGCGACACCGGCCTGGTCAACCACGTGCTCGTGGACCAGCTCGGGCTGATGAACGAGCGGCCGTTCTGGTTGATCGGCGACAACAGCTTCTGGTCGCTGCTGCTCGTGTCGGTCTGGCGCAACTGGCCGTTCGCGTTCCTGTGCCTGATGGCCGGGCTGCAGAACGTGCCCGGCGAGCTGTACGAGGCCGCCGCGATCGACGGCGCCGGGTTCTGGCGCCGGCTGCGCTCGGTCACCCTGCCGATGCTGCGGCCGGTCAACCTGGTGCTGCTGCTGGTGCTGTTCCTGTGGACGTTCAACGACTTCAACACCCCGTTCGTGCTGTTCGGCGGCTCCGCGCCGGAGCAGGCCGACCTCATCTCCATCCACATCTACCGCAGCTCCTTCAAGACCTGGGACTTCGGCTCCGGGTCGGCGATGTCGGTGGCGCTGCTGCTGTTCCTGCTGGTCGTCTCGGCCGCGTACCTGCTGATCACCAACCGTCGGAGGGACGACCATGCGTGAGACCGCCGGTGAGCGCTGGGGCCGGCGCATCGTGCTGACCCTGCTCGCCCTCTTCGTCGTCATCCCGCTCTACGTGATGGTCACGTCGGCCGCGAAGCCGTTGCAGGACGTCCAGAACGGCTTCACCTGGTGGCCCAGCCGACCCACCCTGCAACCGTTCGTCGACATGTGGAGCACCGTGCCGCTGGCCCGGTACCTGGTGAACAGCCTGGTGGTGTCCAGCATCGCGGCGGTCTGCTCGGTGGCGGTGGCCATCTTCGCCGCGTTCGCGGTGAGCCGGTACCGGTTCCGCGGCCGGGGTGTCTTCTCGGTGACGGTGCTGTCCACGCAGATGTTCCCCGGCATCCTGTTCCTGCTGCCGCTGTTCCTCATCTACGTCAACCTGGGCAACGCCACCGGCATCGAGCTGTACGCCAGCCGTACCGGCCTGGTCATCACGTACCTGACCTTCTCGCTGCCGTTCTCGATCTGGATGCTGGTCGGCTACTTCGACTCGATCCCCCGGGGTCTGGACGAGGCGGCGCAGGTCGACGGCGCCGGTCCGCTGCGCACCCTGTTCCAGGTCATCCTGCCGGCCGCCGTGCCCGGCGTGGTCGCGGTCACCGTGTACGCGTTCATGACCGCCTGGGGTGAGGTGCTCTTCGCGTCGGTGATGACCGACGAGGGCAGCCGCACCCTGGCCGTCGGCCTGCAGGGCTACTCCACCCAGTTCAACGTCTACTGGAACCAGATCATGGCCGCCTCGCTGGTGGTCAGCATCCCGGTCGTCGTCGGATTCCTGGCCCTGCAGCGCTACTTCGTCGCCGGCCTGACCGCCGGCGCGGTCAAGTGAGTCATCCAACCCCAGAGGAGAACCGACCCGTGCCCGACCTGTCCAAGCTGCCACCCGACTTCCTCTGGGGTGTCGCCACGGCGGCGTACCAGATCGAGGGGGCCGTCGACGCCGACGGCCGGGCGCCGTCCATCTGGGACACCTTCTCGGCGACCCCCGGCAACGTCGACAACGGCGACACCGGCGCGGTGGCGTGCGACCACTACCACCGGTGGCCGGAGGACCTGGCGCTGCTGCGCCGACTCGGCGTGGACGCGTACCGTTTCTCGGTGGCCTGGCCCCGGGTCATGCCCGACGGCGTCGGGTGGGTCAACGCCGCCGGGCTGGACTTCTACGACCGGCTCGTCGACACGTTGCTCACCGACGGGATCCGGCCGTTCGTCACGCTGTACCACTGGGATCTGCCGCAGGTTCTGCAGGACCGGGGCGGTTGGCCGGAGCGGGCCACCGCCGAGGCGTTCGCCGACTACGCGGCGGTGGTCGCCGCCCGCCTCGGTGACCGGGTCGCCGACTGGAACACGGTCAACGAACCGCTCTGCGTGTGCTGGATCGGGCACCTGGAGGGGCGGATGGCCCCGGGTGAGCGCGATCTCACCCGCGCGGTGCACGCCTCGCACCACGTGCTGCTCGGGCACGGCCTGGCCACCCAGGCGATCCGCGCCAACGCCGCCCGGCCGGCCTCGGTGGGCCTGGTGCTCAACCTCAGTCCGATCGAGGCGGCGACCGACCGGCCCGAGGACGTCGCGGCGGCGCGCCGGGCCGACGGGCACGTCAACCGGTGGTGGTTGGACCCGATCCACGGGCGCGGCTACCCCGCCG
The DNA here is from genome assembly GCF_022229015.1 of Micromonospora foliorum. Lineage (GTDB taxonomy): Bacteria > Actinomycetota > Actinomycetes > Mycobacteriales > Micromonosporaceae > Micromonospora > Micromonospora foliorum. Next base: position 2,600 of record NZ_JAKKFF010000059.1, read on the forward strand.
ACATGATCGCCACCTACGGTGTCGAGCCGCCGGTACGCGGCGACGACCTGGCGGTGATCGCCACGCCGACGGACTTCCTCGGGGTGAACTACTACTTCCGTCAGCTGGTGGTCGACGACCCGACCGGCGCGGCCCCGTACGCCCGGCAGGTACCGGTGCCCGGCTCGGTGGAGACCGCGATGGGCTGGGAGGTGTACCCGACGGGCCTGGAGCGACTGCTCGTCGACGTGCACGAGGAGTACCGGCCGGGCCGGATCATCGTCACCGAGAGCGGCTCGGCGTGGCCGGACGAGGTCACCGCGGACGGCACGGTGGAGGACAAGGAGCGCACCGACCACCTGGAGCAGCACCTGGCCGCGTGCGCGTCGGCGGTGGCCCGAGGGGTTCCCCTGGACGGCTACTTCGTCTGGTCACTGCTGGACAACTTCGAGTGGGCGTACGGCTACGACAAGCGATTCGGGCTGGTGCACGTCGACTACGCCACCCAGCGCCGGACGGTGAAGGCGAGCGGTCTGCGCTACGCCGAGCTGATCCGCGCCCACCAGCGGCTCGCCCGCACGACCGGCACCGCGACGCCGGTGGCCTGAACGGGGGCGGGCGGGACCGAGGCACCCTGGGCGCCGCGCCGATCGGCGCCCAGGGTGCCTGGTCCCGCCCGCTGCTCAGTCCAGAAGCCGGCGGGACAGCGACGGTGTCGGCCGACCGGCGAGCAGCCATCCGGCGCCGGCCGCGGCCAGCAGCAGCCCGCTGACGAGCGCGACGAGGTGCCCGACCGGGACCGCGCCGAGCGGATCGAGGTCGCGGTGCAGGGCAGCCGCCAGCGCAAGATACGTGCCGGCCACGCCCAGCACGGCACCGAGCAGGGCGAGTGCCCCCGCGGTGGTGGCGGTGAGCGTTCGCCGTACCCGCCTCGACGCACCGGTCGCGGTCAGGGTGCGCAGGTCCGCCGCCGCCTCACCCCGGATGAGCCCCACGGTCGTCGCCAGCACCCCGAGCGCGAGCAGCACGCCGGCGACGGTCGCCCCGGTGCGCAGCGCGGTCAGTGAACTCTGCTCCCGACGCGCCTCGATGGTGAGCCCGGCGGCGGCGGCCAGGTCCTGGGCCGTGGCGAGCTGTGCGCTGGTGAGCGGCTGGTCGGCCGCGAGGAACCAGCCGACCCGGGCCGGTTGCCAGCCGTGCCGGCGCAGCGCGTCGGGAGTGATCAGCGAGTCGGGTAGCCCGGTGTAGCCGGACCGGGGCAGCGTTCGAACGCTCGGCCGCACCCCCCGGGCCGGGATGTTCATCAGCTCCAGTTCCCCGGTGCGGGCGGTGAGCACGTCGGTGTCGGGGTCGACCGTCATCCCCGCCGCCCCGTTCAGGCCGAGGAGACCGGGACTGACCACGTAGAGCGGATGGGAGGTCGTCGACTCCCCAGCCGCCGTGGGGGCGCCGATCTCGACGGCCGGGTGGCCGGCCCGTCCGCCCTCCCGTCCCGGGTCGGAGTGCGCGGCCACCACCGCCATGTCGAGTGGAATGACGGTCGCCGCGCCAACGCTGGCCGCGATGGCGTCGGTCCGGGTCTGGAGTGCGTCGATCTCGGCCGCCGTGCGCTCCGGAATCACCGGGTCCGGCTGGCCGATCCGGATCAGCAGTTGGCTGTCCGCCAGGTTGCCCAGCCCGGCTGCCTCCCGGCTGCGGTACTCCGCCGCCGCGGAGCCCACCACGATGGCCGCGGACAGCCCCACCGCGAGACTGATCGCGGCGAGTGCCGCGCCGGCCCGAACGCGATACCGGGCCAGGTCGGCCAGTGCGAGCCGAACCGCCACCGGCAGGCCACCCCGGGTCGCCGCCAGCACCGGGATGGTCAGCGGGCTGGCGAGCAGCACGCCGAGCACCGTCCCGACACTGCCCAGGACGATGAGCAGCAGGTTCGACCCGTCGGAGAGCACCAGGGCGGTCAGGCCGGCGGTGAGCAGTGCGGCAGCGGCCACGGCGGTCCGCCGCGCCGGCGGCGGGGTCGCTGGCCGTGCCGACAGCGCGCTCATGATCGGGGTACGCGCGACAGCCAGGGCCGGCCACCAGGCGCCGGCGGGCGCGGTGACCACGGCCAGCAGCATGCCCGCGCCGATGGTGAGCCAGGGCAGGTCGAACCGGCCGATGCGGTGCCCGGCGGCGGTCTCGACGAAACCGGCGGTGACCAGCCAGGCGGCGATCCCGACGGCGGTGC
>NZ_JAKKFF010000006.1 GCF_022229015.1 Micromonospora foliorum
CGGCCGCGCGGCTGTCGCCGCCCCGTTGGTCGTGGTGGTGCTGGCGATCGGCACCGCGGCGTTCTGTGCGGTCGTGGCCGCCGGCGTCGACGCGAGCCGGGGACGGGCCGCCGCGCAGATCGTCCCCGCCGACGCGGTGATCCGCGGGGAGCGCTTCGCACCCGACACCGTCGACGAGTTGGGCCGCCTTCCGGGGGTCCGGGCCGTCACCCCCGTGCTGTACGAGGACGACGAGCGGTTGGCGTCCGACGAGGTCGGCACCGACGCCTTCATCGGGCAGACGGACGTGCTGCTTGTCGACGGCTCGGAGTTGGCCACGGTGGCCCGCGACTCCCAGGTGGACCTGCCGGTTCCGGCCGCGCTGCGCAGCGCCCGGCCCGGCCCGGGTCCGCTGCCGGCGATCGTCTCACCGGCGGTCGCCGCCGACCTGGCCAAGGCCGGGCTGGACGACTCCGCCTTCGTCGCGGTGCAGGGCCAGCGGTACGAGTTCCGGGTGGCCGGCACCGAGGACGGTTTCCCGCTGCTGGCGGCGAACGCCAGCCGGTTCGTGATCCTGCCCTGGCAGGCCCTGCCGACGCGTACCACCACACCCGTGCCGACCAGCCTGCTGGTCGCTGGGGACCCGCTGGACGCCGAGGCGCTGCGCGTCGCCGGCGACCAGGGGCAGAAGCGCTACCAGCGGGACGGCACGGTCACCGGTCGGGAACGGCCGATCGGGGTCACCGTCGACACCCGGGCGGACGTCCGCCGGGATCTCGGCCAGGGCGGGGCGAACGGTGTGCTGGCGTTCGGGTTCGTGGCCGGGGCCGTCGGCGGCACCCTGCTCGGGCTGTTGGCCATCGCGTTCACCGTGCTGGCCGGCGCGCGCTCCCGGGGTCAGGTGCTGTCCCGGCTGCGCACCCTCGGCCTGTCCCGCCGGCAGTGGCGTGGGCTGCTGCTGGTCGAGTTGACCCCGCTGGTCGCGGTGTCGGTGCTGACCGGCGCGCTGGTCGGTGCGGTGTTGCCCCTGCTGCTCAACCCGGTGCTCGGCCTGTCCGCGTTCACCAGTGGTGTGCCGGTCCGGGTGGCTTTCGAGCCCAGCCTGGTCGCCGCGGTGCTCGTGCTCGGGGCTGTCGCCCTCGGCTTCGCGGTCGCCGTCGAGGCCCTGAACAACCGCCGGTTGCGCCTCGGAGAGGTGCTTCGGCTCGGAGAGGAGAGCTGAGATGACCGCTACCGCCCAGACTCCACTGGCGCCTGACCTGGCCGCCCTGCAACAGCGGGCAGCGCAACGCGCCGCCGAGCGGGCCGGCGGGCAGGACCGCCTGCGCGGGCACATCGTCTGCGACGGCCTGGTGCGCATCTTCAAGACCGAGGGGGTGGAGGTGGTCGCCCTGCAGGGGCTCGACCTGGTCATCGACCGGGGTGAGCTGGTGGCGATCGTCGGTGCCTCCGGTTCGGGCAAGTCGACCCTGCTCAACATCCTCTCCGGCCTGGACACGCCGACCGCCGGTATCGCCCGGGTGGCCGACTACGACCTGCTCTCCCTCTCCGCCAAGCGACGGCTGAGCTACCGGCGGCAGCTGGTCGGGTTCGTCTGGCAGCAGACCGGCCGGAACCTGCTGCCGTACCTCAGCGCGCTGGAGAACGTCGAGCTGCCGATGCAGTTGGCCGGCAAACGCAGCCGCAAGGCCCGCCGGGAGCGGGCCCGGGAGCTGCTCGACCTGGTCGGCGTGGGTTACTGCGCCGACCGGCGGCCGGGGCAGCTCAGCGGCGGCGAGCAGCAGCGGGTCGCGGTGGCGGTCGCGGTGGCCAACGACCCGGAGGTGCTCTTCGCCGACGAGCCGACCGGTGAGCTGGACGAGGCGACCGGCGCGGAGGTCTTCGCGGCGCTGCGCACCATCAACGCCGAACTGGGCGTGACCATCGTGGTCGTCACCCACGACCACGCCGTGGCCACGCAGGTCCGCCGGACCGTCGCGATCCGCGACGGCCGGACCGCCTCCGAGGTACGCCGGACCGCTCGGACCGACGCGGACGGCAACACCGAGCTGGTCAGTGAGGAGTACGCGGTGCTGGACCGCAACGGTCGGATGCAGCTGCCGGCGGCGTTCGTCGACGCGCTCTCGCTGAAGGAGCGGGTCCGGCTCGACCTGGAGCCGGACCATGTGCAGGTACGGCCCGGCAACCGGGCCTCGGACGAGCGGGGGGCGCGGGCATGAGCCGGCGGAACGTGGTGGTGACCGGCGCGGCCGGGTTCGGCGGTGCGCCCTCGGCGCACCCCGACGAGGTGGTCCGGGTCAGTGGGGTCAGCCGGACCTTCGGCCGGGGTGAGCACGCCGTGCACGCGGTGCGGGACGTGTCGTTCACGGCCGACCGGGGCGAGCTGGTCGCCATCCGAGGTCGGTCCGGAGCCGGCAAGACCACGCTGCTGAACCTGATCGGCGGGCTGGACCGGCCGGACAGCGGTCAGGTGGTGGTGGCCGGGCACGAGGTCACCTCGGCCGGGGAGGCGGAGCTGCTGCGGCTGCGCCGCGGCACGGTCGGGTTCGTGTTCCAGACCTTCGGGCTGGTGCCGATCCTCTCCGCCGCCGAGAACGTGGGCGTGCCGTTGCGGCTGGCGCAGGTGCCGGCCGCGGAGCGGGAAGAGCGCGTCGCGGTGCTGCTGGAACTGGTCGGCCTGGGCGGGCACGCCGCGCAGCGCCCGTACGAACTCTCCGGCGGCCAGCAGCAGCGGGTCGCGGTGGCCCGTGCGTTGGCCAACGAGCCGGACCTGCTCATCGCCGACGAGCCCACCGGCCAGCTCGACTCGGAGACCGGCCGGTCCATCATGGACCTGCTGCGCGCGGTGGTGCACGCCCGCGGCATGACGGCCCTGGTGGCCACGCACGACCCGGCCCTGATCGACCTCGCCGACCGGGTGCTCGTCCTGCGCGACGGCCGCCTGGTCGAGGGCTGACCGCCGCCGAACCGCTGCCCGACGGTGCCGCGCGCCTCTCGCGGTGCGGCGCTTCGGCGGTCGTCGCGACAGCGCGTGGGCGGCGGGTCGGTCGACGGGTGGCGGGGTGGCGGATGGTTGTCCGCGTTCTCGCTTTGGAGCTGATGTCGTAAACGAATCGGGGGGGGTGACTCGTCTACGACATCAGCTCCAAAGCGCTCGAACGGCGGTAGGACGAGGCCTTCCCTACTGAGTCTGGTCGGGCCGGTCGTGCTCGGGCCGGTCGTTTCTGGGTCGGTCGGGGCGTTTCTGGCCGTCCGGGAGGGACCCGGCGAGCGGGATCAGCAGGTAGCCCAGCAGGGCGAGGAGAAGACCGGCGCCCGGCCCGGTTGAGATCAACTCGTGTTCGACGTAGGGGTCCTCGGCCTCGAAATACCAGTACGCCCCGGTGAGGCTGCCGCAGGCGAGCACGTTGGAGATGAGCATTCCCCGGCTGGCCTGCCGCCAGACCCAGCGGGCCGGGCCGGTGTTGGCGAGCGACAGCACCGCGCACACGGCGGCGATCACTGCGAACGGTAGCGCCCAGCCGAGCACCCTCGAACCCGGTGTGGTGTCCGTCCGGCCCAGGTAGACACTGCGCCAGGCGGGCAGCCAGAACGCGACGAGGACCAGGAGGACGCCGACCGCCAGGAGCGCCGAGCCGGTCTTCCGCCACGACGGGCGCGACAGCGGGGCGCCGGGCACCGTCGGCCTGCTCATGGCAGCGAACGTAACCCGGTCGGGGCGTCTTCCGCTGACCCGCCGGGTGCGCGTGACGACGGGTCAGAGCGCGAGCTTCATCCCCTCGTGGCTGGCCACGAAGCCGAGGCTCAGGTAGAAGCGGTGCGCGTCCGCACGGGTCTTGTCCGTGGTGAGTTGCACCAGCGCGCAGCCGCGCTGCCGGGCCTGAGTGACCGCCCAGGTCATCAGGTCACGGCCCAGCCCCTGGCCACGCCGGTCGGAGCGGACCCGGACCGACTCGATCAGGGACCGTTCGCCGCCGTGCCGACCCAGGCCCGGGATGTAGGTGATCTGGAGGCAGCCGACCAGTTCACCATCCTGCTCGGCCACGATGAGCTGGTTACGCGGATCGGCGCTGATGTCCGCGAACGCCCTCTCGTACGCCTCGTCGACCTCGGTGAAGTCGCGGGCCTTACCGAGGACGTCGTCGGCGAGCAGGGCGATGACGGCGGGCAGGTCGGCCCGGACCGCCTCCCGGTAGGTCACGTCGCTCATGCCGGTGATCCTGGCACAGCGAAACCGGCGAATGGGCCTGTGCCGGTGGCGGACAACGGGCAGCATGGGGCGGCATGGAGCTAGTGCTACTGCCGTTCCGCTGGGTGTACCGGGCGTTGGTGTGGTTCGCGAACTCGCCCCGCACGCTGATCACCTCGTACCTGCTGATGATCGTGGTGGCCGGGGTCATCTACGGGGAGGTCGAGCAGCGCAGCCCGGCCGACGCCGTCTGGTGGGCGGTGGTGACCGCCTCCACCGTCGGATACGGCGACATCTCGCCGACCACCTGGGCGGGCCGTACCCTGGCCGCGCTGCTCATCTCGACCATGGTGCTGCTGGTCATCCCGCTGATCACCGCGCACTTCGCGAGCCGGCTCATCGTCGACGACGACGCCTTCGAGCATGAGGAGCAGGAGCAGCTCAAGGCCGACGTGCGCCGGATGCGGGCGCTGCTGGAGGAGTTGGCCACCCGGCAGGGCATCGAACTGCCGCCGCTGCCGCCGACCCGGCCCGTCACCGGGCCGGGCAGCGAAGCCCCTCCCTGGGAACGGTCAGGTCGATCAGGTAGGCGTCGACCGCGTCGGTGATGCAGGACGTCTGCGGGTAGGCGGTGTGCCCCTCGCCCTCCCAGGTCAGCACCCGGCCGACACCCAGCATCGACGCGAGCCGTGGGGTCTGCTCGTACGGCGTCGCCGGGTCGCCGGTGGTGCCGACCACCACGATCGGCGGCGCGCCGTTCGCCTTCCCGGTCGGGTACGGGTCACGCCCGCCCGGCCACTCGACGCAGCTCAGCATGCCCACCGCCAACGCCGGCCCGAACAGCGGGTATTTCCCGCGCCACTCGGACTGCAACTGCCGGATCTGCTGCCGGCTCGGCTTCTCCGTCTCGTCGGCGCAGTTGATGGCCAGGTTGGCGTCGAACAGGTTCGAGTAGTGCCCGTCGTCCTCCCGACCGGCGTACGCGTCGGCGAGCCGGAACACGTCCTTCGGGTCGCCCCCGGCCAGCTTGTCGATCGCCTGGGCCAGCTCCTGCCAGCCGGATTCGGTGTAGAGCGAGGAGATGACGGCGTAGAACACCCAGCCGGCGGTGGCCTCCCGCCCGTCCGCGCCGCGTACCGGGGAGACCTTGGCCTTGTCGATGGCCGAGGTGACCGCGGCGCGTGCGTCCGGAGCGATCGGGCAGCGGCCGGCGTTCGCCGCGCACCAGCGGGTGAAGTTGGTGAAGGCCCGTTCGAAGCCGCGGGCCTGGCTCTCCGAGCCCTCGACCAGCCGCTGCTGCGGGTCCACCGCGCCGTCGAGCACCAGCGCCCGCACCCGCTGCGGGTAGAGCTGGGCGTATGTGGCACCGAGCAGGGTGCCGTACGAGTAGCCCAGGTAGGTGAGCTTGTCGTCGCCCACGGCGGCGCGTACCGCGTCCATGTCGCGGGCGGCCTGCTCGGTGCCGTACAGCGGCAACTGGTCGCCGTAACGGTCGCCACAGCCGCGCCCGATCCGCTGGCTCAGACCGGCGAAGCCGTCGAATGCCGACTGGCTCGCCGGATCCGGGTCGAAGCCGAAGCTGGCGTCCAGGTCGGCGTCGGAGATGCACTTCACCGGGCTGGACCGGGAAACCCCGCGCGGGTCGAAGCCGACGATGTCGAAGCGCTCGGTGATCGAGGCGGGCAGCCCACCGAACTGGGGGCCGAAGGAGAGGTAGACGGCGGTGTCGACACCGGAGCCGCCCGGGCCGCCCGGGTTGATGACCAGCGAGCCCACCCGGTCACGCTGCTTGGTGGACCGGGCGCGCAGCAGGGCGATCTCGAAGGTCTGCCCGGCGCCCGGGCCGGCGCTCGCCCCGCCGCCGGTGCCCCAGTCCCGGGGCACCGCGATCCGGGTGCACTCGTAGCGCATGTTCGGTGCGCTCCGCCCGACCAGCTCGTCGGGGACCTCCGGGCAGGGCCGCCAGGTCGGCGCGCTGCCGGTCGGGGCGGCCGCGCCCTCCACCTCTGTGCGCGGCGCGAACGCCGGCAGCGTGCAACCGGCGGTGAGCAGCGCGGCGACGCCGAAGGCGGCCAGAGTGCGACGGACCCGGCGGCTGGTCGCCATCCGAGGCTGGTCGGCGGTGCGGGTCACGTGGTCCTCCGGAATCGGGTCGACGGCCAGGCTACGCCGAGCCGGTGCCGGCTCGGTCCACGGTGGCCGTCGGGTCGCCGCGCAGCACCTGGTCCACGTCGAAGCGGATCGGCCGGTCGAGCTGCTCGTAGCGGCAGGACCGGGGGTCGCGATCCGGGCGCCACCGAACGAACTGGGCGGTGTGCCGGAACCGTTCGCCCTCCATCGCGTCGTAGCCCACCTCGACCACCAGCTCCGGGCGCACCGGCTCCCACTCCAGGTTCTTCGTGCCGGTCCACCGGCTGACCCCACCCGGGATGCGTTGGCCACGCTCGTGGTCGCCGTGCACCCACGGGTGTTCGCCGCCGGTGTCCCGGTAGGGCGCCAGCTCGTCGAGCAACTCGGCACGGCGGGCCATGCTGAACGACGCGCTCACACCCACGTGGTGCAGGACCCCGGCGTCGTCGTACAGGCCGAGCAGCAGCGAGCCCACCACCGGGCCGGACTTGTGCCAGCGGAAGCCGGCCACCACCGCGTCGGCGGTGCGGGCGTGCTTGACCTTGAACATGAGTCGCTTGCCCGGCTCGTACGGCAGGTCGGCCGGTTTGACGATCAAACCGTCCAGCCCGGCGCCCTCGAAGACGTCGAACCAGCGACGCGCGGTGTCCGGATCGGTGGTGACCTGGGTGACGTGCACCGGCGGGCGCACCCCGGCCAGCGCCTCGACCAGCCGCTCCCGGCGCAGCGGGTAGGGCTGGTCGAGCAGCGCCTCGTCACCGATCGCCAGCAGGTCGAACGCGACGAAGTCGGCCGGGGTGGTCTCGGCCAGCATCTTCACCCGGGACGCGGCCGGGTGGACGCGCTGGGCCAGCAGCTCGAAATCCAGCCGGGGCTGGCCGGTCGGCCCGTCCCGCCGAATCACGATCAACTCGCCGTCGACCGCGCACCGCTCCGGCAACTGCCGGCGGGCCTGCTCGACCACCTCGGGAAAGTAGCGGGTCATCGACTTGCCGCCCCGGCTGGCCAACTCGACCTCGTCGCCGTCGCGGAACACGATGCACCGGAACCCGTCCCACTTGGGCTCGTAGGTCACCCCCGGTGTGGTGGGTAGCTTGGAAACACTCTTGGCCAGCATCGGCTCGACCGGCGGGTTGATCGGCAGGTCCACGCCGACCAGTCAATCAGACGGTGCCGACAGTCGTGAGGCAGATCACCGTGGACCACGGGGCGGCGTGTCCGCCTACGCGCCGCTCGTCCCGACCGGGCGAATCGAATAACCGCAGGTCAGAGCTACTTTCGCGAGGTGACCGAGTGGGTCTGTGACTGCTGCGGGCGGTGGCGGGTGAGCGTCGAGCTGATCCGGGGCCGCTACCGCTTCCGGCTGACCCGCCGCTACCCCGAGCGGTACGGCGGCGGCCGGAACGTGCTCGGCGAGGTCGGTTCGGTGCCGGAGCTGGAGGAGCTGCTGCGTCGGCGTACCCCGCTCACCCTTGCCGACCTGCACGAGGCCGCCTGATCCGGGCGGCGACCGCGGGCGGTGTGCGGCGGTGCGGCCGGGAAGAACCGGACGCCACCCCGGTCCGCCTCCACTGAGGAGGGACGGACGGGATCGAGCGTCGGTGTCACAATGCTCCCGGCGGCCTCGTCTGCACCCGTGGCGGTGCCGAGCGGCGCCGACGGGGGAGGGGGCACCATGCGGTTCGAGGCCGATACCGAGATCGCCGCGGACGCCGAGCAGGTCTGGGCGGTGCTTGTCGACGTGCCGCGCTGGCCCGAGTGGACGGACTCGGTGACCCGGGCCGAGCGGGGGGAGCCGGGGCCGCTCGCGGTCGGCGCGACCGCACGGTTGACCCAGCCGAAGCTGCGGCCGGCGGTCTGGCGGGTCACCGAGCTGACCGAGCGGCGGAAGTTCGTCTGGGTCTCCGACGCGCCGGGCGTGCGGACCGTGGGGGAGCACCTGCTGCTGCCGCTGCCCGACGGGCGTACCCGCGTCGAGCTGGTCATCAACCAGTCCGGTCCGCTGTCCGGCCTGATCGGCTGGCTGTACGGCGAGCTGTTCCGCCGCTACGTGCGGATGGAGGCCGACGGGCTCAGGCGTCGCTGCGAGCGGGGCTGACGGCCGGCTTCTCCAGCACGGCCAACGAGATGCCGTTCGGGTCCGGGCGGTGCGCCACGATCCGGTAGCCGTGCCGCTGGTACAGCCGCAGGTTGCGCGTCGGGCGACCCGACCGCGTCGGCCGTACCCTGGCCCGTGTCCGGTCCAGGTCGAGGGGGAAACGGTGGCCGAGCTGACGTACCCGGAGGTGGGGTCGACCCGGCACGGGCCGCTGCCCGGCGGGTACCACCACCTGCGCCACCGGTATCCGTTGCCCGGCGACTGCTTCCAGACCGCCGCCGACGCGGTGTTGAGCTGGCGGTTGCATCGCGCCGCCGGCGTCCGGATGCGCACCGACGCGCCGCGAGCCACCGACGGTGTGCTGGTGACCGCCGGCCTCGGCGTCGGTCCGGCCCGCCTCTGGGGGCCGTGCCAGGTGCTCTGGAGTGCGGACTCGCCCACCCTCGCCGGTTTCGGCTACGGCACCCTGGCCGGGCACCCGGAGCGGGGCGAGGAGGCGTTCGAGGTGGTCCGCGACGACGCCGGCGCGGTCTGGTTCGAGGTCCGCGCGTTCAGCCGTCCGGACCGCTGGTTCACCCGTCTCGGAGGCCCGGCGGTTCGGGCCGTGCAACACACGTACGCCTGGTGGCTCGGCCGCACCCTGCGGCGGCTCTGCGCGGGTCGCTGAGCGCCGTCCCGGCGAAGCGACTCTGCGCCGTCCCGGCGAAGCGACTCAGTAGCGGGCGAACGAGCGGATCGGAGCGCGCGGGCCGTACTTCGGTGCCCGGATGCCGGCCGCCTCCAGCAGCAGACACACCCGGCCCCGGTGGCCCCGGAACGGCTCCAGCAGGGCCACCATCCGGGCGTCGTCGCCCCTCGGTTCGCCGGCGAGCGCCCAGGCCACCGTGTTCGGGATGTGATAGTCGCCGACGCTTACCGCGTCCGGGTCCCCGTACGCGATCCGGACCACCTCGGCGGCCGTCCACGGCCCGATGCCGGGGATCGCGGTGAGCCGGCGGGTGGCCTCGGTGGCGTCGGCGCAGCCCTCCAGCCGGTCGGCGAGCGCCGCGGCGCGACGGAGCGTGTCGGCCCGGCGCTGCTCCACCCCGAACGGGTGGAACACCCAGTACGGGGTCGCGGCCACCGCGGCGGCCTCGGGCGGCAGGAGCAGCGGCTGTAGCGGGCCGGGAGCCGGCTCCCGGAAGTGCCGCACCGTCGCCGCGTACGCCCGGTAGGCCTCCTTGCCGGTGACCTTCTGCTCGAAGACCGCGCGCAGCAACCGGGGGAAGACCTGCCCGGTGGCGGGCATCCGTAGCCCCCGGTGCTCTCGGGCCAGCCGGGCGACCAGCGGGTGCGCCGCGGCCAGCTCGGTGAAGCCGGTGAGGTCGTCGCGCAGCCCGGCGATCGCGTCGGCACGGGCGAGGACGTGCTCGGCGCCGGGCCCGTACCCCTCGGCGAGCAACTCGCCGCCGGCCGGTCGCAGCGCGAGGGTGGCCGGACCGTCCGGGGTGCGGGTGGCCCACCAGAAGGTGCCGGCCGCCACCCGGGCGCACGGGTCGTACGGGCTGAAGGTGAGCGAGCGGACCGAGGCGGCCAGCCGGTAGCCGACCGGTGGGCGCAGCACCCTGGTCGCGGCGGGTCCGGTCTCGGTCACCCGGCAACTCTGCCACGTGCGGGGCGGGTCGCCGGCACCACCCGGTATGCCGACGACCCGCGCACGACGGTGGCCGGCCGCGCCCTCCCCGGCGACGACCGACCACCGTGCCCGCGTGGGCGATCGGACTCAGTACGAGTAGCCCGAGCCCCCGGCGTCGCTCGAGCCGCTGTCCGCCGGCGGTGCGACCGCCTTCGGCGTGCCCTTCGGCAGGCAGCTCAGGTTCTTCTTGCCGTCCGGCTGGACCACGAACCAGGTTCCACCGACAGCCTGGCCCTTCCACTGGCCGGGCTTCTTGTCGCCGATGTAGCGGTAGACCGGCCAGCCGCCGACGGTGAGCTGACGGGTGCCGTCCTGCCGGGTCACGCTGCCGACCTTGTCGTCGGAGACGCCGGTGAGCTCCGGGTTGCCGTCGGTCAGTGCCGGCGGCCACACCTCGGCGCACTTGTCGACGCAGTTCGACGACGGCGGGTCGGCGGTGTCCTTGTCGAAGCGGTACAGGATCCAGCCGTCCTGGTCGGTGACCACCTTGCCCATCCGGGCGACGCTCTTACCGACCAACTTCTCGGTCAGGTCGACGTCGGCGGGCGGGGCGTCGGCGGCCGGCGCCTCCGCGGACGCCGAGGCCTCAGGTTCAACCGTCGCGGTGGGCTCGGCCGCGGCGACGGCGACCGGCTCGGCCGCGCTCGAGTTCGCCCCGTCGTAACCCGCGGGAGCGCAGGCCGTTAGTGCGACCATCGCGCTCGCGACGATGACGGTCCGCTTCATCTGTGCCACGTGCCCTCCTCATTCTTGACAGTTCACCCATAGGTACGGCGGGCAGGCTGTCAAGGTTGAAGTAGTAACAGTGGTCAATTTCACGTAAGGCGATTGAACCATTTCCGGCCGCCATGCGTACGCCCCCGCAAGGGACAGCTCGCCCAACGACAGATCGGCGCCGGTCATTGTCACAATGACCGGCGCCGATCTGGCAGACGCGCTTACAGGGGTACGGTGACCAGCGGACTCGCCACGCCGTTGGCGTCCACCGACTGCACCAGGAGCTGCTTGATGTCCGCCGGCAGAGCCGACGTCGAGGCACTCAGCTCGAGACCCTGCGGTCGGGTGTTGGTGCCATAGCCACTCTCCGGTACCGACCAGGTCGAGATGACCTCGGTGCTGGCGTTCTTGCGCACCACCACCAGTCGGCAGATGCGCGGGCCGGGCAGCTTCCGCAGGCTGAAATTGATCCGGGTGCCGTAGTCCTTGGTCACCAGGAACATGGTGGTCTGCACACCGGTGGTCGGGTCGGTCGCCTCGACCTGGTCGCCCTCCTCCTCGGTGCCGCCCACACCCGGGCCGCTCGGCGCGGCCGTCGGCCCACTGGTCGGCGGGTCGTTGGGCGCGCTCGGCGTCGACTCGGCAAGCACCCCCGGCGGCTGCTCGTTGCCGGCCACGCTCACGAAGCCGTACCCGCTCAGACCGCCGAAGACCACCACCGCGGCGGCCGTCGCGAGCATCTGACGAAACCGGGTACGCCGCCGGTCGGCCCGGACCGCGCCGAGCGTCCGGTCGAGCAGGGCCGGGTCGGTCGCCGTCTGCTCCAGCGCCATCATCGTCTCGCCGTCGATGTCGGAGAGCAGCCCCACCACCGGCACCATCGTCTCCAACTCGGCCGCGCACGCCCAGCAGGTGGCGAGATGCTCCTCGAACCGCTCAGTGTCCTGCTCGTCGAGCACACCGAGCGCGTACGCCGCGACGTCCATGTGGTCCGGCCGGCTCATTCTGTCACCCCCCGCTCCTGCAGAGCCGTGCGCAGCGCGCGCAGCGCGTAGTAGACCCTCGACTTGGCGGTGCCGAGGGGCAGGCCCAACTCCTCGGCGGCCTCCGGCACCGTCCGCCCCCGGAAGTACGTCGAGATCAGAATCTCCCGGTGCGACTGACTGAGCGTACGCAGGGCGTCCGCCACCGTCATGGTGCGCAGCACCCGGTCGGTGCTGTCCGCCTCGGCGAACGCGGTGAGGTCCCGGTCGTACGTCTCCGGCGGCCGGGCCTCCTGGCTGCGGTGCTCGTCGATGGCGATGCGGCGGGCCACCGTGACCAACCACGGCCGCAACGAACCCTGCCCCTGCGTGCCCAGGCGGTGTGCGTTGCGCCAGGCCCGCAGCAGCGTCTCCTGGACGATGTCCTCCGCACGCTGCCGGTCCCCCCCGGTGAGGCGCATGACGAACATCAGCAACGGACCGGCGTGCTCGGCATAGAGCTGACGGATCAACTGGTCGGAGTGGCTCGCCTCGGTTGACGTCGCCTGATGGCGCCCGGGCGCCGGTCGCGGCGTCACCGGACCATTCTGGCGAGGCGTCGCCCGCGCGTCGACCCCCCGGGCAGAGGAGGTTGACCGTGACGACGGTCGCGCCGACAACCAGTCAGCGCGTACCGCGTCGCCATGCCAACCGGCCGCCACCGCGTGCATGCAGACCTCCGGGATGTCCGTGACCAACGCCGGCCCACGAGATGGGCCGCCCGGTGGTACGCAGCGCCGGTCCCAGCGGATCAACAAACGGCGAAAAAACTTCCGCGCCGCCGTTGAGTGGACGGTCAGCGGCGAACCGAGAACAGCCCCGGCGGTGGCGGATCGGATCCGGTCGCGTCGGCATCCCGCACCACAGGCGCGCCACCGGCGAAGCGGTCCAACTCGTCGCCGGCCACCACCCGGCCGGGGAACCAGTCGCCGGCAGCGCGTCTGGTCAGCTCCGGCACCGGCGGTGCGGACCGCCCGGCGACCAGCACCAGATTCCCGTACCGCCGCCCGCGCAGCACCGCCGCGTCCCCGACCAGGCACGCCTGCGGCAGCACCGAACGGACCGTGGCGACCTGCCCACGCGCGTGCCGCAACGGCGGGCCGTCGGCCAGGTTCGCCAGGAACCAACCGGCGGGGCGGAGCACCCGGGCCACCTCCGCCGCGTACTCCACCGACGTGAGGTGGGCCGGGGTACGCGCACCGGCGAACACGTCGGCGACCACCACGTCGTAGCTGGCCTCCCGGGTGGACGCCAGCACCGCCCGGGCGTCCTCCACCCGGACCCGCAACCGGGCGTCGGACGGCCACGGCAACGCCCGACGGACCAGCTCCACCAGCGCACCGTCTACCTCGGACACCCGCTGGGTGGACCCCGGCCGGGTGGCGGAGACGTACCGGGGCAGGGTCAGGGCCCCGCCACCCAGGTGCAGCACCCGCAGCGGCTCCCCGGCCGGCGCGATCAGATCCACCGCGGCGGCCAACCGCCGCACGTACTCGAACTCCAGGTGGGTCGGGTCGGTCAGGTCGACGTGCGACTGCGGCGCGCCGTCCAGCAGCAGCGTCCACGAGCCGGCCCGGTCCGGAGCCGGGACGAGCTCCGCCAGCCCGGTGTCCACCTGCTCGACCACCCGGTCACCCGCCCGTTTACGCCCCACCGGAACCAGTATCCGCGTTCAACGGGCGGCGCGTGCCGCGGCGGTCAACGCGCGGTGCAGCAGCCGGGAATCGCCGAGCAGGGCCCGCAGTCGGCGCTCCAGGCCGGCGATCGGGATCAGGTTCTGCGGGGCCCGCGGATCCTTGTACGGGGTGGAGGCGAAGCGCGGCAGGGTGACCAGCGACAGGTCGGCCAGCTCGATCGCCGCCTCGACGGGCAGGTCGGCGGAGCACTCCACCCGGACGATGCCCGCCCACGGCGCGCCGATCGCCACCGGGAGCCGCAAATACCACGACCAACCACCCCAGGCGGTGCCGAGCCGGAACACCGGCGACCGCTCACCCGACGCCATACCGGTCACCACCGCGGTCAACCGGGCATCCAGGTACTGACTGTGCTGCGTCTTGATGTAGCCCAGGGTGCGCGGCAACTGCCGGCGACTGCGCAACGGGCCGTCCACCACCAACAGGTCACCGTCGACCCGGGCGGCGTCGGACACCGCCACCTCCAACGCGGTCAACGGACCCTGCACGGCGGCCGGCAGCTTCGCCAGCTCACCGGTGCCACCCACCCGGTGCACCGGGTAACGGATCGCACCCGCCACCACATCCTGCGCCGACGGGCTCGCGGTGAACAGACCCCGACCAACCCGGGTGCCCGCCAACTGCGCGGCACCCCGCCCCAGGTCGCACCGGACCACCCCGGCCGCGTACGAGGCGGCCAACCCGGGGAACGACAGGCCGTCGGTCTCGGCCGTCCAGATGCTCGCGTCGATCCGGCGAACCCCGTCGACAAGCAACACCACGTCGGGCGCCCGCACCCCGGGGCGTACCCCGATGGCCCGCCAGTCCACGGCGGGCACCTCCACATCCGCGTCGACCTGCGCGCTGCTCGGCGCGGCCGGCCCGGCGGCGGACGCCTCGAACGACGCCCCGTACGCCGGATCCCACGAATCCACGAAGAACGCGGCGTCACTCACCGAGCTGGCCCTTCGTTCGCGACTGCGGGGCTCCGCTGCGCTGCACTCCTCGCGCTCAC
>NZ_JAKKFF010000060.1 GCF_022229015.1 Micromonospora foliorum
CGCGCTCGACGAGGAGCGCGCCCGGATCGCCGACGGCCGACGGATCTCCGCGCTGGCCGGCACGCCGACCGACGGCGCGCTGGCCAGCGGCATGGCGATGCGGGTGGACGACGTCGCGGAGATCGCCGGGGTGGCCACTCTGCCGTCCGCCCGGCGACGCGGGCTGGGCGCCGCGCTCACCGCCACCCTGGCCCAGGAACTGCTGGCGGCCGGCACCGAGCTGGTCTTCCTCTCCGCGGGCAGCGAGGAGATCGCGCGGGTCTACCTGCGGGTCGGCTTCCGCCGAATCGGCACCGCCTGCATCGCCGAACCCGCCGCACTCATCCCCTGACCTGCCCCGCTCCCCTGACCTGCCCGCGAGCGGGGTCAGGTCGGGGGGCGCCACTGGGCGGCGGTGGCGACGGCGCTGGAGAGCAGTCGCGAGTTGATCGTGCCCAGTGCGGCGTCCCGGGCGCGCAGCGCCAACCGGCCCCGGGTCTGGAGCACCGCCGACATCCGCCGGGTCTGCCGGACCACGGTCGCGGCCCGGGGACGGCGCACCCGGTCGTACGCCTGGACGGCGTCGGGCAGCCGGGCCTCCCGCAGCAGCGACGCGAGCGTGGCGGCGTCCTCGAACGCGAGGCAGGCGCCCTGCCCGAGGTGCGGCGGCATGGCGTGCGCCGCGTCACCGAGCAGCACCACCCCACCGGGCCCGACCGGAAAACCGTACGTGCGGGGCAGCGGGCGCAGCTCGCGAACCTCCTGCTGGACCAAGTCGGACGGGTCGGTGGCGTCGAGCAGCGCGCCGACCGGCGCGGGCCAGCCCGCGTACCAGCGGCGCAGCAGGGCGAGCTGGGTCTCCGGAGGCTCCGGGCGGGGCGCACCGGCGGCGGTGGCCACCCAGTAGATGCCACCCCGGGTGGACCCGCCCGAGGAGCCGCGGTCGCCCAGCGACGCGGCCACGAACCGGTAACCCGCGCCGAGGATCTCGCCGGCCAGCGGCTGATCGTCGGGGAGTCGAGGTGCCTGGTACCAGGGAATGACGGCCCGCCAGGCGGCGCACCCGGAGCTGACCACCCGGGACTCGGGCGCGAGTTGGCGGCGGATGCCGCTGTCCGTGCCGTCGGCGGCGACCACCAGATCGGCCTCGATGGTGTGCCGCCCGTCGCTGACTCCCGGTCGCTCGCCCGGCTCGACGCAGACGTGGCGCACGGTCACTCCGGTACGCAGCTCGACCCGGTCGCCGAGGCCGGCGATCAGCGCGTCGTGCAGATCCTCGCGGTGCACCACCACCGGCATCCGGTCGGCCGGGATGGGCCGGGGCTGCACGAGCCAGTGCCCGTCCGGGCGACGGACCCCGCCGTCGGGCAACGGGGTGGCGATGGCGGCCAGGCCGGCGCCGAGGCCGAGGGCCTGCAGTGCGCGGACGCCGTTGGGCCAGAGCACCACGGCGGTCGGCTCGGGTCGGACCCGTTCGGCGCGTTCCAAGAGGGTGACCTGCCAGCCGGAACGGGCCAGCGCGCCGGCCACCGCGAGGCCACCGACCCCTGCGCCGACCACCACCGCGCTTCGCATCGGTGTCGCCCCCGCTCAGCTGTCCCGGTCGGCGGGACGGGCGCCGGTGGCGTCGGCCCGGTCGGTGCGAGCGGGGGACGGATCGTCCGCCGGCTCGTCGTCGCCCGACGCGAGGTCGGTGGCTGCCACCTCGCCGGACGGCTCGCCGTCAGCCGGCCGGGAGTCGTCGTCGGGCGCCGGCGGTACGACGCCGGTATCTTGCCAGGCGGCGTACTGCTCCTCGCTCACCACCCGGTAGCCCTCCGGTGCGGTGGCCCGCGCCGGGGTCTCCCGCTCGGAAAGGTCGACCTGGGACAGGTCCGAGGTGGGAGGCGGGGTCGTCGCCGCCACGCCGAGCGGGATCAGGTAGTCGCGAGGGCCACGCACCCGGACGAAGTAGATCAGGGCGCCGAGGAAGACCAGGGCGGCGGTCCAGACGTTGAGCCGGACGCCGAGGATCTGGTTGGCCTCGTCGGTGCGCATCAGCTCGATCCAGAACCGGCCGACGGTGTAACCCATCACGTAGAGCGCGAACGCCCGGCCCCGGCCCAGCTTGAGCCGGCGGTCGAGGATGAGCACCAGGGCCACGACGCCGAGGTTCCACAGCGCCTCGTAGAGGAACGTGGGCTGGTAGAGACCCGGTTCGAGGATCGGCTGCCCGGCGTCGTCCCGGAGCGCGTGCCCGGGGTTGTCCGGGTCCATCCGGTGGATCTCCAGGCCCCACGGCAGGGTGGTCCGGCCACCGAAGAGTTCGTTGTTGAACCAGTTGCCGATCCGGCCGACCGCCTGGGCCAGCGGCAGCCCGGGGGCCAGCGCGTCGGCCACCACGCCGAACGGGATGCCGAGCTGTCGGGCCGCGATCCAGGCACCGACCGCGCCACCGGCGACCGCGCCCCAGATGCCGAGACCGCCCTCCCAGATGGCGAACGCCTTCATCGGGTCCCCACCGGCGCCGAAGTACTTCTCCGGTGAGGTGACCACGTGGTAGATCCGAGCGCCGATGATGCCCGCGGGCACCGCCCAGACGGCGATGTCGAGCACCGCGCCGGGCGCGACGCCGCGCTGCCGCAGCCGGCGTTCCGTCACCCAACAGGCCAGCACAATGCCGGCGATGATGCAGAGCGCGTAGGCCCGGATCGGCACCGGCCCGAGTTGCCAGACCGCGGTGCTGGGACTGGGCAGGGCCGCCTGGGGGGAGAGCGAGGCGAGGGTCACGGGTGCACACGCTACCGCTGCACACCCCCGCAGCGGCACCCCGGGCCGCTGGAGCGCGCATCCCGGTGACTTCTGGTTTGCACCGCCGTAGGCTCTTTGTCCATGAGCGCGCTCACCTGGGCGGTCGCCGCGGTCGTCACCGACGACACCGGTCGGGTGCTGCTCTGCCAGCAGGGCCGGGGTGCGCGCCGCTACGCGTTGCCCGGCGGGCGGTTGCGTCCGGCCGAGGGTCCGGTGCGGGCGGCCCGACGGGACATCCGCGCCGAGACCGGCTGGGACGTCGAGCTGATCGACCTGATCGGCGTCTACCACCTGACCGGCCCTTCCGGGCAGGCTGCGGCCGGACGCGCCGGACCGTTGCCCGACGTTCTCGTGCACGTGTTCCGGGCCCGCGCGGCCGGGGTCCGACCCGTCACCGACCCACCGGCGGGCTGCCGGTTGTCCTGGCACTCCCCCGACGCGCTGCCCGAGGTGGTCACCCCACTCACCCGGGCCGCCGTCACCGACGCGACCGCCGGCCGCTCCGGCGTCCTCCGCGACGTCCCCCGGATGCCCGGCACCGTCGCCACCGCCCCCTCCGCGCCCTCCACGCCACTGCCCGCGGCTCGCCCAGCCGGGGACGGCCGGCCGACAACCGACCAGGACGGGCAGCGGCCGGGGACCAGCCAGGACGGGCAGCGGCCCGCGACCGGCCACGACACGCAGCGACCGCGGACCAGCCACGACGGGCAGCGGCCCGCGACCGGCCAGGACGGGCATCCGGGGGCGGGGCAGCCTCCGGAGCAACGCGGTGAGGCCGCTGACCCATCCCTGCACCCTTGACAGGTCGCAACCGTCCCGAGGTCCGTCGGGTGGTCGCGGACAGCCTCGCCTGCCAGGCCACATGCGGTTAAGCGGTATATGACTGTGAGTCATATGTATGACTCACAGTCATACCGCTCACCAGACATACATGCCCCCGCGCTGCGCGGTTCACTCGGCCGCGTCGGCACGAGCGCCGAGGGTCGAGCCGGACCGGGCTCAGCGAGCTGGGCCAGCGAGGACAGGGCCGGCGAGGCCGGGCTCAGCGGGTGGGGTTGCGGACGCCCTCGGCGAGTTCGACGCTGAGCGTGCGCAGGGCGGCCAGCCCGTCGGCCTCCGTGGACGCGTCGAGCACGCACCGGACCAGCGCGCTGCCCACGATCACCCCGTCCGCGTAACCGGCTACGGTGCCGGCCTGCGCGCCGGTGCCCACACCCAGGCCGACACCGATCGGCAGGTCGGTGACCGCGCGGGCCCGGGAGACCAGCGTCGGGGCGGCGTCGGAGGTACGCGCCCGGGCACCAGTCACCCCCATCACGGCGGTCGCGTAGACGAAGCCGCGGCAGTGCCCCACCGTCATCGCCAGCCGGGCGTCGGTGGACGACGGCGAGACCAGGAACGTGCGGTCCAGCCCGTGCGCGTCCGAGGCGGCCAGCCACTCGTCGGCCTCCTCGGGGATGAGGTCCGGGGTGATCAGGCCGGTGCCGCCGGCGGAGGCGAGGTCACGGGCGAAGACGTCCACGCCGTACCGCTCGACCGGGTTCCAGTAGGTCATGGTGACCACCGGAGCGCCGGTGGCCGCCACCGCCTCGACGATGCGCATCGTGTCCGCGGTGCGTACGCCCCCGGCCAGCGCGATGTCACTGGCCCGCTGGATCACCGGCCCGTCCATCACCGGGTCGGAGTAGGGAATCTCCACCTCGATGACGTCGACGCCGGCCTCGACCATGGCGGTCATCGCGGCGATGCTGCCCTCGACGGTGGGGAAACCGGCCGGCATGCAGCCGACCAGCAGTGCCCGTCCGTCGGCGCGGGCCTTGTCGAAGGCCACCCCGATCCGGCTCATCTCACCGCTCCTTGTCGAGGATGCCGAAGTAGTCGCCGGCGGTGTGCACGTCCTTGTCGCCCCGCCCGGAGAGGTTGACCACGATGGTGGGCTCCCGGCCCAGCTCCGCGGCGAGCTTCGGGGCCAGCGCGACGGTGCCGGCGAGCGCGTGTGCGCTCTCGATCGCCGGGATGATGCCCTCGGTGCGGCAGAGCAGCTCGAAGGCGGCCATCGCCTCGTCGTCGGTCACCGGCAGGTAGTTCGCCCGGCCGGTGTCGTGCAGCCACGCGTGCTCGGGCCCGACGCCGGGGTAGTCCAGGCCGGCCGAGATGGAGTGCGACTCCAGGGTCTGCCCGTCGGCGTCCTGGAGCACGAAGGTGCGGGTGCCGTGCAGCACCCCGGCGGACCCGCCGGTGATGCTCGCCGCGTGCCGGCCGGTGGCCACCCCGTCGCCGCCGGCTTCGAAGCCGTACAGCCGCACGGCCTCGTCGCCCACGAACGCGTGGAAGATGCCGAGCGCGTTGGAGCCACCGCCGACGCAGGCGGTGACGGCGTCCGGCAGCCCGCCGGTGAGGTCCAGGCACTGCTGGCGGGCCTCGTCACCGATGCCGCGGACGAAGTCGCGCACCATCGCCGGGAACGGGTGCGGGCCGGCGGCGGTGCCGATCAGGTAGTGCGTCTCGTCGACGTTGGCCACCCAGTCGCGCATCGCCTCGTTCATCGCGTCCTTGAGGGTGCGTGAACCGTTGGTGACCGGGACGACTGTCGCGCCGAGCATCCGCATCCGGGCCACATTGAGCGCCTGCCGCTCGGTGTCGACCTGGCCCATGTAGACCACGCACTCCAGGTCGAACAGGGCGGCGGCGGTCGCGGTGGCGACACCGTGCTGCCCGGCACCGGTCTCCGCGATCACCCGGGTCTTGCCCATCCGCTTGGTGAGCAGCGCCTGGCCGAGCACGTTGCGCACCTTGTGCGCACCGGTGTGGTTGAGGTCCTCCCGCTTGAGCAGCACCCGCGCGCCGACCTTCGCGGAGAACCGCCGGGCCTCGTAGAGCAACGACGGCGTGCCGGCGTAGTCGCGCAGCAGCGCACCGAACTCGGCCCGGAAGGACTCGTCCTCCATCGCCGTACGCCACGCCCCGTCGAGCTCGTCCAGCGCGGCCACCAGGGCCTCGGGAACGAACCGACCGCCGAAGCGGCCGAAGTGGCCGGCGGAGTCGGGCTGCGGGCCGGCCACCGGGGCCAGCGCGTCGGCGCTCATCGGGAATCCTCTCGCTGGGACGTCAGACCGGCGCGGGGTCAGCGCACCGGCCGGGGCGTTGCCGGGTGGTTGCCGGCGTTGACCAACTCGGCGACCGCCTCGCGGGGGCTCTTCTGGGTGACCAGGCCCTCGCCCACGAGGACCGCGTCGGCGCCCGCGGAGGCGTACCGGATCAGGTCGTGCGGGCCACGAACGCCGGACTCGGCGATCTTGACGACGCTGCTGGGCAGGCCGGGCGCGATCCGCTCGAACACCGACCGGTCGACCTCCAGGGTACGCAGGTCACGGGCGTTGACCCCGATCACCTGCGCGCCGGCCTCCAGCGCGCGGTCGGCCTCTTCCTCGTCGTGCACCTCGACCAGAGCGGTCATGCCCAGCGACTCGATCCGCTCCAGCAGACCCATCAGGACGTTCTGCTCGAGTGCGGCGACGATCAGCAGAACCAGGTCGGCGCCGTGCGCGCGCGCCTCGTGGATCTGGTAGCTGGAGACTACGAAGTCCTTGCGCAGCACCGGCACGGTGACCGCGGCACGGACAGCCGCCAGGTCGTCCAGCGAACCGCCGAACCAGCGCCCCTCGGTCAGCACGCTGATCGCCCGCGCCCCACCGGCCGCGTAGTCGACCGCGAGGTCGGCCGGATCGGCGATCTCGGCCAGCCGGCCCTTGGACGGCGACGAGCGCTTCACCTCGGCGATCACGGCCACGCCGGGCTTACGCAGCGCCGCGTACGCGTCCATCGGCGGTGGCGCCGCCGCTGCCAGTTCACGGATCCGCTCCAGCGGAACCTGCTCCTGGCGTCGGGCGACGTCTTCACGTACGCCAGCCAGGATCTCGTCGAGCACGCTTACGGACGCTGCCTGGCCGGCCTCGTCCCCCTCCGCGTGCGCATGCTCAGCAGTCACGAACGGACTCCCCTCTCCGGGCGTCATGGGCCGATGCTAGGGGCAGCCGACCGACGCCGAATGCCGGGGGTATGGCGCTGCTCACGAAAAGGGCTGCGGCATAATGGCCGACTTGCCGTGAACGGGTTGTCACGCAGCGCCACCTCCGGTATCGACCACCGTCACGTGGTATGGAGCCTGGCGGCCGCAGTCAGACCGGGCCGATTCATCGATCATGCCACCAGTTCCGGGTCTGCGCCCTCCGGCAGCGACGCCGATCGATGTTGTGAGCAAGCTCAAGGCCGAACGGACGGTCCCTGGTCACGGCCGAGGCGAGACAGTTGACCGGGCGGTCACCGCGGCGAAACGTCGACCGGCGAGCATCGTCCTCGGGCAGACTCGATGGCGCGCCTGCCCCGACCGCAGCAACTCCTCCTGCGAGGTGACCATGAGCATTTCCGAGCCGCACCCGACCATCGGACTGACCACCATCTCGCGGACGGTGGCCTCGCTCGCCGTCGGAGTGGTGCACACCGTGGAACGGGCCATGGTGGGCGAGGGACGGATGCGGACGGCACGGGGCAACGCCTGGGAGGCGGTCTGCGCCGACCGGGCCCGCGCCGACCAACGCGCCGAGCTGAACCGCCTGGTCGCCGAGCTGACCGCCGCCCGCGCCGCCAGCAGCCGCGCCCAGTGGGAGCGCCAGCCGGTCGGCTGACAGCCCGCCGCCCGTCGCGTCAGTCGGCCGTCGGGTCCTCGCCCCGGTCCAGCGCGTCCCACGCCTCCGTGGTCCGACGCCCCGCCAACGGCGTCG
>NZ_JAKKFF010000061.1 GCF_022229015.1 Micromonospora foliorum
CGCGGCGGCGTGCATCCGCCGGGCGCTGCGCAGCGCCGGTGTGCCGGCGGCGGCGGTCGGCTACGTCAACGCGCACGGCACCGGCACGAAGCTCGGTGACATCGCGGAGACCACCGCCCTGGCCGACGTCTTCGGCGTCGGCGGCGTGCCGGTCAGCTCCACCAAGGCGCTCACCGGTCACCTGCTGGGCGCCTCCGGGGTGCTGGAGGCGGCGGCCACCGCGCTGGCGCTCGGTCGGGGACTCCTACCGCCGACGTACCACCTCGACGATCCGGACCCGGCCTGCCCGGCGGACCACATCCGTGGCACGCCCCGCAAGGCCGACCTGGAGTACGCGGTCACCAACTCGTTCGGGTTCGGCGGCCAGAACGTGAGCCTGCTGCTGGCGCGCGTCGCCGAGCCGAGGGGGTGATCGAGGCGGCATCCCGGGCGGGGCGTGCCCGGACGGCAACAGGGGGAATCGGGTGGGAAGGGGTTTCAGGGGACATGGACATCCGTGGTATCGACCACATCGAACTCTATGTGGGGGACGCCCGACAGGCGGCCTTCTACTTCAGCACCGCCGTCGGCTTCGAGGTCTGCGGCCAGGGTGGCCCGGAGACCGGGCTGGCGGGGCAGCGCTCGCTGCTGCTCTGCCACGGCGACATCCGGTTGCTGCTCACCTCCGGGCTGAGCGCCGAGCATCCGGCCGCGCGGTACGTACAGCGCCACGGTGACGGCATCGCGGTCGTCGCGGTCGAGGTCGACGACGTGTCGGCCGCGTACGCCGAGCTGGTGGGTCGGGGTGCGACCGGCGTGACGCCGCCGACCACCCGCACCGGCGCGGACGCCGAGGTGGTGATCGCCGAGGTGGACGGCTTCGCCGACGTGCGGCACCGGCTGGTGCAGCGCCGGGGCGACCGGGGCGAGTTCCTGCCCGGTGCCATCACCGCCGCGTCCACGCCGGACGGCCACCCGCCGGTGCTCGCCGAGATCGACCATCTGGCGGTCTGCGTGCCGCCCGGCCAGCTCGACGAGACGGTCCGGCACTTCGAGGCGTTGTTCGACTTCGCGCAGATCTTCGAGGAGCACATCGAGGTCGACGGGCAGGCGATGAACTCCAAGGTGGTGCAGAGCCCGTCCAGGCGGGTCACCGTGGTCCTGCTCGAACCGGACCGCACGCGGCGGTCGGGGCAGATCGACGCGTTCCTCGACCAGCACGCCGGTGGGGGAGTGCAGCACCTGGGGCTGCGCACCGACGACATCGTCGGCGCGGTGGAGGCGCTGGGCCGGCGCGGGGTGCGCTTCGCCGGCACCCCGGCCAGCTACTACGACGCCCTGGAGGCGCGGGTCGGTCGGGTGGACGCCCCGCTGCACCGGCTGCGTGAGCTGGGTGTGCTTGTCGACTCCGACCACGACGGCCAGCTCTTGCAGATCTTCGCCGAGTCGATGCACGTGCGTCGCACGCTCTTTCTGGAGCTGATCGAGCGGCGCGGCGCGCGGGGCTTCGGCAGCGGCAACATCAAGGCGCTCTACGAGGCCAAGGAACGGGAACTGGCCGCCGTGGCGGCCACACCACAGGGGGTGGGTGCGTGAGCGTGACTGGCTACGAACCGACGCTGACCGCGCAGGAGCAGGCGCTGTTGCCGTCCGACGACGACGTTCGGCACTACGCCGAGCACGGCTGGTACCTGTCGAAGAAGCTCTTCACCGACGACGAGGTGGACGCCCTCACCGCCGCCGCGCAGCGCTACTACGACGGCGAGCGCGACCGTCGGCTGCCCGTCCGTCCGCCGAAACTCGCCTACTGGGAGCCGTCCCGGGGGCCGGTGCAGCGGCACAACGACTACGTCCACCACGAGCACGACGGGTTCGGCGCGATCCTGCGCAAGCCGCTGATCGGCGCGGTCGCCGCCCGGCTCGCCCAGGCCGACGAGATCCGGGTCTTCCAGGCCACGCTGATCTACAAGCCGCCGATCTCCGGCGAGCCGAGCAACATCGTGCCCTGGCACTTCGACAAGCACTACTGGGCGTCCTCGTCGTCGGAGAAGATGCTCACCGCGTTCATCCCCTTCCACGACTGCGGGGAGGAGATGGGCACCATCACCATGGTCGACGGCTCGCACCGGTGGAAGGAGATCGGCGCGGACGACACCGTGGTGCGGCACTTCGCCGACCGGGACCGCAGCCAGCTGGAGGAGATGCTGGCCGAGAACGCCGCGTACAACGGCGTGGAGATCCGCAAGGTCCCGATGGTGATCCCCAAGGGACATATGAGCTTCCACCACTGCCGCACCTACCACGGCAGCGGCCCCAACGTGAGCGGTCGCCCCCGACAGGCGATCTCGCTGCACCTGCAGGACGGCGACAACGCCTGGCGGGAGTTTCCGCTCTCCGACGGCACGCTCGCCGCGTACAACCACGACGTGCTGGTCCGCCGCACCCACGACGGGCGGCCGGACTACGCGGACCCCGACTACTGCCCGGTCATCTGGCGCCACCACGCCCAGCAGGGAGGCTGACATGTCACGGTACGACTGGGGTAAGACGCACCCGGGCATCGAGCGGTTGGAGCGGGCGGTGACCGACCGGCGCGACGCCGTGGTCAAGCACCCGCTCTACGCCAACCTGGACACCCACAAGGCGTTGGTCACCTTCATGGAGCACCACGTCTTCGCGGTCTGGGACTTCATGTCCCTGCTGAAGTCGCTGCAACGGCAACTGACCTGCGTCACCGTGCCGTGGATCCCGACCGGCCCGACCGGCAGCCGCCGCCTCATCAACGACATCGTCATGGTCGAGGAGAGCGACGAGCTGGGCGGCGGCTACATCAGCCACTTCGAGCTGTACGTGCGGGGAATGGCCGAGGCCGGCGCGGACACCACGGCGGTGACCGCCCTGGTCGACCTGCTGCGCGCCGGCCGACCGGTCACCGAGGCGCTCACCGAGGCCGGGGTGCCGGCCGCGTCGGCGAGGTTCGCCGCGACCACCTGGCAGATCATCGAGTCCACCCCGGTGCACTGCCAGGCGGCGGCCTTCGCGTTCGGCCGCGAGGACCTGATCCCGGACATGTTCACCCAGGTCGTCTCGGTCAACGAGCACAGCAACCGGCTGCACACCTTCGTCGACTACCTGGAGCGGCACATCGAGGTCGACGGTGAACAGCACACCCCGATGGCCATGCAGATGCTCGCCGACCTGTGCGGCGACGACGACACCAAGTGGCAGGAGTGCGCCGACACGGTCAACACCGCCCTCGCTGCCCGGGCCCGGCTCTGGGACGACATCCTGGCCGCCATCAAGGGGCCTGCGTGACCGACGCCGACCCGGTCCGGCTCTACCGCACGGTCCGGCTGATCCGCCGGTTCGAGGAACGGGCGGTGGAGCTGGTCCACGGCGGGCAGATCGTCGGCGGCATCCACCCGTACCTCGGTCAGGAGGGGATCGCCGCCGGCGTCTGCGCCGCGCTGGGTGCCGACGACGTGCTCGCCGGCACCCACCGCGGGCACGGGCACGTCCTGGCCCGCGGGGCCGACCCGGCCCGGATGCTCGCCGAGCTGTGCGGCCGGGTCACCGGCCTCAACGCCGGCCGGGGCGGTTCGATGCACGCCGCCGACCTGAGCATCGGCGTGCTCGGCGCCAACGCGATCGTCGGCGCCTCCGGGGCGATCATCACGGGCGCGGTCTGGGCGCACCGCCGCCGGGGCCGCGACACCGTCGGGGTGAGCTTCTTCGGCGACGGCGCGGTCAACGAGGGGATGCTGCTGGAGGCGTTCAACCTGGCCGCGCTCTGGCGGGTGCCGGTGCTGTTCGTCTGCGAGAACAACGGCTACGCCACCACCATGCCGGTCGCCGGCGCGGTGGCCGGCAGCATCGCCGGCCGGGCCGCCGCGTTCGACCTCCCGGCCGTCCAGGTCGACGGCCAGGACCCCGAGACGGTACGCGTCGCCGCGTCCGCCGCCGTCGACCGGATGCGCGCCGGCGGCGGCCCCGAGCTGATCGAGGCCCGGACCTACCGCTTCGACGCCCACCACACCTTCGAACACGCGGTACGCCTCGACGACTACCGCCCGCCCGACGAGGTGACCCGTGGTCGGGCCCGGGACCCGGTGCGCATCCAGGGCGAACGCCTCACCGACGCCGACCGCGCCGCCGTGGACGCCGAGGTCGAGGCGACCCTCGACGCGGCGGTGCGGTTCGCCCTGAACAGCCCGGAACCCGACCCGGCCGACGCGTTGACCTACCTGTACGCCAGCGGCCTGACCGCCCGCACCGGAGGTGGCTGAATGACCGTGCGCACCGGAGGTGGCTGAGGTGCCCCGACTGTCGTACCGCCGGGCGCTGACCCGGGCCCTCGCCGACGAGTTGACCCGCGACGAGGCGGTCTTTGTCCTCGGCGAGGACGTCCAGGTCGGGGCGTCACTGGTGACCACCGGGCTAGCCAAGCGGTTCGGGACCGAACGCGTCCGCGACACCCCCCTGTCGGAGCAGGCGTTCACCAGCTTCGCCACCGGGGCGGCGCTGGCCGGGCTGCGGCCGGTGATCGAGTTCCAGATCCCGTCACTGCTGTTCCTGGTCTTCGAGCAGATCGTCAACCACGCGCACAAGTTCCCGCTGATGACCGGCGGGCAGTGCAGTGTCCCCGTCACCTATCTGGTGCCCGGCTCCGGCTCGCGTACCGGGTGGGCTGGGCAGCACTCCGACCACCCGTACAGCCTCTTCGCCCACGTCGGCGTGGTCACCGTCGTGCCGGCCACCCCGGCCGACGCGTACGGGCTGCTGGTCACCGCGATCCGCCACGACGACCCGGTGGTGGTGTT
Source organism: Micromonospora foliorum (assembly GCF_022229015.1). GTDB lineage: Bacteria > Actinomycetota > Actinomycetes > Mycobacteriales > Micromonosporaceae > Micromonospora > Micromonospora foliorum. Next base: position 4,800 of record NZ_JAKKFF010000061.1, read on the forward strand.
CGCGCCGGCCGGCGCGATGGACCTGCGCGACGACGTCGACGACCTGGCGCCGGTGCCGCTGGGCCGGGGCCGGATCCACCGCTTCGGCGACGACGTGACAGTGGTCGCGATCGGGCACCTGGTGCACGACGCGCTCGCGGTCGCCGAGGAGGTGGCCGACCAGGTCTCGGTGGAGGTGTTCGACCCGCGCACGCTCTACCCCTTCGACATCGACGGTCTCACCGAGTCGGTGGCCCGCACCGGGCGGCTCGTGGTGCTCGACGACGCCAACCGTTCCTGCGGGATGGCCGCCGAGATCATCGCCTCGGTGGTGGAACGGGTCCCCCTGCTCGCCCCGCCGCGCCGGGTCACCCGACCGGACGGGGCGGTGCTGCCGTTCGCCCCCGCACTCGACCGGGCCGTGCAGCCCGGCCGAGACCAGCTCGCCACCGCCATCCACCTGACCATGAAGGACTCCTCATGATCGACCCGAACTATCCGTGGCCGGCGGCCGACCGGGCCTGGACCGACCTGCCGGAGCCGGCCCGTCGGGCCATGGTGGCCAGCGGGGCGGCGGCCTGGGAGCAGGTCTTCCACGGCCGGGCCACCTACAACAAGCAGTGGCGGTTGGCCCGCCCCCCGGTGCTTACCGCCGACGCCTGGCGGCACCTCAACGAGGTCTGCGACCGGCTCGCCCAGCTCATCCTCGACGCCTGCCGTCGTCGGGCCGGCACCGCCGGTGAACTGCGCCGGCTGCTCGGCGTACCGGCGGGGGAGACCCGGCTGCTGGACGAGTCCGAGCCGCTGACCGAGGCGCTGCTGGCCGCGTACCGCCCGGACGTGATCTTCTCCGCCGGGGTGCCGAAGTTCGTCGAGTACAACATCGACAGCAGCCTCGGCGGCGGGTTCGACGCCGACACCGTCATCCAGCGGTTCGCGCACCTCTACCGGGAGCGGGGCATCCTCGACGACCTGCCGGTGCGGGCCGCGCCGTCGTTGCTGGACCAGCGGTTCGTGGCGATCCGCGAGGAACTGCGACTGCCCGAGGGCGCCCGGGTGGCGCTGCTGATGGACTTCGACGTCGACTACCCGGGCCTCGACGACCCGCAGACGTTCATCCGGATCCTCGACCCCCTCGCCGTACGGGCCCGGGACTTCGGCATCGACCTGGTCATCGCCCCGGTCTCCACCGCCACCCTGGACGCCGACAACCGCCTGGTCGTCGACGGCGCACCGGTCGACGCGCTGTTCCGGCTCTTCGTGCCCAACCGGGTCACCCCGACTGCCGGCCTGGACGCGGTGGCCCTGGCCCTCGCCGCCGGCACCCTACCGATGTTCGTGTCGGCGGCGGCCTGGCTGCTCGGCAACAAGACCACGTTCGCCTGGCTGTGGGAGGACGTGGACGGGTTGCCGGCCGACGACCAGGCGCTGATCCGCCGGCACGTGCCGTACACGGTGCCGTTGACCGCCGCGGTGCTCGACCGGGCCATCGCCGAGCAGGCCACGCTTGTGGCGAAGCCGGCCGACGGTTCGGCCGGGCACGGCGTGCTGCTCGGCCCGGAGTTGAGCGCGGCGGACTGGGCCGACGGTGTGCGCGCCGCCGTCGAGCGGGGTGGCGCCATCCTGCAGGAGTACCTGCCGACCGACCGGGTGTCGATGGACTTCGTCCAGATCGAGACCGGTGAGACGGTCACCGCCGACGTCCCGTACTCCCTGGCCCCGTACCTGTTCGGCCGGCACGCCTCCGGCGGCCTGGCGAGAGTCGGCTACCCCGGCTGCGACGGAATCCTCAACCTGGCCCACGGCGTCCTCCTAACCGGAATCCTCCTAACCGCCTGACCCCGCCCCTACGCGGTGATCAAGAGGTTTCGGTCAAGGAAGGCCATCTTCCTGACGCAAATCTCTTGATCACCGAGGCGAGGGGAGCTAAGGCGAGGCGGGGGGGAGTTGGTGGGAGAGGGTGCGGAGGGTTTGGGCTGTTGCTATGGCGTCGCTGCGGGCGCTGCCGTGGCGGCCGTCGGTGCTGTAGAGGGTGGGGTCGGCCGTCAGGGGGTGGTCGGTCAGGTGCACGTGGAGGGTGCCGAGGCGTTGGGCCAGGTTTGCCGTGTGTGCCGAGAGGCGGCGCATTCGTTCGCCCAGGCTGGCCCGGAGGTGTTCGGGCACCGCGGGGCTGTGCGAGACGTCGAACATGCCCACGGTGATCACGTCGGCGCCCACGTCGCGCAGCGCGGTGATCATCGCGGTCAGCTCGGCGTCCACCGCCTCCGCGTCGTACGCCGGGTGGAAGGCGTCGTTGCCGCCGCAGACGACAAGCGCCAGATCCGGTGCGAAGGCCAGCGCCGGTGCGAGCTGGGTGGCCCGCACCTGGTGCGCGCGCAGCCCGCGTCGACCCAGATTCCGGTACGCCAGCTCGGGGCGCACCGCGGTCAGCTCGGCGGCGACCCGGTCCACCCACTGCACGTCCGGGTAGCCCGGTGTCGGCTCACACATGCCCTCCACGACGCTGTCGCCGAGCGCCACGAACCGCCGCCACGGGTGCCCGTGCAGCAGCTCGACGGCCTCCCCCGGGCGCAGACAGTACGGGTCCGTCGATTCGGTGAACGTCGATGGCATGTCGGCACGCTAGCCGACCGCCGGGCTGCCGGGCCAGGCTCAGCCGGTCAGGCTGACCTCGGCCAGGTAGACACAGGTCTGCCCCTCGTGGGACGAGTAGTAACTGACCCACAGCAGGTCGTCGTGCCACACCAGGCCGGGGTAGCTGGTGTCGCCGCCGGAGGGCAGCGCGACCAGTTCGGTCAGCTCGCCCCGGTCGGGGTCGACGACGCAGATCGCGGTGCGGACCCTGCCGTCGTGCAGGCGGACCCCGGCCAGCAGCAGCCCGTCGGGCAGCCGGAGCAGCGTCGGCCCGCCCACCTGGACACCCAGGTCGGTCCAGGTCCAGTCCCGGTACGGCGGCACGGCCCGGCCGAGCTGCGCGCTCGCGGTGGCCTCGTCCCGGCGCAGCAGGCACCGGGCGGTGCCGTCCGGGTCGAAGACCAGACCGGACTCGTTGGGGTACCCGTCCTCGAACAGCGTCGGCACCCAGGGCCGCAGGTCCACCCCGTCGGTGCTGCGGTAGAGCCGGGCGAACCTCGGCTCCCGGGTGGCGTAGCCGACGCCGTACATCGCACCGTCGTGCCAGGCCGCCCGCCACACCCAGACGCCGGGCTCGCCCACCGGGGTGGGATCGCCCCAGGCGTGCCCGTCGGTGGAGAGCCAGGTCACCGTCTGGAAGGTCATGGCGGCTTCGCTGGCGGCTGCGCCGGTGGCTTCGCCGGTGGCCGCCGCCGCCAGCAGTTGCAGCCGCCCGTCGGGTCGCGTCACGAAGCGCGGGTCGCGCAGGTCGACGCCGGCCTGCGCGATGACCGTCGCGGAAGCCCAGGACCGGCCGTCGGTCGAGGTCAGCACCCGGATCACGCCGTCGTCGCTGAGGTGGGTCCGGGCCTCCCGGAAGGCGCAGAACCAGCTTCCGGCGTACCGGACGAGGTCGGTGAACGCGCTGTGCGGGGCGCTGTCGCCGATCCGGCGCACGGCGGTGACCTCGGCGGTGCGGCGGCGGGTGGGTGACGACGTCATGCGCGGCAGCCTCCAGGTGCGGTGACGACGGTGGACGCTAGCCGCCCCCGCCAACGCCAGCGCGGCCAGCAGCCGAACGTCCGACGAACAACGCGCGAGGGCTGTCGGATTGGCGTCGTGGGCGCTGCGACGTCGGCGCGCTGGGGTGGGCTGTTGGCACCCACCACTCACCATGGGCGGTGGGCTGACCGCAGAGTCCATCGGCGAGGGAGGTGACCGCATGCTCGGTTCGTTCCTTCAGGCCCTCGCGACGAAACTGGTCGAGGAGATCCTCAAGCTTCTGGTTCAGTGGCTCGCGCCGAAGGCGCTGCGGTCGTTGCCGCACAGCGCCTCGCCGAACTGCCCACACTGCGGCGGGTACGGGGTCCGCCGGTGGGCGCCCGGCGCCATGTGGATGTTCCTGCCGGCCCTGCTGGCCTTCGCCTGGGGTTTCGGGTTCACAGTGCTCGGTGTGCCGGTGGTCGTGCTTACCGTGGTCGCCGTGCTGGTGTCGGACGGCGTTGGGGGAGTGCCGACCGCGCTGCTCGCGCCGCTCGGTCTGCTGGTTCCCGCCGCGCTGATGGTCGCGGGCGCGTTCGGCCTGGCCCACTACCACAGCTACCCCCCGAAGTGGTGCGCCCGCTGTCACGGCCGGTGGCCGCGCCGGGAGCGGGACGAATACCTGCGGGCGTCGGCCCCGGTGGTGACCTGCCGCTGCGGGCAGCGGCTACGGGTGCCCCGGACGGCCGCGGGGACGCGACTGCGCTGCCCGAGCTGCCGCACCGAACACGCCACCCCGGCCCGGGCCGCCCGCTGACCGGCCCGGCCGGTACGGGTTCAGCGGGCCACGCTGTGCTCCGCGAGGAGTTCGCCGAGCACCTGCCCGGCTCCCTCGGCCTTGGTCGGGTCCCGATCGTCCAGGGTGATGAGCGCCTTCCACAGCGCCCAGCCTCGTCCCCGGGCCCAGGTGGCGTCGTCGAGACCGAGCGCGGCCCGGAAGGCGGCCCGGCTGGGGCCGTGCAGCAGGGTCCAGGCGATCACGGTGTCGCACGCCGGGTCACCCACGCCGGAGCAGCCGAAGTCGATGACCGCGGCGAGTCGGCCGTCGTGGACCAGCAGGTTACCGTCCGCGACGTCGCCGTGGAACCAGACCGCCGGCCCGGTCCAGGTGGCGTCGAGGGCGGCCTGCCAGATGTCGGTGACCACGCCGACGGGGACCCGGTCGCGGTGCGTCTCGATCGCCGCCCGGGTCTCGGCGTCGTACGTGGACAGCGGGCCACCCCGCCAGGCGCTGTGCGGGCCGGGCGCCGGGCCGTCGGTGGCGTCCACGCGGCGCAGGGCGCGCAGGAAGGCGGCGAGGTCGGTGGCGAACCGGGACAGGTCGTCGATCCGCTCGGCGCGGGCGGTCCGCCCGTCGATCCACCGGTAGACCGACCACGGGTACGGGTATCCGGCCCCGGGCCGGCCGTGGGCCAGCGGCACGGGGATCTCCACCGGCAACTGTGGCCCGAGCACCGGCAGCCAGCGCTGCTCCTTGGCGACCTGGAGGGCGTACCCGGCGCCGCTGGGCAGCCGTACGCTCATCTCCTCGCCCAGGTGGAATGTGCGGTTGTCCCACCCGTCGACCTCGACGGGGCGGACCGGCAGATCCGCCCACCGGGGGAACTGCTCGGCCACCAGCCGGCGGACCAGTGTCTCGTCGATCCGGTCGGCCACGGCGGCGTTGGTCACCGGGACGCCCGGAGGCGGCTGCGCGCTCATCGGTCCGAGCCTGCGGCAGCCGCGCCGGGCCCGCAACGGGTTTACCGGGTGGCGACGGGGGTGGGCCGCGCTGACGTCTCCGGGCCGGACGCCCGGTGCAACAGCGGGTACGCGGTGACCACCAGGCACACGGCCGCCATGGTCAGCAGGGCCGGGGTGAGCCCCAGAGCGTCCACCGACCAGCCGCCGAGCAGCGCGCCGACCGGCAACCCGACGAACGCCAACGAACCGGCGATGCCGATCACCCGGGTCTGCAACTCCGGCGGCACCCGCTCGTAGAGCGCCACCCCGAGCAGCGGGTTGACCGCCGCGATGCCGATTCCGGACAGGAACGTCACCACGAGCACGACCGGCAGTTCGTCGCTGATCGCCAGCGCCACCAGCCGGGGCGTGCCGGCGACCAGCGCGCCGACCAGGAACGTTAGCCGTCGGGGCAGCCGGGGCCCGAGCGCGGTGAACACCAGGTTGCCCAGCAGCGCGCCCGCCGAGAACGCCGCCAGCACCAGGCCGAGACCGCTCGGGCCGTGCAGCTCCCGGGCGACCCAGACCGGGATGTAGACGGCCACGCTGGCGTTGGCCACCATGTTCAGCGCCGAGATGACGGCGAGCATGCCGAGCAGCGGCCAGTCCCGGCCCAGGTAGCTGAAGCCGCCCCGCAGCGCGCGCAGGTAACTCTCCGGCTGGGCGGGTTGCGTCGGGGCGGCCGGCGGGCGGACCAGGACGCCGATGAGCAGCGCGCAGACGCCGAAGCTGGCCGCGTCGATGAGGATCGCCTCGGTCACCCCGAACGCGGCGATCAGCAGGCCGCCCACGGCGGCGCCGAACAGGGTCATCACCCGGCTGAGCCCGTCGTACGCGGAGGTCAGTCGGATCAGCGGCACTCCGGCGGCCTCCGCGACCGGGCGGAACATCACGTGCTTCACCCGGTCCCCGATGCCCCGTAGCGCACCGGCCACCGCGACGAGTGCCACCAGTGGGGCGAAGCCCAACCACGGGGTCAGCGCGACGACGACCATCGCCACCGCGCTGCCGGCGTCGCAGAGGATCGAGGTACGGCGCAGGCCGATCCGGTCCGCCCAGGGTGTGCCCAACGCGCTGGACAGCAGGTACGGCAGGGTCTCGGCGAACGCGACCAGACCCATCTTGGTGGGGCTGCCGGTCGTGACCAGCACCAGCCACGGGATGGTCACCACCGAGATGCGGGTGCCCAGGTTGGAGATCAGGTCCGCGCTGACCAGGACGACAAGTTGCCGGCGGGGGGTCACGCCCCGACCGCCGCCGCCCGACGCGCCGCGTACCGCGCGCGCAGCGCCCGCTTGTCCACCTTCATCGACCGGTTCACCGGCAGCCGGTCGACGAACTCCACACCGGCCGGTGCCCACATCTCGTTGAGTTCGACGGTCACCAGGTCGATCAGCTCCGCCCCGGTGACCGTCGCGCCCGGCCCGAGCACCACGAACGCGTACGGGACCTCGCCGGCCGTCTCGTCCGGCACGCCGATCACGGCGGCGGCCCGTACCTGCGGGTGCCCGGCCAGCACGTCCTCGATCGGGCGGCAGAAGATCGGCCAGCTCCGCCGTTGCGTGAGGATCGCGTCGTCTGCCCGGTCGACCAGGTAGAGGTAGCCGTCGTCGTCGAGGTGGCCGATGTCGCGGGTCCGCACCCACCCGTCGACGAGCGTCTGCGCGGTCAGCTCAGGCTGACCGTGGTAGCCGGCGAAGCTCAGTCGGGTGCGCACCCACACCGTGCCGTCGCGGCCCGTCGGCAGCACCGCACCGTCGTCGTCGCGGATCTCGATGCGGACGTCGCCGTAGGGCCGCCCGCAGGAGCGCAGCCGTTCCGGGTGCTCCGGATCGTCGGTCAGCCCGGGCAGCGCGGTGATCACGACCGCCTCGCTGAGGCCGTACACGATGCGCAGCACCGGGCCGAACCGCGCGACGGCCTGGCGCAGCCGGGCGGGCGCGGCGGGCCCGGCGCCCACGTTGAACATGAACATGGCGGAGAAGTCCGCGCCGACCAGCGCCGGGTGGTCCAACACCTCGTAGAGCATCGGCGGGGTGACGAAGGTCGAGTTGATCCGCTCCCGCTGCACGGTGTCCACGAAGGCCACCGGGTCCCAGTCGTCGCGCAGAACCAGCACCCCGCCGGTGAACAGGTTGAACAGGGTGGTGATCTGCCCGCTGGCCAGCCACATCGGCGAGTGCGACAGGTGCCGCAGCAGCGGGAACCCGGCGGCGCGGAACTCGGCGGCCAGGGCGAGGATCTGGGCGTAGAAGCTCTCCCGGTGGTGCACCAGCTTGGGGCTTCCGGTGGTGCCGCTGGTCTGCAGGAACGACTCGGGCGCCGGCACGGGCGCCGGCAGCTCCGTCACGTCGGCGTCGGCGTCGGCGGTGAGATCGGGTCCGGCGCCGCCCGCGCCCAGGCAGCACACCGGTGTGCCGGGCAGCGCGGCGGCCAGCTCCGGGCCCAGACTGGCCCGGTCCCGGGCGTCGTAGACCAGGGCGTCCGGGCCGGCCAACCGGATGAACTCGTCGACCTCCCGGCGCGCGGTCACCGGGGCGACCCACATCGTCCGGCAGCCGAGCAGATGCAGGGCGAGTTGCAGCAGCGGACCCTCCACCGCGTTCGCGACGGTCACCAGCACCGCCGACCCGGGCCGTACGCCGTGCCGGGTCAACGTCGCGGCCATCGCCCGGACCCGCGCGGCGGCGTCGGTGTAAGTGAGACGCCGACCGCCGCCGACCAACGCCTCCCGGTCGCCGAATTCGGCGAAGAGCTCCAACACCCTGTGCACGTAGGTCGTGGTGTGCCCGGGTCCGTCAGTCATCCGGCAGCCCCCATCCCAGAAAGCGGCGGTCCCCGGGCAGCTCCCGGCGACGACGCGACGGTGGCGCGCTTGGGCGACCGCACCGCCGCCGCCTGGAAGCCTAGGCGGGAAACGGCTGGTCGGAACCGTGCCGACGGGCGATCCGAGCGGCCCGCCGGACATTTGATCGCGTCGATCAGGTTGATTGACGCCCGTCAGCGGCGGCGGCTAGGTTTCTGGACCATCGTCCAGGCGGGCGCCGTCAGCGGACGGCCCTGGGCTGCCACACGATGGAGGTTCCATGGCAACGGCAACCCCGAAGAGATGGCATGTCATCGCCGCCGCGGCCGCGCTGTTGGTCGCCGGCGCACCCGCCGTCGTCGCCAGCGCCGGTCCGTCCGGCACCGCCGCCGACCGACCCGACCGCGCCGAGTGGGCGGGCAGCTGGGCCACCGCGGTCACCCGGGGCAACTCGGTCGGGTTGACCAACACCGGCCTCAACGACCAGAGCGTCCGGATGATCGTGCACGTGTCGGTGGGCGGCCCGGCGCTGCGGGTCCGCCTGAGCAACCTCTACGGCGAGCAGGCGGTCACTGTCGGTCGCGCCACCGTCGCCCGGCCGAACACCGCGACCCCCGACGACCTCTCCGACATCGACGCCGCGTCGGTGCGCCCGCTGACCTTCACCGGCGCCACCACGGCGACCATGAACCGGGGCGCGGAGCTGCTCAGCGACCCGTTGGCCTTCCCGGTCGCCGACGACAGTGACCTCGTGGTCACCCTGCACTTCCCGACGCCGACCGGCCCGACCACGTTCCACGGGCAGTCCCAGCAGGCCAACTTCATCGGCGCGGGGGACCTGACCGGGGCCGCCGAGGGCACCGGCTTCACCATCCGTCCCACCTGCTGCTGGTTCTTCCTCTCCGGCGTCGACGTGCAGCGCAAGGGCAGCCCCGGCGCGCTGGTCGTGCTCAGCGACTCCATCGGCGACGGCAACGGCAGCACCGTCAACGCCAACCGGCGCTGGCCCGACCTGCTCTCCGACCGGCTGCTCGCCGACCGGCCGGACAGGCGCACCCCGGGCGTGCTCAACCTGAGCCTGGCCGGCAACCGGCTCAACCACGAGGGCACCGAGCCGGGCGACGGCAACTACCCCGGCTACTACCAGCTCGGCCCGAACGCGGCGGCCCGGCTCAACGAGGACGTCTTTCCCCAGACCGGGGTGCGTACCGTCGTCACCCACCTGGGCATCAACGACATCTGGATGTCGAACGACACACCCGAGGCGATCATCGGCACGCTGCGGCAGATCAACCAGCAGCTCCAGCAGCGCGGGCTGACCAGCCTGGTGGCGACGCTGACGCCGTACGAGGGGCACGGCGCGCCGGGCGTGTGGACGCCGCAGAAGGAGGCCACCCGCCAGGCGGTGAACGCGTACCTGCGCGGCAGTCGGGAGTTCGACGGGCTGCTCGACTTCGACCGGGTGCTGCGCGACCCGGCACGGCCCAGCCAGCTGCTGCCCGCGTACGACTCGGGGGACCACATCCACCCGAACGACGCCGGCAACCAGGCACTGGCCGACGCCGTGGCGCTGCGGCTGCTCGACCTCTGACATCGGCCGGGGGCGGCGGGTGACCCCCGCTGCCCCCGGCCACCGACATCGGTGGGGAGGAGTGGGCCGTGGACGTGCAGGAGATCCTCACCGGCCTGTACAGCGAACAGGGCAGACAGGACCCGTACCCGTGGTACGCGGACCTGCACCGGCTCGGCCCGATCAGCGCGGTGCCGGCGCGCGCCGAGCACCCTACGGTGGTCGCGGTCGCGGTCGGCTACGACCTCGTCGACGGGCTGCTGCGCGATCCGGAGTGGACGAAGAAACCGCCGCCGGGCTGGGAGGAGCAGGAGATCCTGCGGACCTTCCAGACCTCGATGATGTTCGTCAACCCGCCCGACCACACCCGGATGCGGCAGGTCTTCTCCCGCACCTTCACACCGCGCCGGCTCGGCGCGTTGGAACCGGTGATCCTGCGGGTGGTCGACGAGCTGCTGGACCGGATGGCGGACGCCGGGGACGGCGCGGTCGACTTCGTGGCCGACTTCGCGTACCCGACTCCGGCCCTGGTGATGGCCGAGTTCATCGGCATCCCGGCCGCCGACCTGGCGTGGTACCGCGAGCGGGTGGAGTGGATCGACGAGTTCCTGGACGTGGCGGGGAAGACCCCGCAGCGGCTGGCCGCGGCCAACACCGCCGCCCAGGAGTTGCGGGCCTTCTACCGGGAGTTGCTCGGGCACCGCCGCCGGGTGCCCGGGGACGACCTGCTCAGCGCGTTGGTCGAGGCGCTCGACTCCGGGGAGGTGGAGCTGACCGAGGATGAGCTGGTCAGCAACCTGATCGTGCTGTTCAACGCCAGCTTCGTCACCACCGTCTACATGTTCAGCAACGGGCTGCCGTTGCTGCTGGCCCACCCGCAGACCGTCGCGGCGCTGCCCACCGACGCCACGCTGGCGCAGGGCTGCGTCGACGAGGTGCTGCGGTTGGCCAGCCCCGTGCACTTCCTGGCCCGCGCCGCGCCGGCCGACACCGTGCTGAACGGCGTGCCGGTCGCCAGCGACGCCAATGTGCTGATCATGATCGCGGCGGCCAACCGGGACCCGGCCCGTTTCCCGGCCCCGGACGACTTCGACCCGACCCGTCCCGGCCCTCCGTCGCTGGCCTTCGGGGTGGGTCTGCACTTCTGCCTCGGCGCGGCGGTGTCGCGGTTGGAGGGTCGCCTCGCGCTGCCCCGGCTGTTCGCCCGGTTCCCCGCGCTGACGGTCACCGAGACACCGACGTACAGCGGCAGCCTGTTCCTGCGCGGCATCGACACGTTGCTGGTCAGCACCTGTGGATAGGAGCGACATGGCCCTGCACCCGGAGGTTGCGGCGTACCGTGCGGCCCGTGCCGCGGCCGGCGCCCCGCCGCTGTACGCGCAGACCCTCTCCGAGGCGCGCGCCGCGGACCTGGCCGCGATCCGCGCCGGCGCCGGCGCGGTCGAGCAGGTCGCCGAGGTACGCGACGAGCGGATCGCCGGTCCCGCCGGGGAGCTGCCGCTGCGGGTGTACCGGCCGACCGGGTCGGGTCCGCTGCTCACCCTGCTGTACTTCTTCGGCGGCGGCTGGACGCTCGGCAGCATCGACACCGCCGACGGCATCTGCCGACGCCTGGCCAACGCCGTGCCCTGTCAGGTGATCACCGTCGGCTACCGCCTCGCCCCGGAACACCCCTTCCCGGCGGCGGTGCAGGACTGCCACGCCGCCACCTCGTGGGTCGCCGGGCACGCCGACGAGCTGGGCGTGGACCCGACCCGGCTGGCGGTGGGTGGGGACAGCGCCGGCGGGAACCTGGCCGCCGCGGTCACCCTGCTCAGCCGTACGGACGGGCCCCCGCTCGCCGCGCAGCTGCTGGTCTACCCGAACACCGACCAGAGCGGCGACCCGGCCGGCGACGACGACCCGGCGTTGTTCAACCGCCGTTCGGTCGCCTGGTACCGGACGCACTACCTCTCCGACCCGGCGCACGCCCGGGATCCGCTGGCCTCGCCACTGCTCGCCGACGACCTGTCCGGGTTGCCGCCGGCGCTGGTGATCACCGCCGAACTGGACCCCCTGTGCGCCGAGGGGCAGCGGTACGCGGAGCGGCTGCGCGACGCCGGCGTGTCCACCCGGCTGGAGCACTACCCGGGCATGATCCACGGGTTCTTCGCCATGCCGGGAACCTTCACCGACGGGCGGCGGGCGCAGGACAGCGCGGCGGCCTTCCTCCGCGAGCACTTCGGGCTGCCGGCCGAGCCCGGCGAGGTGGACGACGCCGCCCCTCGGGGCGAGGCGGAGGAGCCGGCCGAGCCGGCTGGCGCGACGGGCCTGGGCGATGGGTGAGCGGGTGCTGGCCGACCTGCCGGCCGTGTCGCTCGCCGACTACGCCGAGCGGGCCCGGGCGGTGCTGCCGCCGGACGTGTGGGACTACCTGGCCGGCGGCAGCGCGTCCGAGGTGACCCTCGCCGCGAACCGTCACGCGCTGGACCGGGTCGCGGTGCTGCCCCGGGTGCTGCGCGGGGTGGACAGCGTCGACCTCGGCACCGACCTGCTCGGCCGTCGGTACGCCATGCCGGTCGGCGTGGCGCCGATGGCGTACCAGCGGTTGGTGCACCCGGACGGGGAGCTGGGTCTGGCGGCGGCGGCCGGCGCGGCCGGGATCCCGTACCTGGCGAGCACGCTGGGCAGCACCCCCATCGAACAGGTCACCCGCACGGGGGCGGACGTCTGGTTCCAGCTCTACTGGCTGCGCGACCGAGCGCTCGTCCGCGACCTGCTGGACCGGGTCGTCGCGGCCGGGTGCCGGGCGCTGGTGGTCACCGTGGACGTCCCGGTGCTCGGTCGACGTCCCCGGGACCTGCGCAACGCGTTCCGGCTGCCGGCCGAGGTGGTCGCCGCGAACCTCCCCGACGGTCGTGACGCGCTGGCGCACTCCGGTGCCCCCGGGGTGTCCGCGATCGCCGCGCACACCGCCGCGTCGTTCGCGCCGGCGCTGCGCTGGGCGGACCTGGCGTGGCTGCGTGAGCAGGTTGACCTGCCGCTGGTGGTCAAGGGGTTGCTGGACCCTCGCGACGCGACCGAGGCGGTACGCGTCGGCGCGGACGCGGTGGTCGTCTCCAACCACGGCGGGCGGCAGCTGGACGGCTCCCCGGCGAGCGTCACCATGCTGCCGGAGGTCGTCGACGCGGTCGGGGACGGCTGCCAGGTGCTGCTGGACAGCGGCATCCGGGGCGGCACCGACGTGCTGCGGGCGCTGGCGTTGGGTGCGGCCGGGGTGCTGGTCGGCCGGCCGCTGCTCTGGGCGCTGGCCGCCGGTGGCGAACCGGGGGCCCGGGACGCGCTGGGCCTGCTCGTCGCCGAGTTGACCGACGCGCTCACCCTGGCCGGCTGCGCCGACGTGGCGGCGGCCGGCGAGCTGCGCACCCTCGGGGTGGGTTGAGGGGTGAGCGCCGCCGAACCGGTCGACCTGAGCGTCGCCGACCTGCACCCCGCGCTTGGTGATCCGGCGCTGACCTCGATGAACTTCCTCAACGAGGTGTCCGAGCGCTACCCGGCGGCGGTGTCCCTCGCGGCCGGCCGGCCGTACGAGGAGTTCTTCGACCTCGCGGCGGTGCACCGGCACCTGGACACCTTCCACCGGCACCTTGTCGACGACCTGGGGCACGGACCCGAGCAGGCCCGGCGGCTGCTGCTCCAGTACGGCCGGACGAAGGGCATCGTGCACCACCTGATCGCCCGTAACCTCGCGGTCGACGAGGGGATCACCGTCGACCCGGAGGACCTCGTGGTGACCGTCGGTTGCCAGGAGGCGATGTTCCTGGTGCTGCGCGCGTTGCGGGCCGGGCCGACGGATGTACTGCTCGCGGTCGCCCCGACCTACGTCGGGCTGACCGGGGCGGCCCGGCTGGTGGACCTGCCGGTGTGGCCGGTCGCCGGCGGGTCGTCCGGGGTCGATCTGGCCGACCTGGCCGCTCAGGTACGCGGCGCACGGGCGGCGGGGCTGCGGCCGCGCGCCTGCTACGTGATGCCGGACTTCGCCAACCCCTCCGGGGTCAGCATCGACACGGCCCACCGGCGGCGGCTACTGGACCTGGCGGCGCAGGAGGATCTGCTGCTGCTGGAGGACAACCCGTACGGCCTGTTCCACCTCGACGACGGGCCGCGCCCGCCCACCCTCAAGGCGTTGGACACCGGACGACGGGTCGTCTACCTCGGCTCGTTCGCCAAGACCGTGCTCCCCGGCGCGCGGGTCGGCTACGTGGTCGCCGACCAGCGGGTGGCCGGGCCGGGCGGGCAGGTCGGCCCGCTCGCCGACCAGCTCGCCATGATCAAGAGCATGGTCACGGTGAACACGTCGCCGATCGCCCAGGCGGTGATCGGCGGCCGGCTGCTGGAGCACGGATGCAGCCTGGTGGCCGCGAACACCCGGGAGCGGTCCGCGTACACCCGGAACCTGCGCCACCTGGTGGCCGGCCTTACCCGGCGCTTCCCGGCCCTGCCGGACCAGTCGGACCAGCCCGACCAGCCGGATCGGCCGGACCGCCCGGCGGCGGTGCGCTGGACGGTGCCGGCCGGCGGGTTCTTCGTGGTGGTGACCGTGCCGTTCCCGGTCGACGACGCGTTGCTGGACCGCTCGGCGCGCGACTACGGGGTGCTGTGGACGCCGATGGCGCACTTCTACGACGACACCGCGCCGGTTCGCGCGTTGCGGTTGTCGGTCAGCGCGGTCACGCCGGAGCAGATCGACGTCGGGCTGGATCGCCTCGCGGCGCTGATCACCGACGAGCTGACCCGCCGGGCGGGTTGACACACCGCGTTCACGGGATGGCAATGCGCGACGACCCGCGTGCCGCCGTCCTGGGTGGACGGTCATAATAAGCCGCATGGTTGCCTGGGAGTACGCCCTGCTCGTCCGCCGCTATCAGGGACAGGGCCGCAATTTTCACGTCTCGTTCGTCTGGTACGCGCCGGACGGGTCTCGCAAGGACATCACCGCCTACGGCGACACCGCCATCGCGCACCTCAACCGCGCCGGCCGGGAGGGGTGGGAGCTGGTCTCCGCGGCCGAGGACGTCAACAACGTCCAGGGCAGCACCGAGGTCCACCGCTACCACCTGAAGCGCCCGATGGCCTGACGGCCGTGCCCCCGCGTCGATCATGGGGTTGTGGTGGTGGACGAAAGTCGTGCACCAGCCCGGATCGGGCACCGCAACTCCATGATCGACGCGGTCGGGGGCTAGCTCAGGTCGATGCCGGGGTAGAGGGGGTACGTGGCCAGCAGGTCGGTGGCCTGGCGGGCGACCTTGTCGGCCAGGCCGGCGTCCAGGGCGTACTTCGCCTTTGACGGGGTGCCGTCGGCGTTGGCGCCGGCGGTGGTCTGGGTCAGCACGGTGTGGATCAGCTCGGCGGTCTGGTCCATCTCGGCGGTGCCGAGGCCCCGGGTGGTCAGCGCCGGGGTGCCGATCCGGATGCCGGACGTGTACCAGGCGCCGTTCGGGTCCTGCGGGACCGAGTTGCGGTTGGTGACGATCCCCGAGTCGAGGAGGGCCTGCTCGGCCTGGCGGCCGGTGAGCCCGTAGCCGGACACGTCGATCAGCACCAGGTGGTTGTCGGTGCCGCCGGTGACAAGCGTCGCGCCCCGGCGCAGCAGCCCCTCGGCGAGCGCGTTGGCGTTGTCGACGATCCGCTGGGCGTAGTCGGCGAAGTCGGGCCGGCGAGCCTCGGCGAGCGCGACCGCCTTGGCGGCCATCACGTGCGGCAGCGGACCGCCGAGCACCATCGGGCAGCCCCGGTCCACCTGGTCGGCCAGCTCCGGCTGGCAGAGCACCATGCCGCCGCGCGGGCCGCGCAACGACTTGTGCGTGGTGGTCGTGACGATGTGCGCGTGCGGCACCGGGTCGAAGTCGCCGGTGAACACCTTGCCGGCCACCAGGCCCGCGAAGTGCGCCATGTCGACCATGAAGGTGGCGCCGACCGAGTCGGCGATCTCGCGCAGGATCCGGAAGTTCACCTTCCGGGGGTACGCCGAGTAGCCGCCCACCAGGATCAGCGGCTTGAACTCGCGGGCGGCCTCGGCCACCCGGTCGTAGTCGATCAGGCCGGTCGCCGGGTCGGTGCCGTAGCTGCGCTGGTCGAACATCTTGCCGGAGATGTTCGGCCGGAAACCGTGGGTGAGGTGGCCGCCGGCGTCCAGCGACATGCCGAGCATCCGCTGGTTGCCCAGCTCGCGGCGCAGCGCGAACCAGTCGGCCTCGGTGAGGTCGTTGACCTGACGGACCTGGGCCTTCTTCAGGGCGGGAGACTCCACCCGGTCGGCCAGCACCGCCCAGAAGGCGACCAGGTTGGCGTCGATGCCCGAGTGCGGCTGCACGTACGCGTGCGCGGCGCCGAACAGCTCCCGGGCGTGCTCGGCGGCGAGCGCCTCGACGGTGTCGACGTTCTGGCAGCCGGCGTAGAAGCGGCGGCCGACGGTGCCCTCGGCGTACTTGTCGCTGAACCAGTTGCCCATGGCCAGCAGGGTCGCCGGGGAGGCGTAGTTCTCGCTGGCGATCAGCTTGAGCGACTCCCGTTGGTCGGTCAGCTCGGCGCCGATGGCGTCGGCGACCCGCGGCTCGACAGCCCGGATCACCTCAAGGGCACTCCGGAATGCGGTGGACTCGGCGTTGCGGGACATGCGACCTCCAACAGACGTGCGGGAAGGCCCAGGCGCTCGGCAAACGTCCACGTGACGAGGCCGCTCCCCGATGGTTCTCCATCCCCACGCGCCAGTAACGGCCCGGGCCGATCCTACCGGGCCGGAACCGGCCGTTCGGGCCGCCCTCCGGGAGGCGACCCCGCCGACGTGATTGGGCGGTGCGTCGCGGGGCACACGGTAGGTGACCACCGCACCGTCAAGGGTGCGGCCAGGGTTCGCACAGAAGGAGTCGAGAACATGACCACACCCACCTCCACCCGGCCGCTCGCCCTGGTGACCGGGGCCTCCAGCGGGATCGGGTACGAGCTGGCGGCGCAGTTCGTCGAGCACGGCTTCGACCTGGTGATCGCCGCCGAGGACGACGGCATCGAGCTGGCGGCACAGAAGCTGCGCCGCGACGGCGGTCCGCAGATCTGGTCGGTCCGCGCCGACCTGGCCCGTGAGCAGGGCGTGACGGAGCTGGTGGCCGCCGTCACTGCGACCGGACGGCCGCTGGACGCGCTGGCGCTCAACGCCGGTCGCGGTGCCGGTGGTGCCTTCGTCGGCGGCACCGACCTCGCTGACGAGTTGGAGATCGTCGACCTCAACGTGCGCTCGACGGTGCACCTGGCGAAGAAGCTGCTGCCCGGGATGGTCGAGCGGGGGACGGGCCGGGTCCTCTTCACCTCGTCGATCGCCTCCACCATGCCGGGGCCGTTCCAGGCGGTCTACAACGCGTCGAAGTCGTTCGTGCAGTCGTTCGCCGAGGCGCTGCGCAACGAGTTGAAGGACACCGGCGTCACGGTGACCTCGCTGATGCCCGGGCCTACCGACACGGAGTTCTTCGACCGGGCCGACATGGAGGACACCCGGGTGGGCTCGGGCAAGAAGGACGACCCGGCGAAGGTCGCCGAGCAGGGCTTCGAGGCGATGATGAGGGGTGCTCAGACGATTACCGCCGGCTCTCTGATGAACAAGGTGCAGACTGCGGCCGGCAAGATCATTCCGGACAAACTCAAGTCCGAGCAGCACCGCCGGATGGCCGAGCCGGGATCGGGCAGCTGACCCGTGGTGCACGACGAAGGGCCCGGCACGACGCCGGGCCCTTCGGTGTGAGCGGGCGCCTCAGGCCGTCACCGCATCGAGCGCCTTCTTGATCGCCTTCGGCGCGGTGGGGGTACGCGGCGCGTCCGCGCGCAGCGCGATCATCTTCTCGCCGATCTCCTGGAGCTGCTTGCGGCCCAGCGCGTCGCGGACCTTGGGGAACCACTCCTGCTCTTCCTCCTCGACGTGGTGGGTGACGTTCTCGATCAGCACGGTCGTCTTGGCGTTGAACCGCTCGTCGTCGGCGTCCATGCTGGCCAGCTCGGCGCAGAGCACGTCGGCGACGTGGTGTTCCTCGTACGACTCGAGAATGTCGTCCTCCAGGTCGGGCAGCAGCCGGCGGATCTCCGGGTACATCACCTCGTTCTCCAGATAGGTGTGCACCGTCAGTGCCTCCAGGATCTGGTCCACCAGCTTCTGCCGCTGGCTCGCCGGCCCCTCCTCGGCGTCCTGGAAGGCCTTGAACAGGCGGCGCATTTCCTTGTGGTCCTCTTTGAGCAGGACGATGGCATCGGTCGACACCGGTATGACCTCCCTGAAAAGTCTCGGCTGGTGGAGTTCCGGTACCCCCACGCCGGATGCGGAAACAGGTGAAACCGGCTCAGACCATGGCCAACGTGCGGGGGATCTCGTCGAGCAACTCCCGAGCCAGAAAGCCGATCCGGCCGTAGCGGGGGATCAGCCGCTGACCGCTCACCGAGTGCGCGAAGGAGCCCCAGCAGGCCGCCTGCGCCGGGTCGGCGCCCCGGGACAGCAGCCCCGCCAGCAACCCGGCGAGCACGTCCCCGCTGCCGGACGTGCCCAGCCCGGCGTCCCCGCTCTCCTCCCGCCAACCCCGCCCGTCCGGGGCGGCCACGTGCCCGTACAGCGACACGACCGCCTCGTACCGGACGGCCACCTCGGCCGCCTCGGCGTCCAGGTCGTCGCCCGGGTCCCGCCCGAGCAGGTGCCCGGCCTCGGTGACGTTGGGGGTGAGCACCACGGGCCGACCCGAGCCGACCAGCAGGTCCGGTGCGTGGCTGAGCGCACCGAGGGCGTATGCGTCGAGCACCAGCGCCGTCTCCGGACGGGCCGCCTCCAGGACCAGGCCCAGCAGCCGGTGGGTCTCGTCGATCGCCTTCAGGCCGGGGCCGACCGCCACCACGTCGGCCTGCGCGACCAGGTCGCCGAGCTGCCCGTTCCGGTCGGCGGCGACCGCGCCGTCGGTGGTCTCCGGCAGTCCGACCACCAGCGCCTCGGGCACCTGGATGCTCAGCGCGGCGGCGGTGGACTCGGCGGCGGCGAGCTGGAGCACCCCGGCGCCGGCGCGCAACGCGGCCACCCCGGCGAGCAGCACCGCGCCCGGCGTGAAGCGGGAACCACCGACCACCAGCACGGTGCCCCGGCTCTCCTTCCCGCCGGCCGGCACCGGCAGCGCCCAGTCCCGCAGCAACGCCGGAGTGATCACCTTCACCTCAGACCGGCTCGGCATGGATCTCGTCCTCCCTGGTGGGCTGGGCGCCCTGCTGCCGCAGGTGCTCGACGTGGTTGAAGGCGGTGAGCGCCAGTCGCTCCTCGCCGTCCGCCGACCACTCGGTGATCGAACAGTTGGCGATCACGTCCTGGCGGGTGAGCGCCATCAGCTCGTCCTCGGTCAACCCCTCCACCAGATAGCGAAGCAGGAAGACCAGCGCGTCGTGGCCGAAGAGCAGCACCCGGCAACCCTCGTGGTCACGGCGCAGGTCGCCCAGCAGCGTCCGCAGCCGCAACGCCACGTCCGTCCACGACTCCCCGCCCGGCGGCCGGTAGTAGAACTTGCCCAACCGCTCCCGACGGTCGGCCTCGTCCGGGTAGCGCCGCCGCACCCCGTACCCGGTCAGCCCGTCGAGGATGCCCAGCTCCCGGTCGCGCAGCCGCTCGTCGCGGTGGACCGGAATGTCGGTGCCGGCCAGCGCCAGCCGGGAGGTCTGCACCGCGCGCAGGTACGGCGACACCACCGCCACATCCGGGCGCTTCGCCTCCGGCAGTTCGGCCAGCCAACGGCCGGTCGCCCGAGCCTGGTCCTCGCCGGTCGCGGAGAGCGGCACGTCGGCGTCGCGGTGGGTGAGGTCGATCAGCTCCGCGCCGGCGGCCTCGGCCTGCGTTGCCGCGACGTTCGCGGTGCTCTCGCCGTGCCGGACGATCCAGAGGGTTGCCAGTTCCGCCATGCGGCCCCCCTACCCGGGCGCCGCCGACGGTAACCGTGTCCGGTGATCCGCCATGCCGATGTCCGCTCGGTGGACGTGCGGCGTGGGCGCAGGTCGTACCCTCGGGGGCGTGGCCGCGGCGGAGGAAATCAAGGTGGGGGAGCGGCTGGTCCGCATCTCCAGCCCCGACAAGCCGTACTTTCCCGAGCGTGGGCTGACCAAGCTGGACGTGGTCCGCTACTTCCTGGCGGTGGGTGACGGCATCCTGCGCGCGCTGCGGGACCGGCCGACCATGCTGGAACGTTGGCCCCGTGGGGTCTTCGAGGGCGCGACGATCGCCACCCGGCAGACCAACCGGGGCGACGCGTTCTACCAGAAGCGGCTGCCGGCGGGCGCGCCCGAGTGGGTGCGGACCGCGCACATCACCTTCCCCAGTGGCCGTACCGCCGACGAGGTCGCGCCGAGCGAGCTGGCCGTGGTCATCTGGGCGGCCAACCTGGGCACCCTGCGGTTCCACCCGTGGCCGGTCACCGCCGCCGACGTGGAACGCCCCGACCAGCTGCGCATCGACCTGGACCCGATGCCCGGCGTCGGCTTCGAGCAGGTGGTGCCGGTGGCGCACGAGGTGCGGGCGTTCCTCGCCGAGCTGGGCATGACCGGCTACCCGAAGACCACGGGCGGTCGGGGCCTGCACGTCTACCTGTCGATCGAGCCGCGGTGGAGCTTCGGTGACTGCCGTCGGGCGGTGCTCGCCCTGGGCCGGGAGATGCAGCGCCGGCTGCCGGACCTGGTCACCACCACCTGGTGGCGCGAGCAGCGGGACCGGCCGGTCTTCGTCGACTACAACCAGATGGCCCGGGACCACACGGTGACCTCGGCGTACTCGATCCGGCCGACGCCGGCCGCGCTGGTCTCCGCGCCGCTGGACTGGTCGGAGCTGGACCAGGTCCGCCCGGAGGACTTCGACGTGCTCAGCATGCCGGCCCGGTTCGCCGAGCGTGGCGACCCGCACGCCGGCCTGGACGGTGACCGGCACTCGCTGGAACCGCTGCTGGAGCTGGCCGACCGCGACGGGCTGGAAGCCCCGCCGGAGCGCTGACCCGCCGCCGTCACGCCCAGGGGCTGCCGGCCCCGTCGAACTCCTCGAAGACCAGCCAGGTGCGGGTGGACAGCACCCCGGGAATGCTCTGCACCCGGCCCAGCACCACGTCGCGCAGGGCGGCGTTGTCCGGCGCGCGCACCAGCGCGAGCACGTCGTGGTCACCGCCGAGCAGCGCGGCGTGCTCGATGTAGCGCACCCGGGCCAGCTCGGCCGACACCTCCCGCCAGGTGTTCTGCTCGATGGTCAGGGCGATGTACGCCGACGTGCCCAGCCCGGCCGCCTCGGGCGCCACCTGGGCACGGAACCCGGTGATCACCCCGTCGCGGAGCAACCGTTCCACCCGCGCGTACGCGTTGGTGCGGGAGATGTGGATCCGTTCGGCGAGGGTGCGCACCGAGGTCCGACCGTCGCGGACCAGCTCGTCGATGATCCGGCGGTCGACCTCGTCCAGGGACCGGGCCGATCGTCCCGATCCCGCGCCCCGACCTGCTTCGTCGGCGGTCTCCTGGCTCACTGACCGGCCCTCCGCATGCCAACCGTCCCGCCTTCCGTGTCGATCTTGAGTCAATCATCCGCAAGCGGAAGCATAGGCTCACCACACGTCCCAGGAGGTTCCGCCGTGACGACCACTCCCCAGGCGGTCCGCAGGGCATCCCCGCGCACCCGTCGAACGGTCACCCCGCCCGACCCGGCGCGCTCGTTGCTACCGGACGCCGAGCCGGTCCGCCTGCTCGCCGAGAACGGCACGCCGCTGCCCGCCCGCGCCGACTACCCCGAACCACCGGCCGAGGTGTTGCGCGAGCTGTACCGCCGGATGGTGCTCGGCCGCCGCTTCGACACCCAGGCGACCGCCCTGACCAAGCAGGGCCGGCTCGCCGTCTACCCGTCCTCCCGGGGCCAGGAGGCGTGCCAGGTCGGCGCGGTGCTCGCAGTCCGCGACACCGACTGGGTCTTCCCCACCTACCGTGAGTCGATGGCGCTGGTTGCCCGGGGCATCGACCCGGTCGAGGTGCTCACCCTGCTGCGCGGCGACTGGCACTGCGGCTACGACCCGACCGAGGTACGCACCGCACCGCAGTGCACCCCCCTCGCCACCCAGTGCGTGCACGCCGCCGGGCTCGCGCACGGCGAGGCGTACCAGGGCCGTGACACCGTGGCGCTGGCCTTCATCGGCGACGGCGCCACCAGCGAGGGCGACTTCCACGAGGGGATCAACTTCGCCGCCGTGTTCAAGGCGCCGGTGGTCTACTTCGTGCAGAACAACAGGTACGCGATCAGCGTCCCGCTCTCGCGGCAGACCGCCGCGCCGTCGCTGGCCTACAAGGGCGTCGGCTACGGCGTACCCAGCGAGCAGGTCGACGGCAACGACCCGGTCGCGGTGCTGGCCGTCCTCACCCGCGCGGTCGCCCACGCCCGGGCCGGCAAGGGGCCGTTCCTGGTCGAGGCGCACACCTACCGGATGGAGCCGCACACCAACGCCGACGACGCCAGTCGCTACCGCGACGGCGCCGAGGTCGACGCCTGGCGGGACCGGGACCCGGTCGCCCGGCTGGAGACCTACCTGCGCGCCCGCGGTGTGCTCGACGACGCGGCGATCGCCGAGATCGCCGACCAGGCCGAGGCGTACGCGGCGGACCTGCGGACCCGGATGAACGAGCAGCCCACGGTCGACCCGCTGAGCCTCTTCGACCACGTCTACGCCGAGCCCACCCCGCAACTGATCGAACAACGTGAGCAGGTCCGCGCCGAGCTGGCCGCCGCCCACGCCGAGGAGGGCGACGCCTGATGGCCACCACCATGGCGAAGGCGCTCAACGCGGCGCTCGCCGACGCGCTCGCCGCCGACGACCGGGTCGTCGTCTTCGGTGAGGACGTCGGCGCGCTCGGTGGCGTCTTCCGGATCACCGACGGCCTCCAGGCCCGCTTCGGCGAGAACCGCTGCTTCGACACCCCCCTCGCCGAGGCCGGCATCGTCGGCTTCGCCGTCGGTATGGCCATGTCCGGCCTGCGCCCGGTGGTCGAGATGCAGTTCGACGCGTTCGCGTACCCGGCGTTCGAGCAGATCGCCTCGCACGTGGCGAAGCTGCGCAACCGCACCCGGGGCGCGCTGAGCGTGCCCATCGTCATCCGCGTGCCGTACGCGGGCGGGATCGGCGGAGTCGAGCACCACTGCGACTCGTCCGAGGCGTACTACGCGCACACCCCCGGGCTGAAGGTGGTCACCCCGGCGACCGTCGACGACGCGTACTCGCTGCTGCGCGAGGCGATCGAGGACCCCGACCCGGTGGTCTTCATGGAGCCCAAGAAGCTCTACTTCGCCAGCGACGAGGCGTCCCTGCCGACCCGTACCGAGCCGTTCGGCCGGGCCGTCGTGCGCCGGCCCGGACGTGACGCCACCCTGGTGGCGTACGGGCCGGCCGTGCCGGTCGCGCTGGAGGCCGCCGAGGCCGCCCGGGAGGAGGGGTGGGACCTGGAGGTCGTCGACGTGCGCACGATCGTGCCGTTCGACGACGCCACCATCACCGCCTCGGTCCGGCGTACCGGCCGGTGCGTGGTGATCCAGGAGGCGCCCGGCTTCGCGGGCGTCGGCGCGGAGATCGCCGCCCGGGTGCA
>NZ_JAKKFF010000062.1 GCF_022229015.1 Micromonospora foliorum
GCGCGGCGGTGCCGGCCTCCGCGACGCCGTCGGCCGCCACGACCCCGTCGCCCGGCGCGACGCCGTCGACCGCTGCCGTGCCGAAGGTCCCGGCAACCGGCTGGATTCCGGTCGACCGTGCGGCGTGGAAGGCGCAGGCCGACGCGTACCGGGCGTTGAAGATCGACCCCGTCCCGTCCGGTGTGGGTAACCTGCCGGAGTTCCGGGCGGACTGCCAGTACAGCCACCGGCTACCGGACGACCCGATCGTCGCCCCCGGCCTCCCGGGCGCGTCACACATGCACTCGTTCGTCGGCAACAAGGCCGTCGACGCGAGCACCGTCGCCGGGGACCTGACGAAGTTCACGGCCACCTCCTGCAAGCCGGTTCAGGACCACTCCGCCTACTGGGTGCCCACCCTCTATGACAACGCGACGGGAAAGCCGGTCGAGACCAGCGGCTTCCGGGTCTACTACCGCTCGCTCGCCAAGAACTCGACCGGCCAGATGCCGATGCCCAACGGCCTGCGCATGATCTCCGGCGACGCCAAGAAGAAGAAGCCGACACCGCGCGGCGCGACCGGCCAGTTCTACTGTGCCTTCTACGGCCCCGGCGACCTCGACGGCATCGCCCGCAGCACCAACGGCAACTGGCCCATCTGCGGGGGCGACGCGACGCTGCACTTCATGATGCAGTTCCCCGACTGCTGGGACGGCAAGCACCTGGACAGCCCCAACCACAAGGACCATGTGGCGTACGGCAGCGGCAACTCCTGCCCGACCAGCCACCCGGTCCGGATTCCGGCGATCACCTTCGACATCCAGTACCCGGCGAAGGGCACCCCGGCGGGCTACTACCTCTCCTCCGACAAGGAGGGCAAGAGCGCCTCGTCGATGCACGGCGACGCGTTCGTGATGTGGGACGTCAGCACCATGAACAAGCGCACCAAGAACTGCGTCCAGGGACGCCGGACCTGCGACAACTACGGCTACCAGAAATAGCCGGGGCCAGGCCCGTGTCGGCCTGGCCCCGGGGTCTGGTCGGGTCAGCTACGCAGCGTCCACTGCTGGTTCGTGCCGCCGTTGCAGGACCAGAGGATGAGCTTGGTGCCGTTGGCGGTGGCGGCGCCGTTGGCGTCGAGGCACAGCCCGGACTGGGCGTTCGTGACGGTGCCGTTGCTGTTGACGTTCCACTGCTGGTTGAGCCCGCCGTGGCAGTCCCAGATGATGACCGCGGTGCCGTTGGCCGTGCCGGCCCCGGAGGCGTCCAGGCACTTGTTGCCGTACACGGTCAGTTGCTTGCTGGCGGTCTGGGTCCACCGCTGGTTGGTGCCGGTCGAGCAGTCCCAGAGTTGCGTCTGAGTGCCGTTGGTGGTGGAGGAGTTGGGCACCTCGGCACAGCGGCCGGACTGGGCACCCACGAGTTGTCCGCTCCCCGTACCGCTGCCACCGCCCTGCTGCTGGCGGACGATCGAGGTCGACTCGGCCGACCGGTTGCCCTGTGCGTCGACGACGTAGAGCCGGTACTCGCCCTGAGTGGTCGGCACCGCGATGGACGTGGCGGTGCCGGCCGCTCTGGTCATCGTCGCCCCGGCGGTGAAGGTGGTCGTGCCGTACGGCGCCAACCAGACCGACTTGGTGGCGTCGCCGATGCTCCGAATCGGGATCGACGCGGTGGCACTGGTGACGAAGGTGCTGGCCGGCAGCACATAGTTCGGCGCGGAGAAATTGCTCGCCGGAATGATGTCCCGGTACGCGTCCTCGAGGCCGGAATTCGCGGCGATGCCGTACGCCGTCGCCGGCCAGACATAGTCGGAGGAGACGATGATGTCGGCAACCGTGCTGTTCGGCAGGTTCTTGTTCGAGACCTTGTTGATCGGGCCGTAGATCTGCGTGATGCTCAGATCGTGCTTCCGCCCGAAATCGTCCGAGTTGATCATCCAGGTGACGTTCTTGTCGATACTCAGGACGTTGTCGCGGAACGTGATGAACGCCGATCCCTCGTCCGGGTGCAGACCGTACTTGTGGCCCGACGGAACGCCCTGGAGGTAGTTGTTGGTGATGGTGGTCCCGGGCTGACTCCCGAGTGTGTAGATAGGGGCCGTGTCGCTGAGGCGCTGCACCGTGTCGACGATGTGGTTGTAGCTGATGGTGTTGTTTCTCGCCGTCGTGGTCGGCCGGTTCGGCACGATCGAGCCCGACGACCCGTCGAAGTTCCACCAGCCCCAGCCGAGCGTGATGCCCGACCACGGGGTCTTCTCGATCCGGTTGCGCTGGATGGTGAGGGTGTCGGCGAAGTACGCCGAGATGGGGCTGTGCCCGTTGAACAGGACCGCGCTGTCGTAGAGGTAGTTGTTCTTGATGTCGATGTTCTTCGGTAGCCCCTCGACCGACGCGGAGTACTTCTCTCGGTTCGTCGACGTGCCGTCCCCGATGTAGACGTGCTGGGGATGGCCGACGGTGATGGCAGACCCGGCGATGTCGTTGGTGTGGTTCCCGATCAACTGTGTGCTCTGCACATCATTGATCATGTTGACCCCGTCGGCACCGGTGTGCTGGATCCGGTTGCGTTGCAGGAGGATCCCGTCGGCGTTCTGCAGGTGGATGATGCCGGGAGTCACGTCGACGTTGCGGTAGTGGTAGACGTGGAAGTTCCCCTTGGCGTACACGTTCGCGCTGAGGTTGCCCTGCTGCGCCTGCTTGAAGGACGACCCCGCGACGTTGACCAGGTTCCAGTCGGAGTGCTGCACCGTCAGGCCGGAGAAGGTGATGTTGCGCGCGTGGCTGCTCGTCGAGGTGCCGGCGACCCGCAGCACGGTGGTCACGTTGTTCGGCGCGTAGACCGTCGCGGTCGACATGTTCTCGGCGCTGGCCTTGTAGTAGTACAGCGTCCGGCTGGTCTTGTCGAAATAGAACTCGCCGGGGGTGTCCAGGAACTCGTAGGCGTTCATGACCTTGTGGGTGCCACCAACCTGGGCGTTGCCGTTGAACGCGCCCTGCGCGATGGCCGCGCCCGGTTGCTGGAAGAGGGCGACCCGGTTCGCGCCGTCGGAACTCGTGGTCACCTGGCGGACGCCCACAATGGCCGTGGTCCAGGTCGTCCCCGTCTCGATCTCGATGTCGTCCTGATTGCTGGCGATGGCCGGGAAGTCGTTCAGGCTGTACTTGGCGCCGTCGCACTGCGACCCCGACTCCCAGGCCCACGAGGCCTGGTTGGCCGTGATGTTGTACGTCCCGTAACACCCCGCCGAGCTGATCGTCTTCGACGCCATGTACGCGCGCTTGTCATTGACGTAGAGCGCCCGCAGCTTGTTGGCGCGGTCGAGCGGCGCCTTCCAGATGTTGCCGCTGTGCTGGCTCCACCCGGTCACCTGGACGCCACCGTCGAGGACCGGCTTCTCATTGGGGTAGGCCCCGTAGCTGACCCGGAATCCGTTGGTGCCGGAGTCGCTCGGCCCGAATTCAACCGTGCTGCTCACCGGATAGGTGCCACCACGGAGATAGACGTTGACGTCCCCGGTCATGCTCGCGTTTATCGTACGGACGACGTCCCGGGCACGTTGCAGAGTCCGGAACGGCGATTGAAGGCTGCCCGGATTGGCGTCGTTACCGTCCGGGGCGACATAGTAGGTCGCCTGGACTGCGGCCGAGGCCGGCAGTTGGTTTGTCAGCACGGCTGGCAGCGTGGCGGCGATAAGCGCCGCCACCGCCAACGCTGACATTCGAGCGGTGGATATGGCTGACTTCACGTCTGTTCCTCTCACTGGTCGTCGACGTGGTGCCCAACGTGCGTATCGAGCGACGAGTACGGAACAGCGACGCCACTAAGGGCCGGCGGGGACTTCCGTCGCCCCGACCGCACTCTTTGTTAATCGCCCCGAAATTCTTACTGGGAGCGTAGGCCACACGTCTGACCAATGCAACTGGCAATTGGGAGGCGTCTATGTAGAAATACTGCCGGATCGGGCAGATCAGCCACGCTGACCGCGCAGCTCCGCGTGCGTCGTCCGACGAATCCGCAGCGACGCTGCGGTCCTCGGAGGCCCACCACTCGCCGCCGGCTGGCCTGTTCGAGTGATGCGACGCGGCGCACCCGGACTTTCGAACGCCGCCGGCAGCACCTCGGCGATCAGCGGTTGCACCGTGACGTGGGCCTTCAACCGCAGCGCGGTGCGCTGACCGATCGCGAGCGTTCAGGGCGATCCGGGGCCGTCGGTCCAGGGGGTGCAGGTGGTGCGGCGGTCCTTTGGAGCTGAATCGCTTACGACATCACCATCGCGCGGAGCGACGCCCCGCACCGCCATGCCGCCCCGCCACGCCGCCCCGCGACACCGCCTCCACGCCGCAACCCCGCGGACACCACCGCAACGCAACACCGCCTCAACGCAGCCCCCCGCAACACCACCGCCACGCGGTCCCGCCGCACGATTCGCCGCGACACCACCGCCACGCGGTCCCCTCGCCTGATTCGTTTGCGGCATCAGCTCCATAGGCACCGCCGGGCCACTGAGCCCCTGCCACGCTGGCCAGTCGCGGAAGACTCAGCGGCCACCCTCGGGGCCGGGCCGAAGCGCGGCCGCCCTCGGGCCGGGCCGAAGCGCGGCCACCCTCGGACCGGGCCGAGATCAGACCGCCCAGGCCCCGATCAGTCGACACGCTGCGACAACCGACCTGCTCCGGTCGCGCCGCCGTCACAGCCTGAGCCCCGTCGCACGGAGCCAGGTCGCCGACGCGGATGCCGACGGCCACAGGCTCGGCGCCCGTGAGGCAGTGAGCCTCGATCACTGACACAGGTCCAACCGCGACGCCGAAAGACTCCGAAAGTTTCGGCGACCTCCCGCCCTGAGGTGGCGCCCCGGGCCTGCCCACGTCAACCGCCTCGGACCCCCTCTAGGCGGCCCAGCAACCCGGAGGCGCGCACGAGACATACATTGACTTACATTGATGTTCTGCTTACAGTCACCAACGAAATACCGAAAGTTTACCGAAAAGTAACCCGGAGGTCCTGCCGCCTTCCGCAGGTCGCCACGCGGCGACGGCGGCCGGCGTCGGTCCGTTCCGGCGGCAAACCAGGAGGAACCCCAGCGATGTCGCAGCTCGTCCTGTTCGCGATCGACATCTGCGCGGTGGCGCTGCTCGTCTTCGGGCTCTACTTCCCGCGGCACCGCCGGCGCGACCTGGTCGTCGCCTACCTCGGGGTCAACGTCGGCGTCCTCGCGGTGGCGAGCGCGCTGAGCGCCAGCGACGTCGGTGCCGGGCTCGGGCTGGGGCTGGCGCTGTTCGGCGTGCTCTCCATCATCCGACTCCGGTCGACGGAGCTCGACCAGCACGAGGTCGCGTACTACTTCTCCGCTCTCGCACTGGGCATTCTCGGCGCGCTCAGCACCACGTCGGTCTGGCTCAGCGGAGGTCTGATGGCACTCATCGTCGCGGTGATGTTCGTCGGCGATCACCGGCGGCTGCTCCGGCACTACCGGCACCAGATCATGGTGCTCGACTCCGCCGTCACCGATCACGTCGCTCTCGTCGCCCAGCTGGAGCAACTGCTCAACGCCCGGGTTCACCACGCCATCGTCCAGCGGCTCGACATGGTCAACGAGACCACGGTGGTCGACGTCCGATACTCGGTCGCTCGACGCAGCGCGGCGGCCGGCGCCAGCAAGCCGGTACGGGCGGGAGCGCTCCGATGACCACGCCACCGCTGGCGCGGCTGGCACCGATCACACTCGCCGAGGTGATCGACCGCGCGGCACTGCAGAGCAGGGTGGACCGCAAGTACGTGGTCGCGGTGGACGAGCTGCCGCACCTGCTGGACCACCTCACCCCGTACGCCCGGGTGCTGGACATCGATGGTGAGCGCACCTTCCGGTACGAGTCGGTGTACTTCGACACGCCCTGTCTGGCCAGCTACCACCGCGCCGCGTACCGGCGGCGTAGGCGCTTCAAGGTACGGACCCGAACCTACCTCGACTCGGCCCAGTGCTGGCTGGAGGTGAAGATCAGTGGAGCGCGCGGACGGGTCACCAAGCACCGACTGCCGTATCTCGCCGAGGACCGCCGCACCGTCCGGTCCGGACGCGGATTCGTCGACGGGGTGCTCGATCGGGAGTCGATCCTGACCGACCTCGCGGGCAGCCCGCTCGAGCCGGTGCTGGTCACCAGCTACCGTCGCTCCACTCTGTTGCTGCCGGCGACCGCGAGCCGGGTCACCATCGACACCGGGCTCACCTGGCAGGACGGTGACCAAACCCTGCGACTGCCCGGCATCGCCGTGGTCGAGACCAAGACCAGCTCGGCCCCCTCGCTTGTCGACCGCGCGCTCTGGCAGCGCGGGACGCGGCCCGTACGCATCTCGAAGTACGCGACCGGTCTCGCGGCTCTCCGCCTCGACCTTCCAGACGTGCCGTGGCGACGGACGCTCCGCCGCCACTTCCGCGCCGACCCGTCCTCGGCGCTTCTGGAGTTGACCGTTCCCACCCGACCAGAACAGGAGGCATCGTGCGCATGACCACCCGCAACACCGGTCTTCCGGTGGCGGCCCTTCGTGCCGCCGGGATCGCCGCCACCACCGTGTTCGTCGCAGGCCTCCTCGTGGTGTCCTCGCCACCGGCCGGCGCCGAAACCGTCGCCGCCACCCAGGCCGCCCCACCGGTCACCGAACTCCTCGCCGGCACCCCGGCCGCCGATGCCGCACCGGCCGCGGCGGACGACCTGGTCGGCGACATCACCTTCTCGGTGCTCAGCGGCACCTTCCAGGGGGAGGTGGCGGTGACGCTGAGCAGCACGGTCAGCGGTGCCCAGATCCGCTACACCACCAACGGGCAGCCGCCCACCGCCCAGTCGTCGCTCTATTCGGGCGCGGCGCTGCGCTTCACCCGCACCACCCAACTGCGGGCACAGGCGTTCGTCGGCCAGACACCAACTGGTGCGCCCGGCACCGCCATGTACGCCGCCCAGAACGTCACCACCGCCCACGACCTGCCGGTGGTGCTGATCGACTCGTACGGTGCCGGCCGGCCCGACCG
The DNA here is from genome assembly GCF_022229015.1 of Micromonospora foliorum. GTDB lineage: Bacteria > Actinomycetota > Actinomycetes > Mycobacteriales > Micromonosporaceae > Micromonospora > Micromonospora foliorum. The sequence continues at coordinate 7,004 of NZ_JAKKFF010000062.1, forward strand.
CGAGTACTTCGACGCCACCACCATGATCTTCGAACCGACGGGTGGCGGCACCACGTCGTTGGCGGCCGCCCCGACGCTCAGCACCCGGGCGGGTTTCCGGCTGCGGGGCAACTCGTCGGCGACGTTCGAGAAGACGCCGTTCCGCGTCGAGTTCAGGGACAACGAGGACGACGACGCCGACCATCCGGTGCTGGGCATGCCCGCCGACTCCGACTGGGTGCTGCGCGGCCCGTTCCCCGACAAGGCGCTGATCCGCGAGGCGCTCGTCTACGACCTCGGACGCGAGATGGGGCTGCCCGCGCCGCGCTACGCGTTTGCCGAGTTCTACCTGAACACCGACGCCGCCCCGGTGGGTGCCGGCGACTACATGGGTGTCTACATGTTCATGGAGACGATCAAGAACTCCAAGGACCGCCTCGACCTCAAGCAGTTGGACTCCGACGACGTGACCCTGCCGAAGATCCAGGGCGGGTACATCTGGAAGTTCGAGTGGATGGCGGCCGAGGAGCCGACGTTGCCGTGCACCGGGCCGGCGGCCACCTGCTGGAACTACCTTGAGGTTGTCGACCCGTCGCCGCTGCAACCGCAACAGCGGGACTGGCTGCGCGGCCACCTCCAGGAGTTCCACGACGTGCTGCACTCGTCGACCTTCGCCGACCCGACCACCGGTTACCGCAAGTACATCGACGTCGACTCCTTCGTCGACCTCATGATCGTCAACGAGTTGAGCCGGGAGATGGACGCCTACGTCCGCAGCTCGCACTTCTACAAGGACCGGGACAGCAAGATCTTCGCGGGTCCGCTGTGGGACTTCGACCTGAGCTTCGGCGTCGGTGGGTTCTTCGCCAACGACCAGGTGTCGGGCTGGCAGCACCAACAGACCCGGCAGCCGTCGGCCAACGACTGGTTCGCCCAGTTGTTGCGCGACCCCGCGTTCGTCAACCAGGCCCGATCGCGCTGGCAGACGCTGCGCCGGGGCGTGCTCTCCGACGCCGCGCTGCAGACCCGGATCAACGCTCTCGCGACCCCGCTGACCAACGCGGCCCAGCGCAACTTCCAACGCTGGCCCAACCTGACGGCACCGACGGTCAGCTTCTTCCGCACCCCGACCTCGCCCACCTGGCAGGGGCAGGTCCAGGTCATGCGGGACTGGATGCTGCGACGCGCCGCCTGGCTGGACTCCACCGCCGGCTGGGGTGGTTCCGTCACCACACCGCCGCCCACCACGCCACCGCCCACCACGCCGCCGCCGACGACGTCCGGCTGCACCGCGACGTACGCGGTGACCAGCCAGTGGACCGGCGGCTTCCAGGGCGAGGTACGGGTCACCGCGGGAACCTCGGCGATCAGCAACTGGACCGTGACGTGGACCTTCGCCGGTGGTCAGAGCGTCAGCCAGGCATGGAACGCGACCGTCACGAGCCAGGGATCCGCGGTCACCGCCCGCAACGTCGCCTACAACGGCGCACTCGGTGCCGGTGCCAGCACCGCGTTCGGGTTCCTCGGCTCGTCCACCGGCACACCCAGCACACCGACGCTGACCTGCACCGCGAGCTGACCAACCTGAGGCCCGGGGCCGGGTCGACGATCGACCCGGCCCCGGGCTCCGCTCACCTGACGGAGAATTCCGCCAGCCGGAGCGGGGAGTCGAACACCAGGTAGACGTCGTGGGTGCCGACGGCCCGGGCCAACTGGGTGCTGGTGCTGACGTACCGGTAGTCGTCGCCGGTGCTGGGCACGGTGGCCGTGCCGAGCAGCCGGCCGGTGGGCGAGCCCAACCGGACCTGGATGGTGCCGGCGCCCGCGCCGGCCTTGGCGACCTTCGCGGTGAAGGTGCGCGCGCCGGCACCCAGCGCGACACCGTCGAAGGAGGTCCACTGACCGGCGGCGGTGGCGCCCACCGCCGTACCGCTGGGTTTCGTCTCGTCGACGAGCCGGACCCCGGCGTACCGGTCGAAGTTCTCCGCCCTGGTGGGCCGGGACAGGTCGCGGGCCGGGATCGTCTCACCGCGGACCCGGACCGCAGCGCGGGCCCGGATGTCCTCGGCGGACGCCCCGACCATCAGGTCGTGCACGGACGACTCGACCACCCACCGGCTGCGGGTGACGTCCCAGTGCGCCAGGTCGGCGGCGGGCAGCCGCAGGGTCACCGTACGGGTCTGCCCGGGCGCGAGCTTCACCTGCTGGAACGCCTTGAGCTGGCGGATCGGGGTGGTGTCCCGCGAGGTGCGCTGGTGGGTGTAGAGCTGGACGACCTCCGTCCCGGCCCGGCTGCCGACGTTTGTCACGTCGACACTGGCCGTGATGGTGCCGTCGGCCGCGACCGACTGGGCACCGGCACGCAGCTGGCCGTACCGGAAGCGGGTGTACGACAGCCCGTGGCCGAACGGGTAGAGCGGCTTCGCGCGGCTGTAGAGGTAGGTCTGGCCGGACGAGATGATGTCGTACTCCAGCAGGTCCGGCGGCAGTTGCGAGTCGGAGCGGTACCAGGTCTGGGTGAGCCGACCGGATGGGTTGCGGTCCCCGAAGAGGACGTCGGCGATGGCGTGACCGGTCTCCGCGCCCGCGTGGGTGGTCCAGACGATGGCCGGAACGTGCTCCTGCTCCCACCGGATGGTCACCGGGTAGCTGGTCTGGAGCACGAGCACGGTCCGCGGGTTGGCCCTGGCCACGGCCTTGACCAGCGCCTCCTGGCCGGCGCTCAGCGCCGTGGAGGTCCGGTCGTGCGCCTCGCGGCCGTTGATGAACGGGTTGCTGCCGACCACCAGCACGGCCGTGTCGGCCGCCCTGGCCGCCGCCACGGCCCGGTCGATTCCGCTGCTGATCACCTCGCGACTGAAGTGGGTCGCGGCGGCCGGGGTGGATGCGCCGAGCTTGAGGGCGCCGTCGTCGCCGACCGTCACGTACGTGTCGGCGCCGAACCAGCTCTCCTTGGTCTCGTAGCCCACGTAGCGCAGCACCACGGTTCCGTCGGCCTGCGGCTCCAGCTTGAACTGCTGCTGGACGTACCAACCGTTCGGCTGTTCGTCGCGGGTGAGGAACGGCCCCCAGTTGTAGCCGAGGTAGCGGCCGTTGGCGGCGTTGCGCAGCGTCACCACATCCTGCCCCCAGTCGACCACGTCGAACTGGGCGACGAGCGCCGGGGTGGCGCCGGTCCCCAGGACGCGGTCGGCGTCGGTGGTGCCGGTGGCCGAGACGTACCGGCCGGTCGACACGTCCTTCAGCGCGATCCGGTCCGCCCCGTCGAGCCCGCTCACGCTGGCCGAGCTGCCCAACCGTTCGCGGATGCCACCGAGCGCGGTCACCTGGTACGGCAGGTCGCCGCCGTACCAGTCCGAGTAGAGGGTGTCGGCCAGCGGGCCGAGCACCGCCACCTTGCCGGTCCGGGCCGGGTCCAGCGGTAGCGCCTGCCGCTGGTTCTTCAGCAGCACCATCGCCTCGCCGGCGGCCTGCCGGGCCAGTTGCTGGTGTTTCAGGCTGTTGATGACGTCCGGGGTGATGCCGCCGTACCGGCCGCCGCCCGGGTCGAACTCACCCAGCCGGAATCGGACGTTCAGGATCTCGCGGATCCGGGCGTCGATGTCCGCCTCGGTGAGCAGGCCGGTCGCCAGCGCCTGTTTGATGGCGGTGATGGTGGGCTGCGCGTTGGTGTCGTCGGTGATGAAGCTGTTCAGGCCGGCCTTGATGATCGCGGCGTTCCCCTCGGCCTGGGTCGGGTAGTACCCCTGGGAGGCGACGAGGTTGTTCGGCGCCCAGGCGTCGGTGACGTTCATCAGCGGCTGGTCGGTCCAGTCGCGTACCACCGTGGCCAGGTCCGGGTCCACCGTGGCCGGCCGGCCGTTGACCAGGTTGTACGCGGCCATCACCCCGGTCGCCGCGTCGGCGGCGATGGCCGGTTCGAAGGCGGCACGGTCGTACTCGTTGAGCACCCGAGGCGGCACGTTCGAGGAGGTCACGTCGCGCCGGACCTCGTTGTTGTAGGCCAGGTAGTGCTTGAGGGTCGGTGCGCTCTTCAGGTGGTTCGGGTCACCGCCGGTCATTCCCGAGCCGTACGCGGTGGAGATCGCGGCGGTGAGCAGCGGGTCTTCGGAGTAGCCCTCCTCGTTGCGGCCCCACCGGGGGTCGCGCAGCAGGTTGACCACCGGTGCCCAGAGGTTGAGCCCCCAGACCCGGGGGTTCTGCGCGTGGTAGCCGCGCGCCTCGTCGCCGACGGCCGAGCCGACCAGCCGGATCAGGTCGGTGTTCCAGGTGCTCGCCATGCCCACCGGCTGGGGGAAGACGGTGCCGCGGGCCTTGACGACCGCGCCGTTGTTGTCGATGTCGGTGGACCAGGCCACCCCGTGCAGCGCCTCGGTGCCGGTCTTGAACAGGCCGATGCCCAGCCGGGGAATGGCCGGCTGGTACTGGTGCAACCACGAGATCTTCTCGTCCTGGGTGAGCCGGCCGAGCAGGTCGTCGACCCGGGCGTTCACGGGCAGGTGTGGATCTCGGAACGGATAGGTGGGCGGCTCGGCGAGCGCGGTGCCGGGAACGGCCGGTAGGGCTAGCAGGGCGAGCGCGAGCGCGGTGATTCCGCGCCGAAGGCGCCAGTTCCGCATGCGGTTCTCCTCATGTCGTACGACAGACGCCCAGCGGGCGCCGAGACCGGCGTGACCAGGCTCGACACCCGGCTGACGGGCCTGAACGACGAATCGTCGAAGCGCTTCGACGACCCGGCCGCGTCACCACGGCCATGGTTGTTGTGATCCGCGCAACTATAGATGCACGCCAATGAGTCGGCAATACCGGCTTGACCCTCGATGCCAACGCCCACGGTGCCCCCCGCACGTCGGAGCTGGCGATTCACCAGTGGTAGAGCACGTTCACGGTCAGTGCGGCCACCACGGTGACGAAGAAGACGGCCCATCCGACAAGCTGGCGGGAGCCGACGCGCAGGTGCGCGATGAGCGCGCCGATGAAATACAGCACCAGGCCAGCGGCGGCGAGAGTGCCCAGCAGCGGTACGGCGAAGCCGGCCAGCAGCCCCAACGAGCCTGCCGCCAACGCCAGACCCAGTCGCGGTACCCATGACCGGGGCACGCGCTTCATGTCCGCCTGGGCCTTCGGATAGTCGTGGCCGATCAGGTAGGTGACCGCGGCGATGCCGGTGAAGACCGACGCGAGAATGGTGACCGTGACATAAGCAGCGAACATTGTTCCTCCATTGCGGTTGCTCGCCACCTGGACGATCCAGCCCGGCAGATTGTGACCGCCGCTGAATGTCCCGCGATCAGTTCGCCGGTCGCAGCGCGCCGAACCGTACGCCGGTGGCCTGCTCGGACAGCTCCCACAGACGGCGGCCGTGCTCCGGGTCGGTCGCGGCGGCGGACAGTTTCGCCGGCGCGGGGTGTCCGCGCAGCTCGGCCGGCCCACCGGGGGCGACGAGTTGCCCCGGCTGCGCCGCCGGGTCGGTGGCGGCGAACAGCTGCGGCCAGACGCCGCGGTCGACCGACTGGGCCAGGAGCGGGTTCCCGATCCGGCCCAGCAGCAGCCGCCAGATCGGCGTGGTGCCGCTGCTCTGCAGGTTCGTCGCGGTGTAGCCGGGGTGGGCGAGGTAGCTGCCCACCGGGCTGGCCACGGCGCTGAGCCGCCGGTGCAGCTCGTAGCCGAAGATGGCGTTGGCCAGCTTGGACGTGTTGTAGAAGCCCATCGGGGAGTAGCCCCGATCACCGGTCGGATCGGCGAAGCGCACCTTCGCCTGCCGATGGTTGACCGAGGTGACCGTGACCACCCGCGGATCCCGGCCGGCCAGCAGGAGGTCGAGCAGGAGCCCGGTGAGAGCGAAGTGCCCGAGGTGGTTCGTGGCGAACTGCACCTCGTGCCCCTGCGGGCTGAGGGTGCGCGGCAGGGCCATCACCCCGGCGTTGTTGACCAGCACGTCCACCCGACGGTGGTCGGCGTGCATCCCGTCGGCGAACATCCGCACCGAGTCGAGGTCGGCGAGGTCGATCCGCCGGACCTCCAGGTCGACGCCGGGCCGGACCGCGGCGATGTCGGCCGCCACCCGGCGGCCCCTCTCCTCGTCGCGGACGGCCAGCACGACGCGCGCACCGCGGGCGGCGAGCGCCCGGGTGGTGACCAGGCCGAGGCGCCGTGGCACCGGTGACGACAAAGGTACGGCCGCTCAGGTCGGGAATCTGGTCGGTCGACCAGCCATTGACAGTCATGCGACCCACTGTGCTATTGGTGGCACTCAGTGTCACGCAGTGCGCAGAATGCCAACATGGGCATGACGGCGCACCGGATGACGTAGCATCGGCGGATGAGATCTCGTGCGGACAACAGCCTGGCCGAACGCAAACGCCAGCTCGTTGCCGACGAACTGCGCGACGCCGCCCTGATGCTGCTCGCCACCAAGGGCTTCGACGTGGTGACCGTCGACGACATCGTGGCGGCGGCCGGCATGTCCCGGCGTACCTTCTTCCGCTACTTCGCGTCCAAAGAGGACGTGGTCGTCCGGTTCCTGGCCGACACCAGCGCGGACATCATCACCGAACTCGCCGCCCGGCCACCCGCCGAGCCACCGTCGGTCGCGCTGCGCCACGCCCTCTGGGTACCGCTCGCCGCCTGCAACGACCAACCGGAACACTCCGAGCGAGCCCGAGTCGTCGTCCGTCTCATCCTGGACACCCCCGCCCTGCACGCCCGCTGGCTGGAACGTCAGATCCAGTGGCGCACCGAGCTGGCCGCCGAGCTGGCCAACCGGCGCGGCCTCGACCCGCACACCGACCCCTACCCCCGGATGGCCGCCGGGATGGCCCTGCTGGCACTCGACACCGTGCTCCAGCGGTGGCAGCCGGGCGACGACGAACAGCACCTGGCCGAGCTGATGGACCAGGCGTTCGCCGTCGTGGCCCCGGCCCTCGACGCGCCTACCGCGCCGAGTCCCCGTCACCGTTGAGCGGTCGGCGATCCGGTCGCGTCTCTGGCCCGGGTCATCGGAAGGAGGGCTTGGGTAGGTCCGCGACGGCAAGCCGGTCGGCCCGCTCGCGCAGGTGCCGGGCGATCTGGTCGCTGGCCAGGGTGAAGCCGGCGGTGAAATCGGCGTCGAGGGAGATGCCGGTCGCGGCGACGTGATGGTCGGCCTGCTGACGCAGCTCGCGGGCAAGCGTGTTACGCCAGCGGATCACCTCCTCAGTCAGGTGCGCCCGCTGAGCCGTCAACTGCCGCTGCGTCGCGGCCAACTGCTCCTCGATCCGTTCGAGACGGCCCAGCGTCTCATCGAGACGGTCGAGCTCCGGCAGGTCAGCCATGATCGCCCGCCCGAGCGCGGCCGGGTCCACGCTCGGGCCGCCGGGACGCAACGGCTCGATGGCGCTGGTCACCCGCGCCGTCCACTGCTCGCGCCGGGCGTCCCGCTCGTGCGGGAGTGCAGCCACCGCGTCGCGTAGGGCCACCAGCACCGGCGTGGGCAAATCGGTCGGGTCCGCGGACGGATCAGTCGTGGCCAGGACGCCACGGCGGGGGTTGCGCTCCGGTATCCCCTCGAGCTCCCTCGCCCGATGCGCCATCTGCTTGACGAACCCGGCGTACGCGGCCCGGTAGCCGACCTGGTGTTCACCCTCGCCGGCCACCGGAGCGTGACCGATCCGCTCCGCCTCGAGCCAGAGGGCATCGGCGATGGTGGTGTCCGGATCGCCGATCTCGAAAGCCGGGTCCGGGCCGTGCAGCACCAGTTCGCGCAGCGTGCCGAGCAGGCTCTTGGCGTGCTTGCAGCGATCCCGCGCGCTCGCCATCAGGTCCAGCTCCGGCACGGCGTGCCACACCGCCCAGGCCGCGGCGGTCGCGTTGTCCTTCGGCACCGGCGCGTGCCGCTGGATCATCTCGCCGATCTCGTACACCCGCACGGGTATGCGCGTGTGCCTCGTCGACTCCAATCGCCGCAGCAGAGCCAGCAGCTCAGCCCGGTTCTCCGGCTGGGCCGCCGCCAGGTCCCTGATCAGCTCCCGCAGGTCGGACGGCCGGATAATCGGTGGTACGCCCAGGCCTGGCCGGCGTAGCGGATAACGCGATCCACGTCGAAGTCGATTCCACCAACCCATCGATCCAGCCTTGCACCCGGCGCGGATCACCCGCAATGCGTCCGGTACGGCCTTTTCGGGCGGAGCCGAGCCGAGCGTGATGAGTGCGGCACCGCCGTCTGGCCGTACTGCCTGCTTTGTCAGGCCGCGCGGCCGGCCTTGAGGAGTGCGGCGACGTCGACGACGCGGCGGGCCTGGTGGCGGGCCGCCTGCAGGATCACCTCACCGGGCGGGCCGTCGCCGACCACGTGGGAGGTGCCGTAGGGGTTGCCGGACCGGAACTGGATGGGGTCGGTGTAGCCGGGCGGCACGATGATGCCGCCCCAGTGGCAGAACGTGTTCGCCAGCGCCAGGAGGGTGGATTCCTGCCCGCCGTGAGCGGTGTTGGAGGCGGTGAAGGCCGAGTACACCTTGTCCGCGAGCTTGCCCTGAAACCACAGCGGGCCAGTGGTGTCGATGAACGCTCGCAGCTGGCTGGCCGGGTTGCCGTAGCGGGTGGGCGTACCGAACAGCACCGCGTCGGCCCACTCCAGGTCGTCGTGGCCGACCTCGGCGACGTCGGCGGTGTCCTTCAGGTGTCGCTCCCACTCCGGTCTGGCGCCGACCGCCTCCGGCGGGGCGGTTTCGGCGACCTTCCGCAGCCGCACGGTGGCACCAGCCTTCTCGGCGCCTTCGGCGGCGGCCTGCGCCAAGGTGTGTACGGTGCCGGTGGAGCTGTAGTAGACGATCGTGACGTGCACGGGTTCCACTATTGGTTTCCTTCCTGAGTGGGTCTGACCGGTACGACGAGACAGCCATCCGAGATGTGAGGTGCCGTGCGGACCTCACAATCGGGGGCGACGGTTCGTCGTGAGTGGTGAGTCGGATCGTCCGAAGGAGCCGCTGACACCCATGACAGCCACGTCCGAGCCGGGACACGGCCGACCCGATCCCGGCCTGAGCGCGATCATCAGCGAGCGCCGTCAGCTGACCAACCTCGCGTACCGACTGCTGGGCTCCCTGGCCGACGCCGAGGATGTCGTGCAGGAGACCTACGCCCGCTGGTACGCCATGTCCCCCCGGCAGCAGGAGGACATCGATTCGCCCGGTGCCTGGCTGACGACAGTTGCCAGCCGCATCTGTCTGGACCTGCTCGGCTCGGCGCGGCTCCGCCGCGAGCGGTACGTGGGCGAATGGATCCCGGAGCCGCTGCCCGACCGGTCGGAGTGGATCAGCGGGCGGTCCGCCGGCGTCGCCGACCCGGCCGACCGGGTCACCCTCGACGAGTCGGTCAGCATGGCCTTCCTCGTCGTACTCGACGCGCTGACCCCTGCCGAGCGGGTCGCGTTCGTCCTGCACGACGTCTTTCGCTACCCCTTCGCCGACGTGGCCGCGATCGTCGGCCGTACCCCGGCGGCATGCCGCCAGCTCGCCTCGTCGGCCCGCCGGCGCATCCGCGCCCCGCGACCCGACACGGCCTCGTCAGCCCGGCGCGCCGACGTCGTCCGGGCCTTCAAGCGCGCCTGGGAGGCAAAGGACATCGACGCGCTCATCGGCCTGTTGGCCCCCGACGCCACGGCGACCGGCGACGGCGGAGGGCTCGTCACCGCCGCGCCCCACCCGGTCGAAGGCGCCGAGCAGGTCGCCCGCTTCTTCGTCGACCGGCCCACCGCTGCGGCCGGCGTCACGCTCCTGGAGTGCGCGGTCAACGGTCAGCCCGGTCTGGTGGCTCGGCTCGACGGCGTCACCGTGTCGGTGATGGCGTTCGACATCACCGGCGGCCGCATCGACCACGTCTGGGCCGTACTCAACCCCGACAAGCTGCGCTCCTGGACCACCGGCTGACCACGCCGAAAATGAAACTGCGCGCTGCGGTCGTGGCGGGGCCGGCGTGCTGGTCTGGTTGGCACTACGCCTGCGCGTTATCGATATGTTCGGCCGTCCGTTGTCGGATCAACGATTCGTTGCACCCGAGTGGCACGGAGCCCTATCGCGCGACGGCCGACGCAGCACATCCTGATTACGTGATTCCGTGCCGCAGCCAGATCCGCCGCACGGTCGGGCCCGCGCCAGTTATCCGTTGCCAGGTTTCCGGTGAGCAAGGGAGTACTCACATCATGGATAGATCCGATCAAGTCCCGCGGTGGACTCGCCGATCGGTCCTCGCCAAGACCGCTGGCCTGGGCGTGGCAGCGACCGTCCTCGCCACCGTGGGTACCGGTTCCCCGGCGTCCGCCTGGACGGACACCACACATGCCCCGTATCGGTTCTGCGGCGACTGCTTCGTGATGTTCTACTGGGGCTTTGCTCCCAGCGGGCGCTGTCCGGCGACCGGAAGTACGCACCGTCAGATCGGCTGGATCTTCAAAATCCCGTTCGGGGGTGGCTGGACGCCCAACGACCAGCCCGACTGGCGGTGGTGCCGGAACTGTTTCGGTCTGTTCTTCAGTGGCTTCTGGCCGTACTACGGTCGATGCATTGGCACCAATGTCGAGAACATCCAACACCGGCTGGGTTCTAGCATCCCGTTCAACTACGTACTGCCGCACGACATCGGCGAGCCGCCGGGTACCCAGGCGAACTGGGAGTTCTGCATCAACTGCTATCAGTTGTTCTTCAACGGCTGGGCGCCACAGCGAGGGGTGTGTTTCGCCTACGGCGGGCCGCACGTTCCGGACCCGGGCGCGTTCCACTTCGCCATCCCAGTCTCCAGCTACTAGCGCGCTCACGGCGGCGCAGGCGAGGAGCACGTAGATCATGGCGTCGACGTAGGCGTGGTCCGCGGCGTCGCCAGCGAACTCCGTGTCGCGTGAGGCTGGCCGTTCATCGACGCCCGCCCGAAGTGCGCACGCTGGAAGATGCGCCGCCCGTCATCCGTCAATAGCTTGACGGCCATGATTCTCCCGACCGAGCCGATCGGAAGCTTTCCGCGCCCGTCGGTGCTGCTGGCCGCCATCGCCGATCACTCCGCCGGGCGGATCGGGCAGGCTGCTCTGGAGGCGCGGTACGACGACGCCGTGCGGGACACCATCGCCACCCTTGAGCGGATCGGCTCACCTGTGGTCACCGACGGCGAACAGCGCAAGCCGAGCTTCGCGACGTACCCGCTGTCGGGTCTGGACACCCTGGCGCCGGACGGCGCCGTCATCCCGTTCGCCGACGGCCATACGCGGCAGCTTCCCCGCCTCACCGCAGGACCGTTCCGCTACGCGACGCGATCGCAGACGTACCTGACCGCCGCGCGACGGCACGCGACCGTGCCGGTCAAACAGGCGGTCATCGCGCCGTCCGCGCTCAGCCTGCTGTATCCGACGGACGGTATCGACGGGTACCCCCGAGAGGCGTTCCTCGACGACCTGGTCGACGAGGCGGAGGCCGACATCCGCGGCGCGCTGGACGCCGGCGCTCAGACCGTGCAGCTGGACTTCACCGAGGGCCGGCTTTCGATCAAGCTCGACCCCTCCAAGGCGCTGCTGCAGGCTTTCGTGGCCCTGAACAACCGTGTGCTCGAGCGGTTCGCTCCGCACGAGCGCGCGCGCATCGGTGTGCACACATGCCCCGGCGGCGACCAGGACTCCACCCACAGCTTTGATGTGGACTACGTCGAGCTGCTGCCGAGCCTCTTCGCGATCGACGCCGGCGTCTTCTACGTGCAGCTCGCCGGCGAGCCCGAGCCGGGACGGGTGCTCGCCTCGATCGCTGAGCATTCCCGGCCGCACCAGCGGATCTTCGTCGGCGTGACCGACCCGGTCGACCCGGTGGTGGAGACCGCCGACCAGGTGCGCGACCGCGTGCTACGCGCCGCTGAGCACATCCCGCCCGACCGGCTCGGCACCTGCGACGACTGCGGGTTCGCGCCGTTCGCCGACGACGTGTCCACGTCGCGGGACACGGCGTGGGCCAAGGTACGGGCCCGGGTCGAAGGAACCGCCCTGGCCGCCGAGCATCTGGCCGGATGAGGGCTGGGCTGTCTACGGCAGTGGAACGTTCGGTAGCAGGTCGTCGTCGCGTCCGGTCTGGGGTAGCCCGGCGGCGGCGGCGATGACCTCGACGGCCTCGTCCAGGCCCGTGGTCTCGGGGAGAACGAGTTCGTCGGGCCAGCCCAGGACGTCGTGAGCGGAGTACCAGCCGCTCATGTGCTCGGCGGTGAACTCACCGGCCTGCGGACGCGTCAGATGCCGGCGCAGGGTCTCGGCCAGGGACACGTCGAGGTAGCAGAACAGCGACCGTCCGCGGTGGCCGTCCCGCAGGAAGGTCAGCATGCTTCGGTAGCGGCTGCTGTGCATGATGCCCTCCAGCACGACGTGATAGCCGTGGTCCAGCGCGAACCGAACGGTCTGTCCGATCAGCGCAGGCGCAGCGCCGCCGGGCTTGTCCCGTTCGCGCAGCAGGATGCGGCGCAGGTAGTCCTGCTCGATCAGGGCGCAGCCCCGGCCGTGTCGGCGTCGTAGCTCGCGGGCGATGCTGCTCTTGCCGGAGCCGGAGTTGCCCCGGATGCAGACGAGGATCGTGTTCGGGCTGCGAGTGGGTTCGGCGAGCACGATGCCTCCTCGGCTTCAGTTGTTGCGCACGGTGAGTTTGAGGGCGGCGACGGTCAGCTGGGTGAGGTCAGGAAGTTGGCCCTCGCCGAGGGTGACGCCGCGCAGGTTGTCCAGCGGCGTCTTGAGGCCCTGGAGCCGGCTGCCCCGCAGGTCCGTGCCGTCGAGGTGGCAGGAGTCCAGTTCCAGGCCGGCGAGGTCACAGGACCGCAATGCGATGCGAGGTAGTCGGCAGGAGGACCACGCGCCGTTGGTGAAAGTGCAGTCGGTGAAAGCGACCGAGCCGGCGGCGGTGACGCGTTGGAAGGTGGCGTAGTCGAAGCGGCAGCCGTCGAACAGGACGTCCTTCAGGCGTACGTCGGTGAGTCTGGTGCCGGTGAACCGGGAGCCGGTGATGGCGCAGCGTTCGATGGTGATGCCGGTCAGGGTCGCGCCGGAGAAGTCGGTGCGGGTGATCTCGCAGCCGTAGAGGCTGCCCGCTTCCCAGGTGCTCTCGCTCAGGTCCACGCCGGTGATCAGGCTGCTGCGGATGTTGGCGTCCTCCAGGTGCGAGCCGTGCCACGCTGCGCCCTCGACCAGGGCCTCGGTGAGGCCGCCGTCCAGGTCCGTCGTGGTGTCGAGGTCGTCCGGTTCGAGGTCCGGCAGCAGGACCTTCACGTTGCCGATCGTGGTGGTGCGCATGTGTCCTCAACCTGTGTGGGGGCGGGGTAGGCACGCCACCCCGCGCGTCCCGTGGTGGGGGCTACTTTTTCTAGTTCGTGTTGTCCCAGCCGGGTCGACTGTCGAACTTATCCTTGTTATCCCAGCTGCTCGGGTGCGGCGTTGACGAGGACCGCGAGGGCGTTGGTCATGGTGCTTCACCTTGAAGGGTGAGGTGGTCCGCGGCGGCGCGGACGAGGGCCTGTCGGGTGGTCCAGCAGTAGGCGGTTTCATGGGCGGTGAACGTCGCGTGCTCGAAGTAACGGTTGCCGGCCTGGGCGCCACCGCAGAAGTCGTAGAAGGCGCAGTGGTCGCACAGCCGTTGAGGCCGTAATGAACTCGGCGATGTAGCCCAAGTCGCCGGCGCCGGCAAGCATGGCGGCAATGCAATGCCAGCCGCAGTCCAGCGGCTCCCGAGCACCCGCCGAGCGACCCCCCACCCACGTACACGAAAAAGGCCCTGCCCCAGTGTGAACCACCAGGTCAGGACCTTGATCGTTGGTGCGCCGCCAGGGACTCGAACCCCGAACCCGCGGATTAAGAGTCCGCTGCTCTGCCAGTTGAGCTAGCGGCGCTCGTCGGCAACGGAGAGAACATTAGCACCCCTCCAACACGGGCTCCAATTCGGTTCCCCGGGTCCCCCCTTCGGTCGAGCTTTGCCGGCAAAAAGCCCCAAACCGACCACCGCGGCCAAGATCGGGGCGTGGGTTGCGGCGGTGATGCGGCACGATGTCCGCCAGGTACGCGAGAACAGAGGTGGGCATGGCACGGTTCACGCGAGCCGGGGCGGTGGTGGGCGCCCTGACTCTGGTGGCGTCGCTGGCACTGACCGGATGCGGCGGCGGCGACAAGAAGCCGGAATTCGTTGGCGGAGCGTCCTCGGACGCGAGCGCCGCCCCCGGCTCGACCGCACCGTCGACGCCGAGCACACCGAGCGGGCCGGCGCTCACGCTGAGCCCGGCGAACGGCACGAAGAACCGGCCGGTGAGCACGGAGATCAGCGCGAAGCTCCCGGACGGCGGGAAGGTGTCGGCGGTAAGCCTGACGGCGGACGGCGGCGGCTCGGTCGAGGGCAAGCTGCGTACCGATGGTTCGTCCTGGGTGCCGTCCGCGCCGCTGAAGTGGGGCACCCGCTACACGGCCACGGTGACGGCGAGCGCGTCGGACGGCACGAGCAGCCAGGGCACCAGCAGCTTCACCACGATGGCCAAGCCGAAGTCGACCATCGGTTCGGGCCTGTACCTCTTCGACGACAAGAGCTACGGGGTGGCCATGCCGGTGGTCACCGAGTTCCACCCGGGGATCCCGAAGAAGGACCGGGCGGCGGTGCAGAAGCGGATGTTCGTCCGGACCGACCCGCCGCAGCCGGGCGCGTGGCACTGGGTCAGCAACGGCACGCAGGCCTACTACCGGGCCCCGGAGTACTGGAAGCCGGGCACCACCATCACCGTGCGGATCGCGCTGGCGGGGGTGCCGTTGAGCAACGGCAAGTACGGCGACGTCGACCGCAGGGCCACCGCCAAGATCGGGCGGTCGTTCGAGATGAAGGTCGACAACGCCAACAAGAAGATGACGGTGTACGAGAACGGCGCGGCGGTACGCACGATTCCGGTGAGCCTGGGCAAGAAGAGCACGCCGTCGTCGAGCGGCACGATGGTCGTGATGGAGAAGAAGGAAGCCACGGTCTTCGACACCCGGGACGACCCGGACCCGGCCAACCGCTACGTGACCGACATCCAGTTCGCCCAGCGGCTCACCTGGGGTGGCGAGTACATCCACGCCGCGCCGTGGTCGGAGCACGTGCAGGGGCGGCAGAATGTGTCGCACGGCTGCGTGAACGTGTCGATGGCGAACGCCAGGTGGTTGTTCGACAAGACCCGGATCGGTGACCCGATCACGATCAAGGGCACCGAGCGCAGGATCGCCGCCGGCAACGGTTGGACGGCGTGGAGCCTGAGCTGGTCGGAGTTCGTCAAGGGCAGCGCGTTGCCGGTGCCCAGCGGTGGGGCCGGCCCGGCGGTCTGAGCCGTCGGCCTCGTTGCGCCGGCCCTGCCGTTGGCGGGGCCGGCGTACCCTTGCACTCCCGCCGCTCGACGACGGCGCGGCGACCCCCGTACTCCCGGTACGGAGACGAACCAAGCTCACGAAACGCCGGATAGTAGCAGAACTCGGGCACTATTGATGGCGTGTTTCGGTTCACCCTCGGCAACCGGGGCCGGCTCTGGCGCGTCAGTAGGAGACGATGGGGCAGCGACCACGACTGTGAGGGAATTCATGCGAGCTAGCCAGGACCAGCTGATCCGGCCCGGCGGGCGACGCCGCGTGTTCGCGGCGGGGCTTCTCGCCGTGGCGCTGGCCTTCACCTCGGCCTGCACCGACGGAGACGGCGGCAAGCCGTCCTCGTGGCACGGCGGCGGCGAGAACCCGGCGCCGAAGGCCGCGGCGACGATCAGTGAGCCGGCGGCGGACGCCAAGGACGTGCCGGCGTCCACCGGCATCACCTTCACCACGAAGGACGCCGTGGAGACCGCGGTCGAGCTGACGGACGCCGCTGGCAAGACGGTCGAGGGCGCCCTCGCCAAGGACGGCAAGTCGTGGCTGCCGGCCGGCGCGCTGGCGTACGGCACGAGCTACACGGCGACCGTGACCGCCAAGGGTGACGACGGGCTTCCGGCCACGGCGACCAGCACCTTCACCACCATGGCCAAGCCCGGCAATCAGGTACGGGTGAGCAGCTTCCTCGGTGACAACCAGGTGGTCGGGGTGGGCATGCCGCTGATCGTGAAGTTCAGCCGGGGCATCCCGGAGGACTACCGCGACGACGTGCAGCGCCGGATGACTGTCACCTCGACTCCGGCGCAGGCGGGGATCTGGCACTGGGTCAGCCCCACCGAGATCCGGTACCGGCCGAAGGAGTTCTGGAAGCCCGACAGCAAGGTCTCCTACCGGGTGCAGGCCGGCGGCCTGCCGATGGGTGAGGGTTGGTACGGGCGCGCCGACCTCTCGGTGGACGTCAAGATCGGCGCGGCGGTGGTCATGACGGTGGACAACAAGACCAAGCGGATGACGGTGACCCGCAACGGCTCTGTGATCAAGACCATCCCGGTGAGCCTGGGCAAGAAGAGCACCCCGTCGTCCAGCGGCACCATGGT
Source organism: Micromonospora foliorum (assembly GCF_022229015.1). Taxonomy (GTDB): domain Bacteria; phylum Actinomycetota; class Actinomycetes; order Mycobacteriales; family Micromonosporaceae; genus Micromonospora; species Micromonospora foliorum. The sequence continues at coordinate 23,432 of NZ_JAKKFF010000062.1, forward strand.
CGTGATCGAGAAGCTGCGCAAGACGGTCTTCGACACGTTCGAGGAGCTGGGCCCGGAGGAGGGCTACCGCACCAAGATTGACTTCGCGCAGCGCCTCACCTGGGGTGGCGAGTTCATTCACGCGGCACCCTGGTCCGAGGGTCAGCAGGGCACCACAAACGTGTCGCACGGCTGCGTGAACGTGTCGATGGCCAACGGCGACTGGCTCTTCAAGAACACCCAGATCGGCGACCCGATCACGGTCAAGGGCACCGAGCGCAAACTGCAGAACGGCAACGGCTGGACCGACTGGAACATGAGCTGGGACGAGTACGTCAAGGGCAGCGCCCTTCCGTACGAGCCGCCGGCCGACCCGGACGCCACCACCCCGACCCCGGACGGGGCGGTCACCCCGTCCCCCACGCCGACCGCCTGAGCCACTCGACGGAAGCCCCCTCCTCGGAGGGGGCTTTCGCGTCGGCCCCTGTGTCGCCCCTAAAACGACTCAGGCCCCCTCCGAAGAGGGGGCCTGAGCAGTGAAACCAGCTGGGTGACTGATGGGAATTGAACCCACGACAACCGGGACCACAACCCGGTGCTCTGCCAACTGAGCTACAGCCACCATGCCGCCGTCGCCCGGTCGATCGCTCCGGGCGGGGTGCGGACCAATAATAGCCACACCGTGGCGCGCCTCGTCCAGCGGGTTCCCTGCTCTCCGCTACGAAGCAGCGCAGTCAGAGTTCGGCGGCGATGGCCTTGGCGGTGTCGACATCCGGGCCGGGCAGCGGAACGAAGACGGTGCGCCGGTAGTACTCCAACTCCCGGATGCTCTCCCGGATGTCGGCCAGCGCCCGGTGCGCGAGACCCTTCTGCGGCTGCCCGAAGTACACGCGGGGGTACCAGCGACGGCAGAGTTCCTTGATCGACGACACGTCGATCATCCGGTAGTGCAGGTGCGCGTCGAGGCGGGGCATGTCCCGGGCGATGAAGCCCCGGTCGGTGGCGATCGAGTTGCCGCACAGCGGAGCCGTACGCGGATCCTTGACGAAGGTGCGGACGTACTCCAGCACCAGGTCTTCGGCCTCGGCGAGGGTGACCGCCGAACGACGGACCTCCTCGGTGAGGCCGGACTTGGCGTGCATCGTCTGCACGATCTCCGGCATCCCCTCCAGTGCCGCCTCGTCGGCGTGGATGACCACGTCGACACCGTCACCCAGCACGTTGAGGTCCGGATCGGTGACCAGTGCCGCAACCTCGATCAGTTTGTCCCTGCCGAGGTCCAACCCAGTCATCTCACAGTCGATCCAGACGAGGAGATCAGCCACCGGGACAGCCTACGCGCAGCCCACGCCCTGCGGCTGCGCGCTCTCGGCGGACCGGCCCGCTAGGGTTTCGGGGTGCCAGCAGAACCCGTCGCACCGCCCGCCGTCACCGAAGACGATCCCGGCGGCCGTACGGTCCGTCGCCTGGTCGCGGTGGTGGCCCTCGGCGCTGTGCTGCCAGCGCTCTACCTGCCCGGCCTCGTGCACAACTTCTTCGATCTCAAGATCTACATGTCCGCGATGGACTGGTGGCGCGTCGGTCACCCGCTCTACGACTACGTCCAACCCGACCGGGTGCAGGGCGAGTTGTACTTCACGTACCCACCGTTCAGCGCCCTGCTGCTGTGGCCGTTCGGGCTGCTGCGGCTCGGCGCCACCGTGGCGATCTTCACGGCGCTCACCGTGCTGGCCGTGGTGCTGACCACCCGATGGCTGGTGGTGCCGGTGATCGCCCGACACGACCTGCCCCGGACGTTCACCCTGGTCGCCGCCGTACTGCTGGTGCTGGCGGTGGAGAGCATCCGCGAGACGATCACCTTCGGCCAGATCAACATGCTGCTGATCGTGCTGATCCTGGCCGATCTGCTGTTCGCGGTGCCGCAGGCGCGACGCTGGGCCGGGGTGGGCGTGGGGCTGGCGACGGCGCTCAAGCTCTTTCCCGGCATCTTCATCGTGTACCTGCTGGCCACCCGGAGGTGGCGGGCCGCGGCGGTGGCGAGCGCGACCGCGGCGGCGGCGACCCTGCTCGCGGCGGCGATCGCCCCCCGTGACTCGTGGCGGTTCTGGACGCACGAGCTGTGGACCACCGAGCGGGTGGGGCGCACCGACATCGTCGGCAACCAGTCGCTGTTCGGCCTGCTCAGCCGGTTCACCGAGCCGGAGAAACCGGACCGGTTGCTCTGGTTGCTGGTGGTCGCCGTGGTCGCCGGCTACGGGCTGTGGCGCGCTGCCCGTGCGGCGCGGGCCGGTGACCCGTTGACGGGCCTGACGTTGACCGGGTTGGTCGGTTCCCTGGCGAGCCCAATCACCTGGACCCACCACATCTACTGGTTCGTGCCCGCCGTGGTGCTGCTCGCCGACTCGGCGTTGAGCGCCGACCGCCCGGACGAGGCACGCCGGCGTCGGTGGCTGGCGGGGCTCGCGCTGGGCATCACCGCCGTGACCATCTACGGCGTGGTGACGTTCCAGGCCTGGGGCGCGGGACCGGTCCGCACTCACGACCCGGTCGACTTCGTCGTGCAGAACACCTACGTGCTGCTCAGCCTGCTGCTGCTGGCGGCGCTGCCGGTGCGGTCAAGGGTCGGTGCGGAAAATCGCATCAATTGGACAGACCTCCCGAGTAGCCATGATCGGCGCTAACCTGTCCTCATCTACCTCAAGCGTCGCTCGGGTAGCACCGATCCCCCGGTGAGAGTGGCCCTCCGCGTCGGCAGCGCGGAGGGCCACTCGCCGTTTCACCCACCGCCACCGGCCGGGCCGTCAACCGGCCCGGCCGTCACCAGCGGGGCCGCCAGCCGGCCGGGGCCGCCACCGGCCGAGTCGTCAACCGGTGGAGCCGTCACGGGCCGGGTCGTCGCCCGGCGGG
>NZ_JAKKFF010000063.1 GCF_022229015.1 Micromonospora foliorum
CGGGGGTGAGGGGTGGGGTGGGGGTGGGGGTGGGGTGGGGTGGGTCCGGTGCTCGCGGGTGCCCGATGGTCGGTGGTCGTGCGGGTGTGCCGGTGCGGGGTGGAGGATGGCGGGATGGGACGGGCAACTGATCGACGGGGCGTACTCCGGATCGACCTGGACGCGGCGACCGCCGGGCGCGGGTCGGTTCGCCGGCCGGACACGCTCGCCGTGGAGGAGCCGTTGGAGATCCGGGTCGGCGCGGCCGGCCCCGGTCGACGTCGGCCGCTGGCCGTGACCATGCGTACCCCCGGCGACGACCTGGACCTGGCCATCGGGTTCCTGCTGACGGAGGGGCTGATCCGGTCGACCGACGATGTGCTGACCGCGCAGCTCTGCGCCGGCGCGGAGACGCCGAACACGTACAACGTGGTGGACGTGGTGCTCGCCCCCGGCGTACCGGAACCGACCACCGACCCGTCCCGGAACTTCTACACGACCAGCTCCTGCGGGGTCTGCGGCAAGGCCAGCATCGACGCGGTACGCACCCGGTCGCTCTTCCCGGTCGCGGCGGATCCGCTCAGCGTGCCGGCCACACTGCTCGCCGAGCTGCCCGACCGGTTGCGCGCCGCCCAGCGCGGCTTCGACCGGACCGGCGGGCTGCACGCGGCGGGGCTGTTCACCCCGGACGGTGAGCTGGTGGTGCTCCGGGAGGACGTGGGCCGGCACAACGCCGTGGACAAGGTGATCGGCTGGGCCGTGCGGGATCGCCGGCTGCCGCTCGCCGGGCACCTGTTGCTGGTCTCCGGACGGGCAAGCTTCGAGCTGACCCAGAAGGCGTGGATGGCCGGGTTGCCGCTGCTGGCCGCGGTGTCCGCCCCGAGCACCCTCGCCGCCGAACTGGCCGACGAGGCGGGGATGACACTCGTCGGCTTCCTGCGCGGGCGGACCATGAACGTCTACACCGGGCCGCACCGGATCACGGTGGAGCAGCCAGCCTGACCCGAGCGGCCGGTCAGCGACCGATCCGGTCGATCAGGTCGAACAGAGACAGCCGCGCGGCGGCGTCGCGGGCGATCAGGAAACCGGCGATGCCGAGGACCCAGCCCAACGCGCTGCCCGCCTTCGTGACGATCCAGGTGTTCAGGCGGGCCAGCACCGGCTCGACCAGTCGCGGGCGGGCCACCCTCGCACCCAGCAACAACACCGCCGGCAGCACCATGACCAGGCAGTACCCGGCGAGTAGCCCGACCACGCTCACCGCTCCCACCCCCGAGGTGGCCAACAGGCCCACCGCACCGAGGTACGGCAGCATGGTCGCCACCTCGGCAAGCGCCGCGAGCAGCGCGAGGCCGACCAACCAGCGGGCCGAGGAGTCTCCCGCGGTGGCCCGGTCCCGCCAGCGCAACACACCACCGGTACGGGGACGCCGCTTGCCGTCGTAGCGGAAGCTGAGCGCCAGCATTCCCACGCCCAGGACGAGTTGCGCCCAGAGGACGCCCCGGTTGTCCAGGGCACCGCCCAGCGCGTCGCCCAATGTGCTGCCGCCCCAGACCAGCAACAGCCCCACCGCGAGGTAGAACGCCGCGATGGTGGCGAGGTAGCCCAGGATCCGCCGGGCGTTGACCGGCCCGGGGGCGAGCAGCAACCAGACCGGGATGAAGAGGGTGCCGATGCTGGTGCTGTCGATCAACGCCAGCCCGGCCAGCGACAGCAGCAACTCGGGGGTCATGTCGTACCAACGCGGAGAACAGCCACGAGATCATTCTCCGGCGGTGGTGACCCTGCCGCGTCGGCCGTGGACAGGAGTAACGCGTACATCCTTCGACGGAGAGCGTCACCGGAGGAGAACCGCCGACTATGCGGCTACGATCTCGACGGCACCGCCGGAGATCTTGACGTCGAACTCCATGCCGGTGCCCTTGGAGAGCTTGACGAGGGTCGCGATCGACGGCGGTTGGTCGCCTGATTCCAGTCGCGCGATCACTGACTGGGTCATCCCCACCTTGCGAGCGAGTGCGGTTTGGGTCAGCTGGTTCGCCGTGCGGTACCCCACGATACGAAGCGCGACCTCGCGCGCGAACGCTGTCCGATCCCACTCTGCCCGGAACACCGGGTCCTGACGCCTGGCGTGGCCGATGATTTGCTGCGAGGTCTTGAGCTCGGAACGTTTCATCACTCCGCCTCCACGTCCTTGATCCTTTGCTCTGCGGCTGCGACGGCCCGGGCGAAGTTCCGCGGACTGACGCTGGCTTCTGGGCCGATGGCGCCGACCACGAACGCCTCACCAACCTGTGTGTAGAAAACGCGCCACCGGCTACGCCCTCCACGCGGACGTAGCTCCCGCAGGTTTTCGGCGGTTCGGATCCTGCTCGAGTGCGGGTAGCCCAGGTTGGGGCCGAGGCTCTCCAGCTTTTCGACGGCGTGTCCGATCGCCGCCTGTTCGATCGCGGGTATGGCTTGCATCTCGGTTACGGCCTCCGGGTGAAAGAGGACTGACCAGAGCCGACTATAGCAAGATTGCGATAGAGCTGCCGGGGAGTCTCTGGCAGCCGGGCGGCTACCGGGAACCGGCTCGTCAGCGGCGGCCACGTCGGCTCCGTTTACGGGGGCGGATGACCCCGGGCATCCCGACCGACGGCCAGCCGTCCAGCTCGGCCGGGGGCACGCCGCGCCGGAGCAGGTCGTCCAGCAGCAGTGCGAGCGAGTAGTTGGGGTGCAGGCTGAGCGTGCGTTCGAGCGCGACCGCCGCCAACGCGCCCTGCCCGGCGCGCCAGGCGGCGAACGCCAGCAGGGCACCCGGAGCGGCGGCCACCTCCGGCTCGGCGCGGCGCAGCACGTCGGTCCAGAGGGCGATGTCCCGGTCCCGGCCGTCGGTGCGTTCCCAGGCGTGATCGCGGACCGGAAGGTGGGTCATCAACACGCTCAGCCAGGCCATCTCGTCGTCGTCGAGCCGCTCACCACGTCGCTGCCGGCGCTGGGCCTCGCGGACCGCCGCCACCCCGGCGGCGCGCAGCGCCCGAGCCCCGAGCACGTCACTCTCGGGTGCCTGCTCGACCAACTCGGTCAGTCTCACCTCGGCGCGGGCGGTGGCCGCGCGGGCCGCGTCCCGAGCCGGGCCGCCCACCGGTGCCACCTGCGCCACCAGTGCGGCCCGGTCGGGGAGTGCGACCTGGCCGGCGAAGACCGCCGAGGCGGTCACCCGATTGGCGGCCGGGTCATAGCGGCGACCCTCGGGCGGGCAGCAGTCGGGCTCGGTGCAGAGATAGGACCACCAGCGACCGTCGGTCACCCGCAGCGCGTCGAGCACGTGCAGCCCGAAGTCGTTCAGCGCGTCGCGCACCGCGTCCACGGCCGGAGTGACCCGCTCCGGTTGCCCGTAACCCACCACGGTGGCGGCCTCCGCGCCCTGCCGGCGGATCACACCCGCCAGGTGCGCGGCCAGCCCGCCCGGTTCGGCCGGGTTGGGCAGGTCCGCACGGGCGGCGAAGATGATCTGTCGGCCGACCAGCGCCACGGCGACCACGCTGTCGGTGGGATGAAACCCGAGCAGGTACGGCACGGCGGCGATCAGGTCGGCGGGTGAGCGGACGGCGAGTTGAGGGCGTTCGGTCGAGGTCATGTCGGAAGCCTGCGGCGGGGGAACCGGGGCCTGCCACCCCCTGTGGACGACACGCGGCTTATCCACAGTTACTGAGCGTGTTTTCCCTGCTCATTCCACACCTACGAGTACGGAAAGAGCGCCGATGTCGTCGGGCGACACCTGGCTGTCGTAACGAGCGGTTACCGTGCGCTGATGGACCTGGCGTACCTGCGCGCGCATCCGGCACACCTCCCGACCTTCCGGACCCATCAGCGGCTCCGGGAGACGCCGGTGGCCGGTGGAGACACCTGCGCCGCCGCCCGGCTCACCCTCGACGACGGCCACTCCGTCTTCGCCAAGTCCTGGCCGGAGGGCGCCGACCGACCGGCGCCGGAGGGCTTCTTCGCCGCTGAGGCCGCCGGCCTGCGTTGGCTGCGGGAGGCGGGCGCGGTCGCCGTACCCGAGGTGATCGTGGTGTTGCCGGAGCTGCTGGCGCTCGACTGGGTGGAGCCCGGCGAACCGACGTCGGAGGCCGCGGAGCGCTTCGGCCGGGAGTTGGCCGGGCTGCACCGGGCGGGCGCAGCCGCCTTCGGTGCGACCTGGCCCGGTTTCATCGGCGCTCTTCCACAGGACAACACCCCCACCGGCGGGCGCTGGTCGACGTGGTTCGCCGAGCGGCGCCTCACCCCCCACCTGCGACGCTCGGTCGACGTTGGCGCGCTGACCAGCGCCGATGCCGCTCTGGTCGAGCAGGTGATCGATCGCCTCGACGGGCTCGGCGGCGACGAGTCGCCCGCGCGCATCCACGGCGACCTGTGGCCGGGCAACGTGCTGTGGGGGGCCGACGACCGGGTTTGGCTCGTCGACCCGGCAGCGCACGGTGGGCACCGGGAAACGGATCTCGCCCAGCTTGCCCTCTTCGGCGGCATCCCCCACCTGGATCGGGTGCTGGCCGCCTATCAGGAGAGTTGGCCGCTACCGGACGGCTGGCGGGACCGGGTGCCCCTGCATCAGCTGCATCTGCTGCTCGTGCACACCGCACTTTTCGGCGCCAGCTACCGAGATGTGGTCGTCCAGACCGCCCGTGCCGTCCTGAGCCGGGCCGAGCGCGCTACGGTCGACAGGTGAGCGTCGCCCCGGGGACCGCCGGCGTCCTCGTCGACCGGTACGGCCGCGTCGCTCGGGACCTGCGCGTGTCCCTCACCGACAAGTGCAACCTGCGCTGCACCTACTGCATGCCGGCGGAAGGGCTGCCCTGGCTGGCCGGCCCCGAGTTGCTGACCGACGAGGAGATCGTCCGGCTGGTCCGGGTGGCTGTCGAGCTGCTCGGCGTGACCGAGGTGCGGTTCACCGGCGGTGAGCCGCTGATCCGACCCGGGCTGGTCGACATCGTGACCGCGGTCGCCGCCCTCGAACCTCGTCCCCGGGTCTCGCTGACCACCAACGGCATCGGTTTGGACCGGCTGGCCCCGGCGTTGCGGGCGGCCGGCCTGGATCGGGTGAACGTCTCACTGGACACCCTGGACCCGGCCCGGTTCACCAAGCTCACCCGCCGCCCCCGCCTCGACGCGGTGCTGGCCGGGCTCGCCGGCGCGGCGTCCGCCGGGCTCAGCCCCGTGAAGATCAATTCAGTGCTGATGCGTGGTGTCAACGACGACGAGGCGCCGGCGCTGCTCCGCTTCGCCCTCGATCACGACTACCAGCTGCGGATCATCGAGCAGATGCCGTTGGACGCCCAGCACGGTTGGGCCCGCGACACCATGGTCACCGCCGAGGAGATCCTGGCGTCCCTGCGTACCACCTTCGACCTCAGCCCCGACCTGGCCGAGCGCGGCGCGGCACCGGCGGAGACCTGGCTGGTCGACGGAGGCCCCGCCCGGGTCGGGGTGATCGCCAGCGTTACCCGCCCCTTCTGCGGGGACTGCGACCGCACCCGGCTGACCGCCGACGGCCAGGTCCGCGCCTGCCTCTTCGCCACCGAGGAGTCGGATCTGCGCGCCGCGCTGCGCACCGGCGTGGACGACGACGAGTTGGCCCGACGCTGGCGTACCGCGATGTGGGGCAAGCGCGCTGGCCACGGCATCGACGACCCGACCTTCCTCCAGCCGAGCCGTCCGATGTCCGCGATCGGAGGTTGAACGTGGAGGGGACGACACCGCTGACCGTCCGCTACTTCGCGGGCGCCCGCGCCGCCGTCGGTCGCGCCGAGGAGGCCGTCCCCGCCGGGCGGTCACTCGACGACCTCACGGCCGAGCTGACCCAGCGCCACGGCGACCGACTCGCTGCGGTGCTGCGGGTGGCGAGTTTCCTCGTGAACGGCGTCACCTGTCATGATCGTCAGGCACCCCTACCGGCCGGGGCCACGATCGATGTCCTGCCCCCGTTCGCGGGCGGCTGAGGGAGGCGCACACATGATGGCGGTTGTGGGGTTCGTGGCTGTCCTGGCGCTGGTCACCGGTCTCATCCACCTCTACCTGTGGAAGCGGCTCGTTCGGGACACCACCACGCCGGGCCGCTGGCGACGGATCGGCGGGATCGCCGCCCTGGTGCTGGCCCTGCTCGTGCCGGTCACCCTCGCCGGGACGCAGGCCGGGCTCTACTGGCTCGCCTGGCCGGGCTACCTGTGGCTCGCGCTGATGTTCTACCTGCTGGTCGTACTGGTGGTGCTGGAAGTGCCGATGCTTGTCGCCCGGCTGGTGCTGCGCCGCCGGGTGGTTGCCGCCGAGCCGACCACCGCCGCGCCCGAGCCGGTGCTTGTCGGTGCCGCCGGGCCGACCGAGCCGCCGGCCGCCGGCGCCGTCGCCGCACCGGACCACGACCCGTCCCGCCGGTTGCTGCTGGCCCGAGGGGCGGCCATCTTCGCCGGCCTCACCGCCACCGGCATCACCGGGTACGGCATCCGCACGGCGCTCGGCCCGCCCCAGCTCGACCGGGTACGGATCCCACTCGCCAAACTCCCCCGCAGCATGGACGGCCTGCGCATCGCCACCGTCTCCGACATCCACCTCGGCCCACTGCGCGGCCGGGCACACACCGAGCGGATCGTCGCCGCGATCAACCGGCTCGACGCGGACATCGTCGCGGTCGTCGGTGACCTGGTCGACGGCTCGGTGGCCGAACTCGGCTCGGCCGCCGCGCCGCTGCGCGACCTGCGCTCCCGCTACGGCAGCTTCTTCGTCACCGGCAACCACGAGTACTACTCCGGCGTGGAGGAGTGGGTCCAGGAGGTCGACCGGCTCGGTCTGCGGGTGCTGCAGAACCGGCGGCAGGAGATCCAGGCCCGGGGCGGTGTGCTCGACCTGGCTGGCGTGAACGACCTCACCGGGGTGGGCACCGGCCTCGCCGCCGGGCCGGACTTCGCCGCTGCCCTCGGTGACCGCGACCCGAGCCGGCCCGTCGTCCTGCTCGCGCACCAGCCGCTGGCGGCCAAGGAGGCGGCCCGGTACGGCGTCGACCTGCAACTGTCCGGGCACACCCACGGCGGGCAGATGGTGCCGTTCAACCTGGCCGTCGGGCTGGAGCAGCCGGTGGTCAGCGGGCTCGGCGAGGTCGACGGCACCAAGGTCTACGTGACCAACGGCGCCGGTTTCTGGGGGCCGCCGGTCCGGGTCGGCGCGGAGCCGCAGATCAGTCTGGTCGAGCTGCGCTCGGCATAGCGGAGGTCACGTCCGCGCGTGGCGGCGGGTGGCCGGCGCGGCGGGCGTGACAGGATGCGGCGTGCCCCCGTTCAGCGCCGTACCCCCCGGTGGCCTACCGCCATTCGTCGCGGACCTGCACATCCACTCGAAGTACTCGCGCGCGTGCAGCCGTGACCTCACCCTGCCGAACCTCGCGTGGTGGGCCCGGCGTAAGGGCATCGGCCTGCTCGGCACCGGCGACTTCACCCACCCCGCCTGGTACGACCACCTGCGGGAGACGCTGCGCCCGGCCGAGCCGGGGCTCTACCGGCTCGACCCGGAGGCGGAACGGGACGTCGCCCGTCGGCTGCCACCCCGGCTCGCGCAGACGGCGGAGGCGGACCCGGTCCGTTTCATGCTGAGCGTGGAGATCTCCACCATCTACAAGCGGGACGACCGCACCCGCAAGGTGCACCACCTGATCTACCTGCCGGATCTGGACGCGGTGGCCCGGTTCAACACCGCGCTCGGCCGGATCGGCAACCTCGGCTCCGACGGCCGACCGATCCTCGGACTGGACTCCCGCGACCTGCTGGAGATCACCCTGGAGGCCAGCCCGGACGGCTACCTGGTGCCGGCACACATCTGGACGCCCTGGTTCTCCGCGCTGGGCTCGAAGTCCGGCTTCGACGCGATCGCGGACTGCTACGCCGACCTGGCCGAGCACATCTTCGCCGTGGAGACCGGGCTCTCCTCCGACCCCGCGATGAACTGGCGGGTCGGCAGCCTGGACGGCTACCAGTTGGTGTCCAACTCGGACGCGCACTCACCGCCGGCTCTCGGCCGGGAGGCGACCGTGCTGACCGCCGAACGGGACTACTTCGCCGTTCGGGAGGCGCTGCGTACCGGTGACGGCCTGGCCGGAACGATCGAGTTCTTCCCGGAGGAGGGCAAGTACCACGCGGACGGGCACCGGCTGTGCGGGGTGAGCTGGTCTCCGGAGCGCACCCGGGCCGCCGACGGGCGCTGCCCCGAGTGCGGCAAGCCCCTCACCGTGGGCGTCCTCAGCCGGATCGAGGAGTTGGCGGACCGCCCGGACGGGCACCGGCCGCCGCACGCCCGGGACGTCACCCACCTGGTGCCGCTGGGCGAGATCCTCGGCGAGATCAACAAGGTGGGTGCCCGGTCGAAGAAGGTCGAGGGGCGGTTCAACGAGCTGCTGGCCGCACTCGGCCCCGAGCTGGAGATCCTGACCACGACGCCACTGACCGAGATCGCCCAGGCCGGTGGTGAGCTGCTCGCCGAGGGCATCGGGCGGCTGCGGCGCGGCGACGTCCGCCGGGTGCCCGGTTACGACGGCGAGTACGGCGTGATCACGCTCTTCGACCCGGCCGAGCTGGGCGCGCAGGAGACGCTGTTCGACGTACCGGTGCCGGCGCAGCGACGACCCACGGAACCGGCTCCCCGGGTCGCGGCCAAGCGCCCGGCGGCGGCGAAGACGGAGCCGAAGCGTAAGCCGACTCCGACGCCCGCGCCGCCGATCGCGTCGCCGCCGTCGCCGCACGAGCCGTTCGAGCCGATGCTCTCCGGCATGGAGGAGGTGGGCACCGGCCTGCTGGACCGACTGGACGCCATGCAGCGGGTGGCCGCCTCCGCACCCGGCGGCCCGCTGCTCATCGTGGCCGGTCCGGGCACCGGCAAGACCAGGACGCTCACCCACCGGATCGCGTACCTGTGCGCGGAGCTGAACGTCTTTCCCGAGCACTGCCTCGCGATCACGTTCACCCGCCGGGCCGCCGAGGAGTTGCGGCACCGCCTCGACGGCCTGCTCGGCCCGGTCGCCGAGGACGTCACCGTGGGCACGTTCCACGCGCTGGGGTTGACCATTTTGCGGGAGAACGCTGACGCGGCGGGCCTTCCGGTCGACTTCCGGATCGCCGACGACGCCGAGCGGGCGGCGGCCCGCACCGAGGCCGGGGACGACAGCGCGGCCTACGTGTCGCTGCTGCGCAAGCAGGACCTGGTCGACCTGGACGAGCTGGTGACCCTGCCGGTGGAGCTGTTGCGGGCCGACCGGAAGTTGGTCGAGCGGTACCGGGACCGCTGGCGGTGGATCTTCGTCGACGAGTACCAGGACGTCGACGAGGTGCAGTACGAGCTGCTGCGGCTGCTCAGCCCCGCCGACGGCAATCTTTGCGCGATCGGCGACCCGGACCAGGCGATCTACTCGTTCCGGGGTGCCGACGTCGGCTACTTCCTGCGCTTCTCCGAGGACTTCACGGACGCCCGACTGGTTCGGCTCAACCGCAACTACCGCTCGTCGGCCCCGATCCTGGCCGCCGCCGTGCAGGCCATCGCACCGTCCTCGCTGGTGCGGGGTCGACGACTGGACCCGGCGCGGCTCGACCCGGAGGCCCCGCTGGTCGGGCGGTACCCGGCGGCGTCCGTGGCCGAGGAGGCCGACTTCGTGGTGCGCACCGTCGACGACCTGGTCGGCGGGTTGTCGCACCGTTCGCTGGACTCGGGTCGCATCGACGGCCGGTCCACCTCGCTGTCGTTCTCCGACATCGCCGTGCTGTACCGCACCGACGCGCAGGCCGCCCCGATCGTGGACGCCCTGACCCGGGCGAACATCCCGGTGCAGAAGCGTTCCCACGACCGGCTGCGGGATCGGCTCGGGGTGGCGGCCATCGCCCGCGAGCTGCGGCACGCCGACGGTTTGGCCGGCTCGTTGGCGGCCCGGGTGCGATTGGCCGGTCAGGTGGTCGCCGATCGGTTCGCCGTGCCCACCCTGGACGGCGCGGCCAGCGCGGTCCGTCCCGAGGACGTCCGCTCGGCCGTGGACCTGCTGACCCCGTTGGCCCGACGCTGCGGTGACGACCTGGAGACCTTCCTGTCGCAGCTGGCCACCGGCGCGGAGGTGGACGCGCTCGACCCGCGTGCGGAGGCCGTCACGCTGCTCACCCTCCATGCCGCGAAGGGTCTGGAGTTCCCGGTGGTCTTCCTGGTCGGGGTCGAGGACGGGCTGTTGCCGCTGCGCTGGCCCGGCTCGACGCCCGACGAGGACGCCGTCGCCGAGGAGCGCCGGCTCTTCTTCGTCGGCCTGACCCGGGCCCAGGACCGGCTGTACGTCAGTCACGCCGCCCGCCGCACCCGCCACGGCGCCGAGCGAGACTGCGCCCCCTCGCCGTTCCTCGGCACCATCGACCCCGGCCTCTTCGAACGCTTCGGCGAAGCCGAACCCCGCCGCCCCAAGGACCGCCAGCTCCGCCTGATCTGAGCCCCCGGCCCCTGGCCCCTGGCCCCTGGCCTCGCCGATCTTGCACTTTCGGTCGCCGTTGTGCGCGCGATGCACCTTATGTCACCACAGAAACTGCAAGATCGACGAAGCAGGGGTGGGGGCCAGGGCGGGGGCGGGTTAGGTGAGGAGGACGCCGAGCCAGGCGCCGGCCAGCAGGGCCGGGCCGAGGGGCAACAGGGTGTTCCGGTGCACCTTCCGGGCGGCGAGCAGGCTGAGCACCAGGCCGCCGTGCAGCACGTGCGGCAGGAGCAGCCCGGCCAGCAGGGCGTCCCGGCCCAACCAGCCGAGCGGCAGGCCGAGGACGGCGGCGAGCTTCACGTCCCCGAAACCCAGCCGGGAGCCCGGCAGCAACGCCAGCAGCACGTGCGCCGCACCCGCGACCGCCGCACCTCCCAGCGCGCCGAGCAGCCGGCCGGGAGCGCCGGACAGCTGCGCCGCGGCGGTCAGACCCCCGAGGGCCAGCAGCCCGGCGACGAGGACCAGCGGATCGGGCAGCCGCAGGCAGGCCAGGTCGACCCGGGCCAGCACCAGACCGACCGCCGCGACCGCCAGGAAGACCGGCAGCGCCGGGTTGTCACCCACGGCGACGGCAAGGCCGACGAAGACGCTGACCGCCACCATCGGGTCGGCCCAGGGCCGTCGGACCGGCTGCGGCCCGGGAAGCGCCCATGGCCGGGCGTCCGCCGTGGCGAAGCGCCGCGACACCGGGGGTACGACGAGGCCGACCAGCGCGCCGAGCAGCGCGATCGACACCAGCGCGGCGGCCGACATGGGCCGGACGTTACCGACGGTCGCGCGCCGGCGTGGACCCCGATCGTGATCCCGTGCCCGCCCGACGCGGTCGTTCGGTCGTCACCACCAGGGCGACCCCGGCGACGATGACGGCACCGCCGAGCAGCACCTGCGGGGTGATCGGCTCGGCCACCAGCAGAGCGCCGAGCGCCACCGCGACCGCCGGGTTCACGTAGGCGTACGTCGACACCAGCGAGATGGGCGCGTTGTGCAGCAGCCAGACGTACGCGGTGAAGGCCACCAGCGAGCCGGCCACCATGAGATACCCCAGCGCCAACCAGGACCGGGTGCTGACCGCCGCCGGGTGGAAGTCGGCCAGTTCGCCCCGACCGGCGGCGACGACCGCCAGCACCAGCGCTCCGGCCACCATCTCGTACACCGTGGCCACGAAGGGATCGGCGGGCATCCGGATCCGTCCGGACAGGAACGACCCGACCGACCACGAGATGGCCCCCGCCACCACGGTCAACGCCCCGAGCAGCGGCACCGCGGCCGAACTACCGCCGGGCAGCACCAGCAGGATGAGGCCGACGAAGCCCAGGGTGACCCCGGCGAACGTCCAGACCGGCGGCCGGTCCCCGGTGGCCGAGCGCAACAGCACCACCAGCAGCGGCACCGTGGCCACCAGCAGCGCGGCGATCCCGGACGGCACCGCGACCCCCGGCGGCCCCGATTCGGCGAGCACCACCAGGCCGTTGCCACCGGCGAGCAGGAGCACCCCGACCAACGCGGCCGAGCCGAGTTGCCGTCGGTCGACCCGCAGCGCGCCGGGGCCTCGACGCAGTCGCAGCACCACCGCCAGGACCAAGCCGGCCACGGCGAACCGGAGGGCGGCCGACAGCAACGGAGGCAGCGTCTCCACGGCGATCCGGATGGCCAGATAGGTCGACCCCCAGAGCAGGTAGACCACGATCAACGCGGTCCAGATCAGGGTCGGCGTGGTGCTGGCGCGACGGCCGGCGAGGGCTGTGGCGCTCGGTGAAGGTGAGCTCATCAGTGGACCACGCTACGGTGACCTCGGAGTCCGCGTCGCGCTTTGGTGGCCGGCCTCTCACCACTCGTGCAGGAGGGCGGCATGACGAACTACGGACAACCGGGGGGCAACCACCCGGGGCCGTGGCGTGGGCAGAGACCCGACGAGACCCCGGGTCACCCGGTGCAGCCGCCCTACCCGCCCACGGCGGAGCCCTACCCGCCGACGGTCCCGTCGTACCCGCCAGGACCGCAGGGACGACCCGGGCCGTACGGCGGCCCACCCACCGCGCCCTACGGTGCCACGCCCGGCGCGCCCTACGGGGGCGGGACGGAGACGCCCTACCTCCACGAGCCCCGCACGCCCTACGGCGGTTCGTACCAGCCGACGCCGACGTACGGCGGGCAGCCGTACCGGCCCGACGACCCGTACGGCGAGGATCCGGCGCCGCGCCGACGCGGTCGAGGGCCGCTGATCGCGGTGCTGGCCGTCGTACTGCTGGTGGTGGTGGCCGTCGCCGGCGCGTTCTGGCTCCGCCGTGGGCAGAGCGACCCGGCGCCGGCAGCCGCGCCGAGCAACTCGGCCGCCGCCGT
>NZ_JAKKFF010000064.1 GCF_022229015.1 Micromonospora foliorum
CGATGACCAGGTCGGCGTCGAGCACGGCCCGCTCGACCTCGTACGCGTTGGAGGCGACGGTCTGCAGGTGGCCCCGGTAGATGGCGTCGGCCTGCCGCAGCCGGGCGACGTTCTTGTCCAGCAGCAGCACCTCGGACTGCAGGCCCAGCGCGATCGCGGCGGCGTTCATGCCGGAGACGCCGGCGCCGATGACCACGGTCTTGGCCGCGTACACGCCGGAGACACCGCCGGGCAGCACACCGCGCCCACCGCCGGTACGCATCATGTAGAAGGCGCCCACCTGCGGGGCGAGCCGGCCGGCCACCTCGGACATCGGGGCGAGCAGCGGCAGCGACCGGTCGGGCAGCTCGACCGTCTCGTACGCGATGCCCGTGACCCGGCGGTCGATCAGCGCGTCGGTGCACTCCTTGGAGGCGGCCAGGTGCAGGTAGGTGAAGAGCACCTGCCCATCGCGCATCCGGTGGTACTCCTCGGCGATCGGCTCCTTGACCTTGAGCACCAGCTCGGCGGTCTCCCACACCTCGTCGGCGGTGGCGAGGATCTTCGCGCCGGCGGCGGCGAACTCCTCGTCGGTGATGCTGGAGCCAATTCCGGCGCCGGACTCGACGAAGACCTGGTGGCCGCTGCGGGTGAACTCGTTGACGCCCGCTGGCGTGATCGCCACGCGGTACTCGTGGTTCTTGACCTCGCGTGGGATTCCGACCTTCACGATGCAGACACCTCTCTTCGGGGCTGCTCTCCCCCGACTGCTCGGTGCCGCGACGGCCCCTTTGCCACCGCGGTACACCGGTCCCGCGGCGGCAGTCTAGGCGCGCCCGGCGCCGCCGCGAGCCAGCACAGTGGCATCCGGTGCGCGGGTGTCCTGACGAAGTGTCAGGGCACCACCCGGATGCGGCGGTCGAGCGTCACCTCAGCCGACAGGACAGTGTTTCACCATTATCGTCCCATCTGCCGGGTGGCGGTGCGGACAGGCGGCGAGTGGATCACTAATGTGTCCGCCCATGACCACTCCTCCTTACCAGCCCGGGTACCCCCAGCCGGGGTACCCCCAGGGCGTCTCCGACAAGAGCAAGATCGTCGCGGGCATCCTCGGCATCCTGCTCGGCACCTTCGGTGCCGGTCGGTTCTACACCGGACACACCAAGATCGCCGTTCTCCAGCTCGTCGTGAGCCTGGTGACCTGCGGTGTCGGCGCCCTCTGGGGCGTCGTCGACGGCATCCTCATCCTGGTCAACGGCGGCACGGACGCGCAGGGCCGTCCGCTGCGCGACTCCTAGGCCAGACAGCGAAAGGGGCCCCGCGGCTGACCGCGGGGCCCCTTTCGCGCGTACTCCCCACCGGGCTGGACCGGCGGCGACGCTCAGCGCGGCAGCGGCGCGTCCGCCCGGCGCAGCTGCGTGAAGCCGGTGTCCCGGGCGCGGGCCGCGGCCAGCAGCCCGGCCACCGCCGACGCGTTGGTGATCTCACCGGCCAGGACCATGGCGACCGCCTCGTCCAGGTCGATCCGGACGACCTGGAGGTCGGCCTCCTCGTCGTGGCGCTCGTGCCGCTCGTCGGCCGGCACGTCGCCGAGGTCCCGGGCCAGGAACACCCGGACGATCTCGTTGGTGAACCCCGGCGAGCTGTGCAGGTCGACAAGCACGTCGACCCGCCCGGCGGTGAGGTCGGCCTCCTCGGCCAGCTCCCGCAGCGCCGCCGCCGGCAACTCCTCGCCGGAGACGTCCATCAGGCCCGCCGGCAGCTCCCACAGGTGCCGCCCGACCGGGTGCCGGTACTGCCGGATCAGCACCACCTGGCCGGCGTCGTCGAGCGCCACCACGGCCACCGCCCCGACGTGCCGGACGAGGTCCCGCAGCCCGGTCCCACCGCCCGGCATGGTCACCTCCTCGGTGACCACGTCGAAGATCCGACCCCGGTACCGCTCCTCCCGGGAGCGCACCTCGTAGCGGTGCTCAAGGTTGCTCATGACGTGGACGACGCCTTCGTCGCGGCGCCGTTGCGGGCGGCCTTGCGCGTCGTCGGGGCCTCCGCCGCCGCGTCCAGGTCGACGGGCAGCTGGTCGGCCTGCGAGTACGCCACCGCGGCCTTGACGAACGAGGCGAACAGCGGGTGCGGACGGGTCGGGCGGCTCTTCAACTCGGGGTGCGCCTGGGTGGCCACGAAGAACGGGTGCAGGCTGCGGTCCAGTTCGACGAACTCGACCAGCCGCCCGTCCGGCGAGGTGCCGGAGATGTGCAGGCCCGCCTTGGTCAGCGCGTCCCGGTAGGCGTTGTTCACCTCGTACCGGTGCCGGTGCCGCTCGCTGATCTCGGTGCTGCCGTACGCCTCGGCGACGATGGAGCCCTCGGTCAGGGTCGCCGGGTACGCGCCCAGGCGCATGGTGCCGCCCAGGTCGCCCCGGCCGGCGACGATGTCCTCCTGGTCGGCCATCGTGGCGATGACCGGGTGGGCCGCCTGCTCGTCGAACTCCAACGAGTTGGCGCCGTCCAGGTCGGCCAGGTGCCGGGCCACCTCGATGGTCATGCACTGCAGGCCGAGGCAGAGGCCGAGCAGCGGGATGCCGGCCTCGCGGGCGTACCGGGCGGTGCCGATCTTGCCCTCGATGCCGCGGACGCCGAAGCCGCCGGGGATGAGGATGCCGTCCACGCCGGCCAGCGCTGCGGCGGCGCCGGCCGGGGTGACGCACTCGTCGCTGGGCACCCAGCGCAGCTGCACCCGGGCCCGGTGGCCGAAGCCCGCCGCCCGGATCGCCTCACTCACCGACAGGTACGCGTCGGGCAGGTCGACGTACTTGCCGACCACCGCCACGGTGACCGTGTGCCGGGGGCGGTGCACCCGCTCCAGCAGGTCGTCCCAGCTGGCCCAGTCCACGTCCCGGAAGGAGAGGCCGAGCCGGCGCACCACGTACGCGTCCAGGCCCTCCCGGTGCAGCACCTTCGGGATGTCGTAGATGCTCGGGGCGTCCGGGGCGGCGACGACCGCCTCGGCGTCCACGTCGCAGTAGAGCGACAGCTTCTCCTTGAGCTTGACCGGGATCTCCCGGTCGCAGCGCAGCACGATCGCGTCCGGCTGGATACCGATGTTGCGCAGCTGCGCCACCGAGTGCTGGGTCGGCTTGGTCTTCAGCTCACCCGACGGCGCCAGGTACGGCACCAGCGAGACGTGCAGGTAGAAGCAGTTGTCGCGGCCCAGGTCGTGGCGGACCTGACGGATCGCCTCCAGGAACGGCAGCGACTCGATGTCGCCGACCGTGCCACCGACCTCGGTGATCACCACGTCGGGGAGCTGGCCGTCCTCGTCCGGATCGGCCATCGCCAGGATCCGCGACTTGATCTCGTTGGTGATGTGCGGGATGACCTGGACGGTGTCGCCCAGGTATTCCCCCCGGCGCTCCTTGGCGATCACGTCGGAGTAGATCTGGCCGGTGGTGACGTTCGCCTTGCCGGACAGCGCCCGGTCGAGGAACCGCTCGTAGTGCCCGACGTCGAGGTCGGTCTCGGCGCCGTCCTCGGTGACGAAGACCTCACCGTGCTGGAACGGGTTCATCGTCCCCGGGTCGACGTTCAGGTAGGGGTCGAGCTTCTGCATCACCACGCGCAGCCCGCGCGCGGTCAGCAGGTTGCCGAGGCTGGAGGCGGTGAGGCCCTTACCCAGCGAGGAGGCAACGCCCCCGGTGACGAAAATGTGCCTGGTCGTCCGTGCTGATGGGGCCAAGGCCTGCTCCCGTGTCGTCTGTCGCGGTCATGCAGACCGCCGTGCTTGATCAGCAAAGTGATCACGCGATCCACGGGATTCGACGGTAACACCTCCCGGGCGGGTACCCGCAGGCCGCACCCCGGCTGTGACACCTCCGGGCCATCGGGGCGAGGCCCGGCGCTCAGGGCGCGGCAACCTCGGTCGATGACCGGGAGACCTGCCGGGGCGGTACGGGCACCGTCGGCGCGGGGTCCGGCGTCGACCCGCTCGCGGTCGGTCCGGCCGGTTCGTCGGCGTCCCCCCGGCGGTCACCCGGGGGCTCCGACGCCGGTTGGGTGACCTTCGCCGGTGCGTTCGAGGGCGGGCCACCGATCGGACGGGGGTGCACCGCGCCCAGTGGCCCACCGCCGCCGGTCGGGCCGTCACCCCCACCGACCGGGCCGACCCAGCCCGACCCCGAGTCGTCG
>NZ_JAKKFF010000065.1 GCF_022229015.1 Micromonospora foliorum
CGTACCGGAGCGGCAGCCCGGCCAGTCGCGGACGCCGAATGGGCCGGCGAGCCGCCCTACGACCCGGACTACGACGGCCCGGCGCGGGCCGGCGGCCGTTCCGGTGGCGCGGCCCCGGCCCCGGCCCTTGAGGGGTTCGACCCGGGCGACGAGCCGTTGGACGAGATCATCGACGAGAAGACCGCGCGGGAGTCCAGCGAGGAGCAGGCGGTACGACTGCTCCGGGAGACCTTCGGCGCCGAAAAGATCAACGAAGTCGACGCCCGCTAACCCCCGACCCCCTGCCCCGTCGATCATGGAGTTGTGGTGGGTGACAAAACGCCCGTCGCTGACCTATTCCGGCACCACAATCCCATGATCGACGCGGGCGAGGGCGGGGGCGGTGGACGGCTCGGCTAGTAGGACGCCGAGGCAGCAGGCCCAGAGGGGGAAGGGCAGGACGGCTACTCGTTCCATGCCGCCTACCCCGATAGCTAGACCCTGTTGGGCGGCGAACAGCGTCGTCCCGGCCAGCGCGATGAGCCCGGCGGTGAGGGTGAGCCGCCGCCACCGGCCGAGCGTCGTGCTGCCGGGCGCGAAGCCGGCGAGGAGCAGGCCGACGTTGCCCATCCCCATGATCAGGAATGCGCCGAGGACGTGCAGGTTCTCGTCGACGTCGGCCGGGTAGAGGGCCGCGAGGGCGTATCCGCCGGCGGCCAGCAGCAGGAGTGTCTGGGCCGAGCGCACCACCGGGCCGCGGCCGAGGATTCGCCAGGTCAGCAGGAGCCCGACGGCGAGCAGTACGGCGGTGGCCAGCGTCGCGGTGTTCATCAGTGGGTGCCAGGGCGAGCAGACGTAGCGGGGGCGGGTGGTGTCCCAGATGCCGCAGTGGGCGTTGCCGAGGTCGCTGATGTTGTGGGTGGCCCAGCTGTAGGTGGGCTCGCGCCACCGCAGCCCGGTGACCAGGCTGGCGACGAGGAAGAGGGGTGCGGCCGCGAGCCAGCACAGCGCGCCGACCCGGCCGGTGCGGTTGAGGTTCATGCCACGAGCAGACCAGTGCGACGGGTCCGGGCGCACTACCCCCAGATGGCGGGTTCGGGGTAGTGGTAGCCGTACCGGGAGGCTCGGCGTGGGCGGACGCACCGGGCGGGGCGAGGTCGGTCCCAGCGGATAGGCTGAGCGGCGGTCGAGCAGACGAGTGCGAGAAGGAGCCATCCCGTGCGCCCAGGTGGACAGCCGAACATGCAGCAGATGCTGAAGCAGGCGCAAAAGATGCAGCAGCAGATCGCCGCCGCCCAGGCCGAGCTGGCCGAGGCCGAGCTGGCCGGCACCGCCGGTGGTGGTCTGGTCACCGCGACCGTCTCCGGTTCCGGTGAGCTCAAGGCCATCAAGATCGACCCGAAGGCCGTCGACCCGGACGACGTGGAGACGCTGGAGGATCTGGTCGTCGCGGCCGTGCACAACGCCGCCGAGGCGGCCCGGGAGCTGACCGAGAGCAAGATGGGCCCGGTCGCCGGCGGCATGGGCGGCCTCGGCCTGCCCGGTTTCTGAGCCGGCAGATGTACGAAGGTGCCATCCAGGATCTGATCGACGAGCTGGGTCGACTGCCGGGCGTGGGTCCGAAGAGCGCTCAGCGGATCGCGTTCCACGTCCTGTCGGCGGATCCGGCCGACGTCAACCGGCTGGCCGGCGCGCTGCGCAAGGTCAAGGAGTTGGTGCGGTTCTGCACGACCTGCTACAACGTGGCCGAGTCCGAGCAGTGCCGGATCTGCCGCGACCCGCGCCGCACCGAGGAGGTGCTGTGCGTGGTGGAGGAGCCCAAGGACGTGGTGGCCATCGAGCGGACGGGTGAGTTCCGCGGTCGCTACCACGTGCTCGGTGGGGCGATCAATCCGCTGGAGGGGATCGGCCCGGACAACCTTCGCATCCGGGAGCTGATGATCCGGCTCGGTGGCGGTGGGGTGCGGGAGTTGATCCTGGCCACGGATCCGAACACCGAGGGCGAGGCGACCGCCACCTACCTGGCGTTGATGGTGAAGCCGATGGGCATCTCGGTGACCCGGCTGGCCAGCGGGCTGCCGGTCGGCGGCGATCTGGAGTACGCCGACGAGATCACCCTCGGTCGGGCCTTCGAGGGGCGCCGCGCGGTCTGATCCCCTGATGTACGGCCGGTGGCCGGCGCCCACACGGGTGCCGGCCGCCGCTGCGTCTCTGCCCGGAAATGATCTGACACCTGTGCCCTCATCGGGGCTGTTCGACGTAACAGTTTGGCATCGCGGGTGCTGATTGATCGGTTTTTGCCGCTGTTGACCTACGAATCGAATGTCAAGCGGCGGTTTAGGCACGATCCGATACCAACCGTCCACTCACCGGTTTCCGGGTGGACGCCTCGGGAGCTATGGTCACCGCCATCGGTGACCCCTGTCACCACGTTGTCCGTACCCCCAAGGACGAGGTGAAGCACACATGCGTGCACCCAGGCCGAAGGTCGCGATCGCGGCCATCGCGGTCGCGGCCCTCGCGGTAGCAGGCTGCGCCGAGAGCAACCGCGACGACAAATCCGGTGGTAGCAAGAAGGACACCCTCGTCTTCGGCGTCGCCGGAGACCCGAAGGTGCTCGACCCGAGCTTCGCCAGCGACGGTGAGTCGCTGCGTGTGGCGCGTCAGGTCTTCGAGACCCTGGTCCGACCGGAGGAGGGTGGCACGAAGGTCACCCCCGGCCTGGCCGAGTCCTGGACCCCGGACGCCGCCGGCACCACCTGGACCTTCAAGCTCCGCTCGGGCGTGAAGTTCCACGACGGCACCGACTTCAACGCCGAGGCCGTCTGCGCCAACTTCAACCGCTGGTACAACGCCAAGGGCCTCATGCAGAGCCCGGACGTGACCGCGTACTGGCAGGACGTCATGGGCGGCTTCGCCAAGAACGAGAACGCCGATCTCCCGCCGAGCCTCTTCAAGTCCTGCGCCGCCAAGGACGCCACCACTGTGGACCTGGCCTTCACGCGGGTCTCCAGCAAGATCCCGGCCGCGCTGATGCTCCCCTCGTTCTCCATCCACAGCCCGAAGGCGCTGCAGGAGTTCGACGCGAGCAACGTCGCGGGCACCGCCGAGGACATCAAGTACCCGGCGTACGCGACGGCGCACCCGACCGGCACCGGCCCGTTCAAGTTCAAGGCCTGGGACGTCGCGAACAAGACGCTGACCCTGGAGCGCAACGAGGACTACTCGGGCACCAAGGCCAAGCTGAAGACCCTCATCTTCAAGACGATCTCGGACGAGAACGCCCGCAAGCAGGCGCTGCGCTCCGGTGACATCCAGGGCTACGACCTGGTCGGCCCGGCCGACGTCGACCCGCTGAAGAGCGAGGGCTTCAACGTCCTCACCCGTCCGGCGTTCAACGTGCTCTACCTGGCGATCAACCAGAAGGGCAACCCGAAGCTCGCCGACCTCCGGGTCCGGCAGGCCATCGCGTACGCCCTGAACCGTCAGCAGCTGGTCACCTCCAAGCTGCCGCCGGGCGCCAAGGTCGCCGACAACTTCATGCCGGACACCGTCGAGGGCTGGAACGGTGACGTCACGAAGTACACCTACGACCCGGCCAAGGCGAAGGCGCTGCTGGCCGAGGCCGGCGCGTCGAACCTGACGCTGAAGTTCCACTACCCGACCGAGGTCACCCGGCCGTACATGCCGAACCCGAAGGACATCTTCGAGTTGCTCTCGGCGGACCTGAAGGCCGTTGGCATCACCGTCGAGGCGATCCCGCTGAAGTGGAGCCCGGACTACCTGAACGCCACCACCTCGGGTAGCAAGCACGACATCCACTTCCTGGGCTGGACCGGTGACTACGGCGACGCCTACAACTTCATCGGCACCTTCTTCGACCGGCCGAAGGACGAGTGGGGCTTCAACAACAAGGCCCTGTTCGACCAGTTCAAGGACGCGGACGGCACCGCCGACATCGCGGCCCGGACCGAGAAGTACAAGGCCCTGAACAAGTCCGTGATGGACTTCCTGCCCGGTGTGCCGATCTCGCACTCGCCGCCGGCGATCGTGTTCGGCAAGGACGTGACCGGCGTCAAGGCCAGCCCGCTCACCGACGAGCGGTACGCGACCGCCGAGTTCAAGTAAGTCCTGATCTGACGCAGCAAGGAACGCGGGCGGGCGCTGTCGCACAGCGCCCGCCCGCAACCCTCCGCACCCCTTCGAGGCCGCCGTGTTCCGGTTCATCGTCAGGCGCCTGCTTCAGCTGATACCCACGCTGTTCGGGCTCTCCCTCCTGCTCTTCATCTGGCTCCGCCGACTCCCCGGTGGCCCCGAGACCGCCATCCTCGGCGAGCGCGGCACGCCCGAGATGCGTGCCGCCATCCGCCGCAACATGGGGCTCGACGAGCCCATCCTGGTGCAGTACGGCCGTTTCGTACGGCGGCTGATCAAGCTCGACCTGGGCACCTCGACCTCCACCAAGCGGGCGGTCACCACGGAGTTCATCGAGCGCTTCCCCGGCACCGTCGAGCTGACCATCACCGCGATGATCATCGCGATCGGTGTCGGCATCCCGTTGGGCTACCTGGCCGCCCGTCGTCGCGGCCGTTTCCTGGACCACGCGTCCGTGGGCGGCTCGCTGATCGGCATCTGCATCCCGGTCTTCTTCCTGGGCTACGTGCTCAAAGCGATCTTCTCGGAGAACCTGCACTGGTTCCCGTCCAGCGGCCGGCAGGACCCGACCCTCGGAGCGACCCGGGTCACCAACTTCTTCGTCCTGGACGGGTTGATGACCCGTGAGTGGGACGCCGCCGCCGACGCCCTCTGGCATCTGGTGTTGCCCAGCATCGCGCTGGCCAGCATTCCGCTGGCGATCATCGTCCGGATCACCCGGGCGAGCGTGCTGGAGGTGCTGAACGAGGACTTCGTACGGACCGCCGAGGCGAAGGGCCTGACCGAGCAGACGGTTCGTCGCCGGCACGTCCTGCGCAACGCCATGCTGCCGGTGGCCACCTCGATCGGTCTGCTCGCGGGTGGCCTGCTCTCCGGCGCGGTGCTGACCGAGACCGTCTTCGCCTTCAGTGGCATCGGAGCGTTCGTCGCCGAGGCCATCGGCCAACGCGACTATCCGGTGCTGATGGGCTTCATCCTGATCATCGCGGTGGTGTACGTGCTGGTGAACCTTCTGGTCGATCTCTCCTACAGCTTCATCGACCCGAGGGTGAGGGTGCGATGACACTCAGCCCGGGCAAGAAGCGCGAAAAGATCGACCGGCTCTCCGAACTGGCCGCCCGTGACGACGAGCGGGGCGTCAGCCTCTGGCAGGAGGCGTTCCGCCGGCTGCGCGGTAACCCGGCAGCGATCGTCGGCGCCGTCATCCTGGCGCTCTTCGTGCTGGTCGCGGTGGTCGGCCCGTTCCTCGTGCCGTACGCCGCGACGGACACGATCGGCATCCGGGAAGGGCTGATCAAGCCGGGTGTCATTCCCGGCCCGACCGGTGACCACTGGTTCGGTTACGACCACCAGGGCCGTGACGAGTTCAGCCGGATGATCGTGGGTGCCCGCCAGACCCTGCTGGTCGGTGTGGTCTCCACCCTGATCGGTCTGGCGATCGGCGCGCTGATCGGTGGCGTCTCCGGCGCCGCGGCCGGTCTCGGTGGCCGGTGGGGGCGGTGGATCGACACCACTCTGATGCGCTTCATCGACATGCTGCTGGCGATGCCGAGCCTGCTGCTGGCGGTGAGCATCGCCGCCCTGCTCGGGGCCAGCCTGACCACTGTGATGATCGCGGTCGGTGTGGTCTCGGTGCCGGTGTTCGCCCGGCTGCTGCGCGGCTCGATGATCTCCCAGGCCAACAGCGACTACGTGCTGGCGGCGACCTCGCTCGGCGTGAAGAAGTCGAAGATCGCGCTGACCCACGTGGTGCCCAACTCGCTCGCCCCGGTGATCGTGCAGGCCACGCTGACCCTGGCCACCGCGATCATCGAGGCCGCGGCGCTCTCCTTCCTCGGCCTCGGTAACCCGGACACGGCCGTACCGGAGTGGGGCGTCATGCTCGCCGACGCGCAGCAGTACCTCGGCATCCGGCCGTCGCTGGCGATCTACCCGGCGGTCGCGATCATCATCACCGCGCTCGGCTTCACCCTGCTGGGTGAGGCGATGCGCGAGGCCCTCGACCCGAAGCTGCGGAAGTAGGCCCGCAATGGCACTGCTCGAAGTTGAAGATCTCGCCGTGACGTTCGCCCGCCGCGGCCAGCGCGCCGTGCACGCGGTCGACGGGGTGTCCTTCTCGGTCGACGCCGGTGAGGTGGTCGGCCTGGTCGGCGAGTCCGGTTGCGGCAAGAGCGTCACCTCGCTCGCGATCATGGGTCTGCTGCCCAAGCAGCCCGGCCTGCGGGTCGGCGGCAAGGCCGTCTTCGACGGCACCGACCTGCTCCAGCTCGACGACCGGTCGCGGCGGGACATCCGGGGTCGGGACATCGCGATGATCTTCCAGGACCCGCTCTCCTCGCTGAACCCGGTGATCCCGATCGGCTTGCAGGTGACCGAGGTGCTCACCAGGCACCGGGGGATGAAGGGCGAGGCCGCGGCGAAGGAGGCGGCGGCGCTGCTGGACCGGGTCGGCATCCCCGACCCGAAGCGGCGGCTCAAGGAGTACCCGCACCAGCTCTCCGGTGGGATGCGCCAGCGTGCGCTCATCGCGATGGCGGTGGCCTGCCAGCCTCGGCTGCTGATCGCCGACGAGCCGACCACCGCGCTGGACGTCACCATCCAGGCCCAGATCCTGGAGCTGCTCAAGGAACTGGTCCGGGACTCCGGCACCGCGCTGCTGATGATCACGCACGATCTGGGCGTGGTGGCCGGCATGTGCGACACGGTCAACGTGCTCTACGGCGGCCGGGTGGTGGAGACGGCCCGCCGTCGTCCGCTGTTCCGCCAGCCGCGTCACCCGTACACCGTGGGTCTGCTCGGCTCGGTGCCTCGCCTGGACGCCGGGCGGGGCGAGAAGCTCAACCCGATTCCCGGCTCGGTCCGCGACCTGCTGCCGTGGCCGGACGGTTGCGCCTTCGCCCCGCGGTGCGCCCGACGGGTCGACGAGTGTGTGGGTGAGCCGCCTGAGCTGGTGCACGCGCACGACGGACGGAGCTACCGGTGCGTCAACCCGGAGCCGCTGCCGGGCATGGTGCCCGCCCCGCGCGAGGAGGAACGAGCGTGAGCGAGAACGACATCCTCGTCGAGGTGCGCGACCTGAAGGTGCACTTCCCGATCAAGCGGGGGGTGCTCTTCGACCGGGTGGTCGGCCAGGTGAAGGCCGTCGACGGGGTCGACCTGAGCATCGCGCGGGGCAAGACGTACGGCCTGGTGGGTGAGTCCGGCTGCGGCAAGTCCACGTTGGGCCGGGCGCTGCTCCAGCTCACCCCGCCGACCGCCGGCGAGGTCAGCTTCGACGGCGTCGAGCTGACCACGCTGCCCTCCGGCAAGCTGCGCAGCATGCGTCGCCGGATGCAGATGATCTTCCAGGATCCGATGTCCAGCCTCGACCCCCGGCAGAACGTCGAGTCGATCCTGACCGAGGGCCTGCAGACCCACGGGATCGGCACCGACCGCACCGACCGTCGGCGGATCATCGGCGAGACGTTGGACGCGGTCGGGCTGCCGCGCTGGGCGCTGTCCCGCTACCCGCACGAGTTCTCCGGCGGGCAGCGGCAGCGCATCGGCATCGCTCGCGCGCTGGTGCTCGGGCCGGAGCTGATCGTCGCCGACGAGCCGGTCTCGGCGCTCGACGTGTCGATCCAGGCGCAGGTGGTCAACCTGTTGGACGAACTCCAGGACAGCCTGGGGTTGACCTATCTGGTGATCGCGCACGACCTCGCGGTGGTCCGGCACATCTCCGACACGGTCGGCGTCATGTACCTGGGGGCGCTGGTCGAGGAGGCGCCGAGCGACCGGCTCTACACCGAGCCGCTGCACCCGTACACGCGGGCGCTGATGTCCGCGGTGCCGGTGCCGGACCCGGATGTCGAGGACCGCCGGGAGCGGATCCTGCTCGCCGGTGACCTGCCGTCGCCGGCCAACCCGCCGTCGGGCTGCCGCTTCCACACCCGCTGCCCGTGGGCGCAGCCCACCCGCTGCGCCGACGAGCGACCGGTGCTGCGGGACATCGGCGTCAGCCGGGTGGCCTGCCACTTCGCCGAGCAGATCGCCAGCGGCGAGTTGCGCCCGCACGGGGTCAGCGCGCAGATCGTCCGACCCGAGGGCGAGGGGGACGCGCCGGGCGTGGTCTCCGCGCCCACCGAGCCCGGCTCGTACGTCTGAGACTGGACGCGGTGCCGGCGCTCGTCAGCCCTCGGGGCGGTTCAGCAGCCCCACCGCGACGCCGTGCACCGCGTCCAGCCCGGCCGGGTCGGCCAGCGCGACCGACGCGCCGGTCACCGCGTACCACTCGTCCGCGTCCTTGTACTGCACCCGCAGGGTGACCTTGCCGTCGGCGTACTCGGTGCGCAGCGTCAGGTCACCGGTGACGACGCCGACCTCGTCGGTCATCACACCGCCGGGGCCGGGCACGATGTCGGTGGTGCGGCTCTGCGGGCCGGCCGCGCCGCCCGAATCCGCGACCATGCCGGCGCCGGGCACGGCGGCGGGGGTTTCCGCGGTGCCGTCCGCGGTCATGCCGGCGGCGGACGGGCCGCTCTCCTCGGCTGCGGTCACGAATCGCTCCCCACTGAACAACCCTCCAACATGTCGGTCAGGGCGGCCTTCTCGGCGGTGGTCACCGTCAGCCGCCAGTAGTGCTTGACCGTCACCCAGTCCTGGGCGTATTTGCACCAGTAAGACCGGTTGGCCGGCTTCCACTGGGACGGGTCCTGGTCACCCTTTGCCCGGTTCGACGAGGCCGAAACCGCGAAGAGCTGCGGACGGGTGGTGTCGTTGGCGAAATCGCCGCGCTTCGCGTTGTCCCACTCGTCGGCACCCGAGCGCCACGCGTTGGCCAACGGCACCATGTGGTCGATGTCCACGTCGGAGGGATCCGAGAAGCTGCGACCGTCGTACACGCTCTCCCAGCGCCCACCGACCACGTTGCAGCCGGAGAGCTTCACGTCCTTGCCGTCGCGCTGGAGGATGCTGTCCCGGACATCGCAGTTCTTGCCGGTGTCCCGCCAGTGCGGGAAACGCTCCCGGCTGTAACCCTTCATCGAGCCGGCGGTAGCGACGGTGAGCTGGCTCAGCTGCTCCGCGGCGTTGCCGCCGTCGCTCGGCGGCGGTGCGGTCGGCTCATCCTGCGGGACGCAACCGGCCACGCCGAGCGCCAGCGCCGCGGCAAGCGCGGCCACCGCCGCTCGCGGTCCTGATCTGGTACGCACAGACGACACCTCTCCAGCTTGGGGGCTCCCGGCGATTGCGCACAGTACCCGGGCACGGTTTCGGCGTTTCGTGGCGTCTCCCACATGATGCAAGGCAGATTGGTGGGATGACCGCACCCGTACCGGCGTCCCCCCTCCGGATGGGAACCACCGCCGGCCGAGGCACGCTGCTCGCCGCCGTACTCGCCTCTGGCATGGTCTTCCTCGACAGCACCGTCGTCAACGTGGCGCTGCCGAAGCTCGGGCAGGACCTCGGCGCGAACGTGGCCGATCTCCAGTGGACCATCAACGGCTATCTGCTGATGCTGGCGGCGTTCGTGCTGCTCGGCGGCGCACTCGGGGACCGCTTCGGCCGACGACGCGTCTTCCTCGTCGGCGTGGTCTGGTTCACCGCCGCCTCCGTGCTGTGCGGGCTGGCCCAGGGCACCGGATGGCTGATCGGGGCCCGGTTCCTCCAGGGCGCCGGTGGTGCGCTGCTCACGCCCGGGTCGCTGTCGGTGCTCCAGGCGAGCTTCCATCCCGACGACCGGGGCCGGGCGATCGGCGCCTGGGCCGGGCTGTCCGGAGTGTCCACCGCGCTGGGACCGTTCATCGGGGGCTGGCTGATCGACGCGCTCTCCTGGCGCTGGATCTTCTTCCTCAACCTGCCGATCGCCCTGCTGGTGCTGCTGGCCGCCCTGCGCTGGGTGCCGGAGAGCCGGGACGAGAGCGCCTCCCGCACCGAAGGGCGGGGTCGGACCCGGCGGCGGTTCGACGTCGCCGGAGCCCTGCTTGGAGCGCTCGCGCTGGCCGGCGTCACCTACGCCCTGATCGACGCGCCGGCCCGCGGGTTCGACTCCGCCGAGGTGCTGATCGCGGCGGCGGTCGGGGTGCTCTCCGCGGTGGCCTTCGTCCTGCTGGAACGGCGGCGCGGCGACGCCGCGATGCTGCCCACCGGGCTGTTCGGCAGCCGACTCTTCTCGGTGCTGAACCTCTTCACCGTTGTCGTCTACGCGGCACTCGGCGGCTTCACCTTCTTCTTCGCCGTCTACCTGCAGAACGTCGTCGGGTGGTCGGCCTTCCGCACCGGCATCGCGCTGCTGCCGATGACCCTGCTGCTGTTGGTCGGGTCCGCCCGGGCCGGCGCGCTGTCGGCGCGGATCGGCCCCCGGCTGCCGCTCGCCATCGGCCCGGTGGTCGCCGCGGTCGGCCTGCTGCTGCTGCGCGGCGTCGGACCGGGCGCGTCGTACTGGCGGGACGTGCTGCCCGGGGTGCTGCTCTTCGGCATCGGGCTCACCCTGGTGGTGGCACCGCTGACCGCGTCGGTGCTGGCCGCCGTGCAGGACCGGTTCTCCGGGGTGGCCAGCGGGTTCAACAACGCCGCGTCCCGGGCCGGCGGCCTGCTCGCGGTGGCGGCGCTGCCGCTGCTGGTCGGGCTCTCCGGCGGCGGGTACGAGCAGAAGGCCGAACTGACCGACGCGTTCCGGGGCGCGATGGAGTGGTGTGCCGGGCTGCTCCTGGCCGGCGCGGTGCTGGCCCTCGTGCTGGTCCACCGACCGCCCCGGGAAGCCCCGCCGTCCCAGCCCTGCCACTCGCTGCCCGCCGCGACACCCCCGAAGTAGGGATCCACCTCGGGGGTGTCGCGCTCAGGTCAGCGGCGGGCGCGGTTGACGGCGCTGGTGACCGCCTTGATCGACGCGGTGACGATGTTGGCGTCGGTGCCGACACCCCAGACCGTCTTCCCGTCCACCTCGCACTCCACGTACGCGGCGGCCTGCGCGTCACCACCGGAGGAGAGCGCGTGCTCGTGGTAGTCGAGCACCCGTACGCCCACCCCGACCGACTGGAGCGCGTTGACGTACGCGTCGATCGGGCCGTTGCCGACCGCGGCCAGGGACCGCTGCTCGCCGCCCACACCGACCTGGGCCTCGATCTCGACCTTGCCGTCGGCCGTGCCGATCGTGTAGCCGGCCAGCCGGACCGCCGGGTCGGGCTGGTGGTCGAGCAGGTAGTGCGTCGCGAAGATCTCCCACATGGCGGCCGGGTCGACCTCGCCGCCGTCGTGATCGGTGACCTGCTGCACGACCCCGGAGAACTCGATCTGGAGCCGGCGCGGCAGGTCCAGCTGGTGCTCGCTCTTCATGATGTACGCGACGCCGCCCTTGCCGGACTGCGAGTTGACCCGGATGACCGCCTCGTAGGTGCGGCCCAGGTCCTTCGGGTCGATCGGCAGGTACGGCACCGCCCAGGTGTGCTCGTCCACCGGTACGCCGGCCGCCTTCGCGTCGGCGGTGAGGGCGTCGAAGCCCTTCTTGATGGCGTCCTGGTGCGAGCCGGAGAAGGCGGTGTAGACCAGGTCGCCCGCGTACGGGTGGCGCTCGTGCACCGGCAGCTGGTTGCAGTACTCGACGGCTCGCCGGATCTCGTCGATGTTCGAGAAGTCGATCATCGGGTCGATGCCCTGGGAGAAGATGTTGAGCCCCAGCGTCACCAGGTCGACGTTGCCGGTGCGCTCACCGTTGCCGAACAGGCAGCCCTCGATGCGGTCGGCACCGGCGAGCAGGCCCAGCTCGGCGGCGGCCACGCCGGTGCCCCGGTCGTTGTGCGGGTGCAGGCTCAGCACCACGCTGTCCCGGCGCGGCAGGTGCCGGTGCATCCACTCGATCGAGTCGGCGTACACGTTGGGGGTGGCCATCTCGACGGTGGCCGGCAGGTTGATGATCAGCGGCCGGTCGGGGGTCGGGTCGATCACGTCGATCACCCGGGAGCAGACCTCCAGCGCGTACTCCAGCTCGGTGCCCGTGTAGGACTCTGGCGAGTACTCGTAGAAGATCTCCGTGTCCGGGGTGTGGATCTCCGCGTACTTCTGGCAGAGCCGCGCGCCGGTGGTGGCGATGTCGGCGATGCCGTCCTTGTCCAGACCGAAGACCACCCGCCGTTGGAGGGTGGAGGTCGAGTTGTAGAAGTGCACGATGGCCCGCTTCGCGCCGCGCAGCGACTCGAACGTCCGGTCGATCAGGTGCTCCCGGCACTGCGTGAGCACCTGGATGGTGACGTCGTCCGGGATCATGTCGTCGTCGATGAGCTGCCGGACGAAGTCGAAGTCGGTCTGGCTGGCCGACGGGAAGCCGACCTCGATCTCCTTGTAGCCCATCTGGACCAGCAGCTGGAACATCCGGCGCTTGCGCTCCGGCGACATCGGGTCGATCAGGGCCTGGTTGCCGTCGCGGAGATCCACGGCGCACCAGCGGGGGGCGGCCTCGACGGTGCGGGTGGGCCAGGTGCGGTCCGGCAGCTCGACCCGGAACTGCTCCCGGTACGGCTGGTAGCGGTGGTACGGCATCCGGCTGGGGCGCTGCCGGGCGATTGGATCGGTCTCGGCGTCGGGATCGGTCTCGGCGTCGGTGACAGGTTGAGCCATCTCAGAGTGCTCCCTGGAACATGTGGCGTCAGCAGATCGGAAGGTGTCGGCGGGTGCCGGGCGACGGTGCGCGGCGGTGCCGAGAGGAAGTTCGGATGTGCTGGACGGCGCGATGCGACTCCGCGACGAGGTGCCGGCCGGTCAGGCCTCGTCGCGGCGGCTAAGGAGGAGAAGCGCCCGCCACATGACCAGGTCACCCTACGTGATGGAACGGGGGGTGGAAAGACAGGTCCGGACTATGGGACCGGAGTCATGGCCGGCGCTGCGGCCTCGGCACCCAGCCTCGGCGTCCGTTGCGCCCAGGCCACCACGGGCACGATAGCCACCGCTACCAGCACGAAGATCGCTGCCGTCGGTAACCAACCCCACCCGCCGGTGGTCACCCCGAGCGCGGTCAGCCCCGCCGGCGCGATCAGATACTGGACCTGCACGCCGAGTCCGAGCGCCCCCACGTACGCACCTCGCTGGTCGGCCGGCGGCAGGGTGGCGGTGAGCCCCCAGCTGCCCGCCGACTCGATCAGCTCGGCCAGGATCAGCAGCAATGCGGCAGCCACCAGCACCACGACGGTGAGCACGCCCCGGGTGACCCCGGAGATCGGCAGGACCAGGCAGAACAGGGCGATCAGCAGCCCGCCCCGGCGGGAGGCCCGGGCCGCGCCCGCCGCGGTGTCCGCGCCTCGGCTGACGCGGACCTGGAGCAGCACGATCAGGATCGTGTTGAGCAGCACCAGCCCGGCGATCACCGTCTTCGGGGCGTCGGTGTGGGTGAGGATCCAGAGCGGCATGACCGTCAGGTAGAGCACCCCGTGTGCGGTGAGCAGCCCGGAGAGCAGGGACACCGCCATGAACGGCCGGTCCCGGAGCACGGCGAGCCGACTCATCGGCTCCGCCGGTCGGGCCACCTGGGGCAGCCGGGGCAGTCGCCGCACGAACAGGGCCGTCACCAGGAAGACAGTCGAGATGAACCAGACCATTCCCCGGTACGCCGTGATCGTGTCCACCGCCAGCACCAGGCCGCTGATCACCGCGCCGAGCCCGAAGCCGACGTTCAGCGACGAGCGTTGGTACGCCATCGCGGTGACCCGTTCGGCCGGGGGGAGCGCGTTGATCGAGTAGACCTGCCGGGCCACGCCGACAGCGGCGTCGACGGCGGCCAGCGCCACCACCACGGCGAGGAAACCGGCGAAGCCGCCCACGAACGGGTACGTCGCGAAGAGCGCCCCGTTCAGCACCAGCCCGACCACCCAGACCCGCTGCGGTCCGTACCGGTCGGTGAGCCCGCCCAGCGGCACCGTGCCCAGCAGCGACACCCCCGCCGCGATGGACAGCCCCAACCCGACCTGGGCGGCGCTGAGCCCGAGCGCCCGGGTGAAGAAGACGGCGCTGCCGGCGTGGAACAGGCCGCTTCCGACGGCGTAGACCATGGCCTGCACGGCCAGGGCGCGGGTCAGCCCGGCCGGCGGTACGACGTCTCGGACGGCGGTGCGGATGGTTTCTCTGGTCCCCATGGTCGGTGAGTGAACGGGGTTCCCCTGACCCCGGTCGAGTCTTTTAGGCTGGACCGAATCCTGCTGCCGGGGGTGGGCGTGTCCGAGTTGCGGTTCACTGTGGCCGACGTGGCGGGAGTGCGGCTGGCCGTGTCACCGGTCAACGAGACGGTCATGAGCATGTGGGCGTTGGCCAACCCGGTCCGCTACGCGGTGCACCTGCCCTGGGTCGACCGGGCCCGGGTGACGTTGCGGCGTCCCGAGGTGGCCGACCGGGTCCGACCTCTGGTGGGGTTGGTCGTGCCGGGTCGCTGGCTGCCCGACTTCCTCACCCCGGCGGCCCGGCCGAACGTGGAGATGGCCGAGCAGCTCGACCAGATCGCGGCCACGCCGCCGGACGTGGTGGTCCAGGACCTGCTGTCGACCACCTGGCAAAAACCGCTGAGCCCGTTCGGGCGGGCGCTGCTCGCCGACCCCGGCGGGCTGCTGCCGCAGGTCGTCGACGCGGTGCGGGTCTGGTACGACGAGGCAATCGCCCCGGACTGGCCACGGATGCGTGCATTGCTCGACGCCGACGTGGCGTACCGCGCCGCTCAGCTCGCCGAGGGCGGTGCCGGGCGGCTGTTCGAGCAGCTCCACCCGAGCCTGCGCTGGCACGGCGACCGGGTGATCAGCGACGACACGTTCGAGCGGGACTTCGACCTTCGCGGTCGCGGGCTGGCGCTGAACCCGACGGTGTTCACCGAGCAGCACGTGCTGTGGAACCTGCTGGAGGATTCGCTGCCGGCCGGCGCGTACCCGGTCCGTGCCGTCGGCACGCTCTGGGAGGCGGTCGCGCCGCCGCCCGGCGACCCGTTGGCGCGGGTTATCGGCCCGGGGCGAGCCGCGCTGCTGCACCTGCTCGACACGGCGACCACCACCACCGACCTGGCCCGACTCACCGGGATGTCGGCCGGAAACGTCTCCCAGCACCTGGCGGCGCTGCACGGCGCCGGCCTGGTCGGCAGGTCCCGGCAGGGCCGGCACGTCCTGTATCGCAACACCGAGGCCGCGGCGGTCCTTCTTCGCGCGAGCCGCGGCGAGTAGGACCGGCGAGCGGTCAGCCGAGCAGGAGCTCGGCCAGCGGTCGGCGGCGGCGCAACCCGGTCTCCTCGGCGACGAGGTCCGCCGGCAGGCTCAGCGGGTCGCCGAGTTGCCCGACGACGAGCACCGCGTACGGCCGCACGTCGGGGGGCAGGTGCAGGTCGACGGCGAGTCCGGCGCGGTCCACGGTCAGCACCTGCCGCACGTGCAGCCCGAGCGCGGTGGCCTGCACGGTGAGATGGGCGACCGCCTGGCCCAGGTCGTACGCCGCTCCGTCGGGCGGCGTGGCGTCCGGTGCGGTGTCGCCGTCGACGTGTGCGGCGAGCAGCAGCGCGGCGGCACGGTGTGCCCACCGTTGGTCGCGCTCGGGCAGGTTGACCAGGATCCGCTTCCACGTCTCGTCGTCGCGGTGACCGAGGGTGAACCGCCAGGGTTGGCGGTTGCCCAGTGACGGTGCCCAGCGGGCCGCTTCCAACAGGGAGGACGCATCGCTCGCGCTCAACTCCCCGGTGGGGTGGAACGCCAGCGGACTCCAGCGGTAGGCGAGCAGCGGGGTGAGGTCGGCCATACGACGGATCGTCCTGTATGGGTGATTCGCCCTCTCGGGGTGGGGTGGCTGAATGTGGGCAATAGCACCCGTAACGGGACGAAGATCAGGGCGTTCCCGCGCTGGGGCTTCCCGACGGGTCCGGGGTCGGCGGCGCCGCGGTGTCGAGCGGTTCCCGGTCGACCACCACCGGGCCGGCCAGTTGCACGGTGGCCGGCGCCGGGCCGGGCGCGGCGGCCAGCCTCAGCGTCCCGGCCCCGGTCCGGACGCCGGTCGGCGTGCCGTCCCCGTCGTAGCAGTAGATGCCCACGTCCAGCGGGGCGTTGAGCGACGCCGAGGTGGAGTCCACCGAGTAGCAGGTGCCGGTGACGCCCTCGGGCGCGTTGGCCGGCGCGACCGCCAAGGGGGCACGTCGGTCGGTGAGCACGTCCAGCCAGTCGGTGAGCGGGTGCTGGACCCGGGGGTCCGACCGACGGGGGATCGCGTCGTCGCGATCACCCAGGCGTACGCAACTCGCCGACTCGGTATGACCGGCCGACGGCAGGGCGCACTGGAACAGCCCGTCGGCCGTGCTGGCCATCGAGACATCGGCGGTGCCGCCCAACGCGCCTCCCGGCACGTCGACCCGCCAGCTGCCGTCGTTCGCGCTGGTGAAGACGATGGTGCGATCCGGTTCGCCCGCCCGGCTGTACACGTACTGGGCCACCAGGTGACGGTCCTGAGCCGCCGCGGCCAGCGCGGCCAGCTCATCCCGTGCGGCCTCCACCTCGACCGGCCCCGGATCGGCGGGCGGTGGGGTCGGAGGCTGCTCACTGGTGCAGGCGACCAGGAGGGTAGGCAGGGCGAGGACGAGCGGCCCGAGCACGCGGCCGGCCGAGCGGATGAGGACGGGCACCGGCCCATTCTGGTGGGTGTGGGCGGTTGGTGGGTGCCGACGCGTACCGGCTCGTCCCGGCGTGTCGGGCGAGGGGTTCTTACGTACCGCCCGACCTGGCGGGACCGGCCCGGTCGGCCCCGGGCGGGCCGGATGGTGGGATCACCTGACCCGGCGTCGTTACCCGCCGGATACCCTCATGGGGTCTGACACGCGCCGCCGGCCCCGGTTCCGGCGGCGTCGGCACGCTCAGGGTCGCTGGGAGGGAGTCCACCGTCGTGGCACTCGTGGTGCAGAAGTACGGCGGGTCCTCCGTCGCCAACGCCGAGCGGATCAAGCGGGTGGCCGAGCGCATCGTCGCCGCCCGCAAGGCCGGCGACGACGTGGTGGTGGTGGTCTCCGCGATGGGCGACACCACCGACGAGCTGCTCGACCTGGCCAACCAGGTCAGCCCGCTGCCGCCGGGCCGCGAGCTGGACATGCTGCTCACCGCCGGGGAGCGGATCTCCATGGCCCTGCTGGCCATGGCCATCCACAACCTGGGGTACGAAGCCCGCTCGTTCACCGGTTCGCAGGCCGGCGTGATCACCACCTCGGTGCACGGCCGCGCACGGATCATCGACGTCACCCCCGGGCGGCTCAAGGGCGCGCTCGACGAGGGGTCGGTGGTCATCGTGGCCGGCTTCCAGGGCGTCTCGCAGGACACCAAGGACGTCACCACGCTGGGCCGCGGTGGTTCGGACACCACCGCCGTGGCGCTCGCCGCCGCCCTGCACGCCGACGTCTGCGAGATCTACACCGACGTGGACGGCATCTTCACCGCCGACCCGCGGATCGTGCCCAACGCCCGGCACATCCGGCACATCACCTACGAGGAGATGCTGGAGCTGGCGGCGTGCGGCGCGAAGGTGCTGCACCTGCGTAGCGTGGAGTACGCCCGGCGGGCGGGGTTGCCGATCCACGTCCGTTCGTCATACTCGACCAACACCGGCACGATGGTCACCGGATCGATGGAGGACCTTTCCGTGGAGCAGGCACTGATCACCGGGGTCGCGCACGACCGCAGCGAGGCCAAGATCACGATCGTCGGGGTGCCCGACGAGCCGGGTGCCGCCGCGCGGATCTTCGACACCGTCGCCGGCGCCGAGATCAACATCGACATGATCGTGCAGAACGTCTCCACCGAGGGCACCGGCCGGACGGACATCTCGTTCACCCTGCCCAAGGCCGACGGCCCCACCGCGATGGCGGCGCTCAGCAAGATCCAGGAGCCGGTCAAGTTCAAGGGCCTCCTCTACGACGACCACGTCGGCAAGGTCTCGCTGATCGGCGCGGGCATGCGCTCGCACCCCGGTGTGGCAGCCGGCTTCTTCGCCGCGCTCGGCGCGGCCGGGGTCAACATCGAGATGATCTCCACCTCCGAGATCCGGGTCTCCGTGGTCTGCCGGGACACCGACCTCGACGCCGCCGTCCGCGCCATCCACGACGCGTTCGAGCTGGGCGGCGACACCGAAGCCGTGGTCTACGCGGGGACGGGTAGGTAGCGCCGATGACGGCGCTGCCCACCCTCGCCGTGGTCGGAGCGACCGGTGCCGTCGGCACCGTGATGTGCGAGCTGCTCACCGGGCGACGCAACGTCTGGGGTGAGATCCGGCTGCTCGCCTCCGAGCGCTCCGTCGGGCGTCGGGTGCGCTGCCGGGGCGAGGAACTCGTCGTCCAGGCGCTGACCCCCGAGGCGTTCGACGGGGTCCAGGTGGCCATGTTCGACGTGCCCGACGAGGTCTCCGCCGAGTGGGCGCCGATCGCCGTCGCCCGGGGCGCCATCGCGGTCGACAACTCCGGCGCGTTCCGGATGGACCGCGACGTCCCGCTGGTCGTTCCGGAGATCAACCCCGAGCAGGTCCGCAACCGGCCCCGGGGCATCATCGCCAACGCCAACTGCACCACCCTCGCGATGATCGTCGCGGTCGCGCCGCTGCACCGCGAGTACGGCCTCCGCGAGCTGGTGCTCGCCTCCTACCAGGCGGTCTCCGGAGCCGGGCAGTCCGGCGTCGACATCCTGCACGACCAGCTCGCCAAGGTCGCCGGCGATCGGGCGCTCGGCTCGCGCACCGGCGACGTACGCCAGGCGGTCGGCGACGACCTGGGCCCGTTCCCGGCGCCCATGGCGCTCAACGTGGTGCCCTGGGCCGGCTCACCGGCGGACAGCGGCTGGTCGTCGGAAGAGATGAAGATCCGCAACGAGTCGCGGAAGATCCTCGGCCTTCCCGACCTCAAGGTCTCCGCCACCTGCGTCCGGGTGCCGGTGGTCACCGCCCACTCGGTCGCCGTGCACGCGGTCTTCGCCACCGAGGTCGACGCCGAGGGCGCCCGCGAGGCGCTGCGCAACGCGCCCGGGGTGATCCTGGTCGACGACCCGGCAGCCGGGGAGTTCCCGATGCCGATCGACGCCGTCGGCACCGACCCGTCCTGGGTCGGCCGGATCCGCCGCGCCCTCGACGACCCCCGCGCCCTCGACTTCTTCGTCACCGGCGACAACCTCCGCAAGGGCGCGGCTCTCAACACCGCCCAGATCGCCGAACTCCTGGCCAAAGAGCTCCGCAACCCCTAACCCCGCACCCCCGCCGGCTCAGGCTTGTCCACCAGCGGCGTGGATCATGGAGTTGTGGTGGGCGAAATGCGACCGATCGAGGGTTATGTGCAGCACCACAACTGCATGATCGACGCGGGCGGGCGCGGACGGGCGCGGACGGGCGCGGACGGGCGCGGACGGCGGACGCGGGCGGGGTTAGGCGGCGGAGAGCAGGACGCCGTCTCGGCCCTGGCGCTTCACCGCGTAGAGGGCCTGGTCGGCCCGCTTCAGGGTGCGGTCGGGGGTTTCGCCAGGGCGGGGGAGTGCGACACCCACGCTGATCGTGCGGCCGATGCGTCGGGCCGCCTCGGTGAGCCGTTCGGCGATCCGGACCGCCTCCTCCGGGCGGCTCACCTCGATCACCGCGACGAACTCGTCGCCGCCGATCCGGTACAACTCGTCGCCGTGCCGCAGCGCGCCCTCCAGCGCCCGGGCCAACCCGACCAGCACCCGGTCGCCGGCTTGGTGGCCGTACGTGTCGTTCACGGTCTTGAAGCCGTCCACGTCGATCGCCAGCAGGGCCGTACGCCCGGGGGTGGCCGCCGCGATCCGCTGCCCGAACGGGCCGGTGTGCCGCAACCCGGTCAGCGGGTCGGAGCTGGCCTGCTCCCGCAGCCGGGCCAACGTGCGCAGTCGGTCCACGCTCGTCCAGGCCTGGCCGGCGAGCAACTCCATCAGGCTGACCGTGGTCGGGTCCGGACGCAGCGCGCGTTCGTCGGCGACCAGCAACACCCCGCCCGCGTCGGTCGGCCCGACCGGCACGGCGACCAGCGTGCGTACCCCCGCCCGGGTCAGCGGACGGTAGTCCTCGGTCGGGGGATGCCCGGGCTCGCCCAGGGTGTACCCGGCGCCGTAGCGGTGTGCCCGGTCGACCATCCGGTCCAGAGCGGCCGGACCCGCCCCGGCCAACTCGGCACGGATCCGGGTCTCCAGGTCACTTGGCGTCGCCGGGGACGGGCCGAGCTGACCGCCGAGCAGCAGCAGCGCGGTGGAGAGGGTGGAGACCTCCCGGGCGGCCCGGGCCGCCACCCCCATCACCTCCCCCTCGGTCGGTGCGGAGGAGAGCGCGGCGGCGTGCCGGAGCAGCTTCTCGC
The DNA here is from genome assembly GCF_022229015.1 of Micromonospora foliorum. Classification (GTDB taxonomy): domain Bacteria; phylum Actinomycetota; class Actinomycetes; order Mycobacteriales; family Micromonosporaceae; genus Micromonospora; species Micromonospora foliorum. Next base: position 20,441 of record NZ_JAKKFF010000065.1, read on the forward strand.
TGCGGCTCTCCGCCGGTGGGCCCCCGAGGGCGGCGACCCGCGCGCCGAGCCCGTCGGCCAGCCGCTGCGCGGTGTCCCGCCACGGCTCCAGGTCCGTCGGCTCACTCCACTGCAGGTCGAGTACGCCGATCGCCCGACCCGTCGGATCCAGCACCGGTACGCACAGCTCGGCGGTCACGTCCGGGCGTACCGGTAGGTAGTCCGGGTCGAGGGTGACGTCCGGAACGACGGCGGGTACGCCGGTCGCGTACACCCGACCGACGATGCCGGTCCGCGCCGGCACGGTGGCGAAGACCTGCCATGCCCCGGTCGCCGCGACGCAGCGCAGGCGGTCGTGGGCCGCGAGCAGCACGGAGATGGTCGCCGGGGTGTGCCGGGACAGTGCGGTGACCGCCCACCGACACGCCTCCGGCGTGCTCGACGCCATCGGCAGGCGGCCGGTGACGTCGCGGATGACTCGCTGATGATCTACTCGCACGTCGTTCCAGGTAGGGGAGGGGCCCGGCCAGCGCCGAACCGCTCGATCAAGCGTACTCACGGTGGCTGGGACCCAGCCGAGCTTCGTACACACGTGCTATCCACAGGCTGTGGACGCAGCCTGTGGACGTGTGCCCCCGGGACGCCGCGCCTGGCGATAGCGTGGAGCATCCCGGCGCCGAGGAGGCGAGCCCATGCTCATCGCCCAGCTCAGTGATCCGCACCTGACCACCGGCCTGCTCGCCGCCGAACCGGCCGCCGGGTTGCACCGAGCGCTCGGCCGGGTGCTGGCGTTGCGACCCCGACCGGAGTGCGTGGTGATCACCGGCGACCTGGCCGACCACGGCCAGCCCGACGAGTACGCGGCGCTGCGCGAGGTGATCGGCCGGTTCCCGCTGCCGGTGCACCTGGCCACCGGCAACCATGACGACCGGGAGTCCCTGCTCGACGCGTTCGGGGGCACACCGTGGCTCGGCGGCGGCTTCTCGGCCTACTACCACGTCGACCACAAGGCGGCGTCCGTCGTGGTGCTCGACTCGCTCGTCCCCGGCAGCGACGGCGGCCAACTCGGCGAGGAGCAGCTCGGCTGGCTCGACGGGGTGTTGGCCGGACGGCCCGAGGTGCCCGCCGTGATCTTCCTGCACCACCCGCCGGTCGCGGTCGGCATCCCCGCGGCGGACTCCATCCGCCTCGCCGACGGTGCCGCGCTCGCCGAGGTGATCGGCCGGCACCGGCACGTCGTACGGGTCGCCGCCGGGCACCTGCACCGCCCGGTCACCACGGCGTACGCGGGCACCGTCCTCACCGTGGCACCCAGCACGTGGAAGCAGAGCACGCTCACCATGAGCGTCGACGAGCAGATCGGGTGGGTCAACGAGCCCACCGCCTTCCTGCTGCACTCGGTCGAGGCCGGCGGCTGCGTGACCCACACCGTGCAGGTGAGCCACTCCGCCGGGCAGACCTGCGGCTTCTGAGAGCGTCATCGTGCTGGTCTGGTACGTCTCGTACGGCTCGAACATGCACGCCGCCCGGCTGGCCTGGTACATCGGTGGCGGCTGCCCACCCGGCGGAAAGCGGACGTACCCGGGCTGCCGCGACCGGCGACCACCGAGCCGGTCGGTGCCCGTGTCGCTGCCCGGCGGCATCTACTTCGCCGGCGAGTCCGGTGCCTGGACCGGCGGCATGGCCTTCTACGACCCACACCTGCCGGGCGAGGCCGCGGCTCGCGCCTACCTGGTCACCCTGGAGCAGTTCACCGACATCGCGGCACAGGAGATGTACCGCCCGCCGGGCGACACGGGCGACCTCGTCCCGGCGACCGGCGCGGCCATCGACGCCGCCGTCGCCAACGGACGGGCCACACTCGGCCCGGGACGGTACGAGACGCTGGTCTGCCCGGGCAGCCGCGACGGCGTTCCGATGCTCACCTTCACCGCCCCCGAGGGGGCGTCAGCCGTGCGGTGCCGACCACCCGCGCCGATCTACCTCGGCATGATCGCCCGAGGGCTACGCGAGTCGCACGGCTGGCCGGCCGAGCGGATTGCCAGCTACCTGGCGGTCCGGCCCGGCGTGGCCGACACCTGGCCACCGGACGCCGTGGCGGCCCTGGTCGACGAGGCCCTGGTCAACGGCTGACCTGCCGGATTCCTGCCGGCCCGCTAGGTGGGTGGTGTGCTGCTCGGGTGGTGCGCTGGTTGGGTGGCGTGCTAGTTGGGGGTGCGCTGGTTGGGTGGCGGGCTGCTCGGGCGCTGTGCTGGTGCCGTCAACCGAGCAGGAACTCGCGCAGCGCGGGGGCCAACGTCGTCGGCGGCACGTCGTGGTAGCCGCCGTCGAGGCTGACCGACCGGCCGCCCGGAACCGCGTCGGCCGCAGCCCGGCTCGCGTCCCGCAACCACTGCGGACTGCCGGTGCTGTCCAGTGCGAGGGTCGGCGCGGTGATGGCCGCCAGTCGGTCCGCGGGGAGTCGCCCTCCGGCGGTGATGATCGCGTCGTACACCAGGGTGTGCGCGACCGCCGTCAGCCCACCCCACATCGGCTGCGACCGCATCGCGGTGATCTGCTCGGCCGGCAGCCCCACCGAGTCGCGGAGGAAGGTCTCCACCGCGATGTCCCGGTCGTCGGCGGCGATCAGCTCGATGAGCCGCGGGGTGATGTCCTTGCGGACGCCCACGTGCGGGCCGACCTGGAACGGTGGCTCGAACATGACCAACGTGGTCACCGGCAGGCCCTGTGCGGTGGCGAGGGCGGCCAGGACGGCCCCGGAGGAGATGCCGTAGACGGCGGCGGAACCACCTGCCGCCGCGATCAGTGCGGCCAGGTCGTCGATCTCGCGGCCGACCTCGTACGGTGCGGTGTCGCCGCTGTAGCCCCGACCCCGACGGTCATAGCTGAAGGCGGTGAAATCCGGTGCCAGTGCCGCACCCAGGTCACGGGTCGCGTTGCGATCGCTGAACGCGCCGCCGACCAGGATGACCGCCGGCCCGGCCCCGGACCGCTCGAACGCGATGGGCGTGCCGTCGACCGATCGCACCTGCTCCGCCACGGGTGTCGTTCCGCTCACGATGCCGCCCCCACTCCTCGTTGGCTGTCCCGTCCTTTCTAGACCCTCGGTCCGACACTGTCCGGCAGACCGCGTCAAACGCTGATCGATCTTGGGTTCGACGTACCCCCTGCTCCGATGTGTCGCCTGGGTCGACCGGTCGGCGTGCGGATGAGAGGCTGTCGGGGCGGGGGCCGTGCTCAACCGCCGCCATCCGCGACCCTTCCGACGGCGTCCGTCGGCGGCCCGGTCGACCCAGAGGCCGGGCACCGTACGCGCCGATTCTCACAAGGAGATTCATGTTCATACCCGGGATGCGTCGGGCCGCTGTCGGCCTGACCGCGCTCGCGGTGGCCGCTTTCGGCGCGGTCGCCACCAGCCCTGAGCAGGCCGACGCCGGGCCGAAGCCGGTCGACGTCACTCTGCTCGCCCTCAATGACTTCCACGGCAACCTCGAACCGCCGACCGGGTCCAGCGGCACCATCGCCGGGCAGACCGCGGGCGGCGTCGAGTTCCTGGCCACCCATCTTGCCGAGCTGCGTGCCGCAGCCAAGAAGAAGAACACCATCACGGTCGCCGCCGGTGACCTGATCGGCGCGTCCCCGCTGCTCTCCGCCGCGTTCCACGACGAGCCGACCATCGAGGCGCTGAGCATGGCCGGGCTGGACTACGCCAGCGTCGGCAACCATGAGTTCGACGAGGGCGCCGCCGAGCTGCTGCGGATCCAGAACGGCGGCTGCCACCCGGTGGACGGTTGCGCCGACGGAACCCCGTACCGAGGTGCGGGCTTCCAGTACCTGTCCGCGAACGCCTTCACGACCGCCACCGGCAAGCCGCTGATGGCGCCGTACGCGATCCACAAGGTGCAGGGCGTCAAGGTCGGCTTCATCGGGATGACCCTGGAGGGCACCCCGCAGATCGTCAGCCAGCAGGGCGTCGCCGGCCTCAGCTTCGCCGACGAGGCGGACACCGCCAACCGGTACGCGCGCGAGCTGCGCCGCAAGGGCGTGGAGGCGATCGTCGTGCTGCTGCACGAGGGCGGCGCCCAGGCGTCGACCGGCGGCATCAACGACTGCGTCGGCATGACCGGGCCCATCGTGGACATCACCAACCGGATGGACCCGTCGATTGACGTGGTGGTCAGCGGGCACACCCACCAGGCGTACAACTGCGACATCAACGGCAAGCTGGTCACCAGCGCCAGCTCGTTCGGTCGCCTGATCACCGACATCGACCTCAAGATCGACCGTCGGAGCGGGGACGTGATGTCCGCCGCCGCGAACAACGTCGTGGTCACCCGCGACGTGGCCAAGGACCCGCGGCAGACCGAGCTGATCGACCGGTACAAGGCCGTGCTCGGCCCGGTCGCCGACCGCCAGGTCGGCGTGACCGCCACCGCCCTCCTCACGACGCAGGAAAACCTGCTCGGCACCTGCTCGCCGCAGGTGCCCAACTCATGCGGAGAGTCCCCGATCGGCAACCTGATCGCGGACGCCCAACTCGCCGCCACCGATGACGAGCAGGGCGCGGTGGCCGCCCTCATGAACCCGGGCGGGGTGCGCGCGCCCCTGGACGCCGGTCCGGTCACCTACGGGGAGGCGTTCACGGTGCAGCCGTTCGCCAACAACCTGGTGACGCTGGACCTGACCGGCGCGCAGCTCTACTGCGTCCTGGAGCAGCAGTTCGTCACCGGCCGCACGTTGTACCCGTCGGCCACGCTGGGCTACGTGGTCGACCTGAACGGCACCAGCGCCACCGCGGCCAACCCGTGCGCCGGCACCCGCGTGGTCCGGGGCAGCCTCACCATCGGCGGCACCGCCGTTGACACCGCCGCCACCTACCGGGTGACGGTGAACAACTTCCTGGCCGGCGGCGGTGACGGTTTCAGCACCTTCACCGGCGGGACGAACCTGGTCACCGGCCAGATCGACCTGGACGCGTTCGTGGCGTACCTGACCGCCCAGTCGCCGGTCTCCGCACCGACGCTGGACCGGATCCGCACCACCGCCGAGGTCCCCGCCGCCTGACGGCCGACCCCGCGACGATCGGGCCCCGGAGCACCAGCTCCGGGGCCCGACCCGTCCCCAACACCGCCGCGCCGTGCGCTTGCCCGCG
>NZ_JAKKFF010000066.1 GCF_022229015.1 Micromonospora foliorum
ACAGCACCCAGGTGGTCGGCGCGCCGACCGAGTCGGTCGCCTCCAACGAGCGGGTGATCACCGCGTACTGGGCCGGTGCGGTCCACGCGGCGAGCAGGTACTCGAAGTTGAACGCCTGGTGCATCTCGTCCGGGCGCACGTAGCGGGCCAGCCGCTCGGCCGGCTCCACCCAGGCCTCGGCGACCAGCACCCGCTCGCCGGGGTAGCTGTCCAGAACCTGCCGCCACTGCCGGTAGATCTCGTGCACGCCGTCCTGGTCCCACATCGGCGGACGCGGCTTGTCGATCTCGTTGCCGGAGAGGATCTCCTGCGGCTCCTGCCAGTCGGCCAGGTCGGCCTGCTTGATGAGGCCGTGCGCCACGTCGACCCGGAAGCCGTCCACGCCGCGGTCCAGCCAGAACCGCAGCACGTCCAGGAACTCCGCGTGCACCTCCGGGTTGTCCCAGTTGAGGTCCGGCTGCCCGGTGTCGAACAGGTGCAGGTACCACTGGCCGGGTTGCCCGTCGGCGTCGACGGTCCGAGTCCAGGCGGGACCACCGAAGACGCTCTGCCAGTCGTTCGGCGGCTGGTCGCCGGCCGGACCGCGGCCGTCCCGGAAGATGTACCGGGACCGTTCCGGGCTGCCGGGCGCGGCCGGCAGCGCGGCCTGGAACCAGCGGTGCGCCGAGGAGGTGTGGTTCGGGACCAGGTCGACGATCACCCGCAGGTTGCGGGACCGGGCCTCGGCGATCAGCTTGTCCGCGTCGGCGAGGGTGCCGAACAGCGGGTCGATGTCGCGGTAGTCGGCCACGTCGTAGCCGGCATCGGCCTGCGGCGAGGGGTAGAAGGGAGAGAGCCACACCGCGTCCACGCCCAGCTCGACCAGGTGGTCAAGGCGGGCGGTGATGCCGGGCAGGTCACCGATGCCGTCCCCGTCCGAGTCGGCGAACGAGCGGGGGTAGATCTGGTAGATGGCGGCCTCGGTCCACCAGCCGGTGGCCGGGTGACCGGAGGGGGTCTGCTGCGTCGGGTCGGTGTTCAGGGTCGTCTCCCGTGTTGCGGTGTGTGGATTTCAGTGTGCCCGGGGCGGTGCGGTCGAGTCCCGGACCACCAACCGAGTGGGCAGGACCACCGGAGCGTCGCAACCGGTGCCCCGTTGCCTGACGATGGGGCCCGGGGGGCGGGCCCCGAGCGGGTCGAGCAGCATCTGGGCGGCCAGCCGGCCCTGCTCGGCGGCGGGCTGGGCGACGGTGCTGAGCCCGAGCACACCGGCCAGGTCGTGGTCGTCGATGCCGACCACGCTGACGTCCTGCGGCACCCGCAGTCCGACGTCACGCAGGGCGGTCATCGCGCCCATCGCCATCTCGTCGCACGCGGCGACGATCGCGGTCGGCGGCTCGCCGCGGGCCAGCAGTTCGGCGGTGGCCCGGTTGCCGCCGTCGATGGTGAAGGTGGACTCGATGTCCAGGGTCGGGTCGGGTCGCAGGCCGGCGGAGCGCAGCGCCGCCTGGTAACCCCGGCGTCGGTCGAGGTGGGTGGTGAAGGCCAGTTCGTCGTCCGGGTCGCCGGAGATGTGGGCGATCCGGTGATGGCCGAGGTCGATCAGGTGCTTGGTGGCGGCCCGTGCGGCCGCCACGTCGTCGATGCGTACGCACGGCCAGTTGGGCACCCTGCTGCCCGAGCTGATGGTGACTCCGGGCAGTTCCAGCGTGGCCAGCGCGGTCAGGTCGGCCGGCCGCAACGGGGTGGCGACCAGCATCATGGCGTCCACCCGCTTGTGCAGGTTGGCCGTCCGCAGGACCCGCTGGCGGACCTGTTCCCGGCCGCCCAGGTTGTAGAGCAGCAGGTCGTAGCCGGACTGGTGGAGATACTCCTCGACCGCCTCGACGACGGTGCTGAAGAACCAGCGGGTGATCCGGGGGACCACCACCGCGACCGTGCCGGTCCGTCCACCGGCGAGCCGGGACGCGCTCGGTGAGACCTCGTAGTCGAGTTGCTCGGCGGCGGCGAGTACGCGGCGCCGGGTCGCGGCCGAGACCGTCGGTAGTCCGCGTAGCGCCCGCGAGACGGTGGCCGTGGACACGCCGGCCAGCCGGGCCACATCATCGATCCTCGTCACGGTTTTCCCCCGCTCGGTGCCCGGTGCGCCCGCCGCCGCCCGAGGGGCCAGGCGGCGGCGGGCGCGGGGTCAGCCCTTGACGCTGCCGGCGAGCAGACCTCGCACGAAGAAGCGCTGCAGGGACAGGAACACGATGAGCGGTACGACGATGCTGACGAACGCGCCGGCGGTCAGGCGCTGCCACTCGTTGCCCCGGGTGCCGGCCATCTCGGCGAGCCGGACGGTGAGCGGGGCGGTCTCGTCGCCGCCACCGGCGAAGATCAGCGCGACCAGCAGGTCGTTCCAGACCCAGAGGAACTGGAAGATGCCGAACGCCGCGAGCGCCGGGGTGATCAGCGGCAGCACGATGGTGCGGAAGATCTTCGGGTGGGTGGCCCCGTCGACCCGGGCCGCCTCCATCAGGTCGCCCGGCAACTGCGAGATGAAGTTGTGCAACAGGAACACGGCGAACGGAAGCGCGAAGCAGGTGTGCGCGAACCACACCTGGGCGAACTTCTGCTCGTCGACCAGATCCCACGCCGGCATCAGGGTGACGCCGCCGAGGGTGACACCGGTGGAGAAGAACTTCAACAACGGCACCAGGGCCATCTGCAACGGCACGATCTGCAACGCGAAGATCGCGATGTAGAGCCAGTCCCGGCCCCGGAATTTGATCCACGCGAGCGCGTACGCGGCGAGGGACGCGAAGGCGAGCGGGAAGAGCACCGACGGGATGGTGATCGCCAGCGAGTTGATGAAGGACCCGGCGAGCTGCCCGGAGGACGCCGATCGCCCGAACAGGACCTGCTCGTAGTTCTCGAACGTGAACTGCGGGTTGGTGAAGGCCGTCCACCAGCCGGTGGTTTTGATCTCGTCCTCCGGGCGGAGGGAGGAGACGAGCAGACCGAAGGTCGGGATGGTCCAGACCACCGCGATGACGATCGAGACGAGCGTCGCGGTGCGGCTGTTCAACCGCTTGCGGACCCGGCCGGCCGTGGTGGTCGGGGTGCCGTCGGTCTTCTGGGTGCCGGCGGCGACGGTGGGCGTTGCGGTCGTCATCTCAGCCCTCCCGCTGTTGACGGAGGTTGCGGATCTGGTAGATCACGACCGGGATGACCAGGATGAAGAGGAAGACCGCGAGCGCGGAACCCTGCCCGCTCTGGCCGTACCGGAAGGCCTGGTTGTACATCTCGTTGGCGATCACGCTGGTGTCGTAGTTGCCGTTCGTCGAGGTCCGGACGATGTCGAAGACCTTGAGGGTGGCGATCGTGAGCGTCACCATCACGACGATCAACGCCGGTCGGATGCTCGGCATGGTGATCTGCCAGAACATCTGCCACGGGCTGACACCGTCGAGCCGGGCGGCTTCGACGATGTCGCCGGGGATCGCCTTGATCGCGGCGGAGAGCACCACCATGGCGAAACCGGCCTGGATCCAGACCATGATGACGATCAGCAGCAACGTGTTCAGGGGTGATTCCAGCAGCCACTGCTTGGGCTCACCGCCCAGGCTGACCACGATCTGGTTGAGCAGACCGATCTGGTCGCCCTCACCCCGGTAGGCGTAGACGAACTTCCAGATGATGCTGGCGCCGACGAAGGAGATGGCCATCGGCAGGAAGATCAGCGACTTGGCCACGGCCTCGAACCGGGCCTTGTCCACCAGTACGGCGTAGATCAGGCCGAACCCGGTCGCCACCAGCGGGACCAGCAGCACCCAGATCAGGGTGTTGGTGAGGACCCGGAGCATCGCGTCGTCGGAGAACAGAAAGCCGTAGTTGCGCAGGCCCACCCATTCGGTGCTGTCCCCGTTCATCAGGGAGAGCAGCAGGGTGCGGATGGCCGGCACGACCAGACCGATGGTGAGCAGCAGCAGCGTCGGCAGCAGGAAGAAGAGCGCGAAGATGCCCTCCCGCTGCCGGGGTCGGCGGGGAAGCGGAGCACCACTCGCCGAGGCTGCGACGAGCTGCGCCTCCCGTCGCCGGGCGAACCAGGCCGGCACCACGTCGAGCAGCAGTAGGAGACCACCCACCACCAGCACGAAGGCAACCAGCCCGTACATCAGCATGAGGAGCTTCGGCTGCTCAGCGGCGAAGTCGAACTCCATCAACCCTCCCTTCCGGGTCCACCTCAGCCGGTGGCCCGGCCCGCGAACGCGGACCGGGCCACCGCCGGGATCACTTAGGCCAGCTGCTCTCGATGCCCTGGAGCACCGGGGCGGTCGCCTTGCCGTTCAGCCACTCGACCATGCCCTTCCAGAACGTTCCCGCGCCGACGGCGGCCGGCATCAGGTCGGATCCGTCGAACCGGAAGGTGCCCGTCTTGTCCTGGAGGATCTGGACGGAGAGCTTGTCGATCGGGCTGGCGACGTTGGCGATGTCCAGCTTGTTGTTCGCCGTGACCCAGTTGCCGAGCTTCGCGCGGCTGTTCACGTACTCCGCCGAGACGAGGTAGGTCTGCACCGCCTGGACCTCGGGACGGTCGGCGTAGCCGACGACGAACTCGCCCGCGCCCAGCACCGGCTTGCCCTTGGCCGGGTCGATGGCCGGGAAGTAGAAGGCGAACGCGTCGCCGTCCTCGGCGACCTTGGTGCCCTCGGGGAACTGGTTGGCGTAGAACGACGCCTGTCGGTGCATCGCGCACTTGCCGGTGGTCACCGGCAGGCCCGCCTCCTGGAAGGCGGTGGTGGTGATGCTCTTGACGCCGCCGAAGCCGCCGTTGACGTACTTCTCGTTCTTGAGGATGCTGCCGGCGCGGTCGACCGCGTCGACGATCTTCGGGTCGTTGAACGGGATGGTGTGGCTGGTCCACTGGTCGTAGACCTCGGGACCCTGCGTACGCAGGACCACGTCCTCGATCCAGTCGGTGGCCGGCCAGCCGGTGGCGTCACCGGACTCGACGCCCGCGCACCACGGCTTCACGCCGCTGGCGGCGATCTTGTCGCTCAGGGCGATGAGCTGGTCCCAGGTGGTCGGAACCTCCCAGCCCTTCTCCTTGAACGTCTTCGGCGAGTACCAGACGAAGGACTTCACGTTGGCGCCGAGCGGCACGCCGTAGAGCGTCCCGTTCACGGTGCCGTACTTCAGCCAGTCGGCCGGCATGTTCTGCTCGGCGAGCGCCTTGGTGTCGGCGCTGAGGGACTTCAGCTTGCCGGCGTCCGCGAAGCGCTTCACCAGGCCCGGCTGGGGCACGAAGGCGATGTCGGGGGCGTTGCCGCCGTCGACCCGGACGGGGAGCTGCGCCTCGAACTCGCCGCTGCCCTCGTAGTCGATCTCGATGCCGGTGCAGTCGGTGAACTGCGACCACGACCGCTCCAGCAGGTCGGCCTCGGCGTCACGGATGGACGCGTAGATGGAGACCTTCTTGCCGTCGTGACCCTGGTACTTCTCGTATGCGGCGCACTCCGCGGAGCCCGCTTTGCTGCTCTTCTTGTCGTCGCCGGTACCGCAGGCGGTGGCGCTGAGCGCCAGCCCGAGTACACCGGCGATCACGAAGGCCTGGCGTGGTCTGGTAAAGACCGCCATGCCGTCCTCCTTCCTAGCCGGCGCGGTCGTGCTGGTGACCCGTCGCCGGTCCGATTGGGCGTGCACACATGTAAGCGCTTGCATCCGGTCCGGTCCACCCCCTGTCAGACACGAGCGAGTAACAATCCGGAAACCTGCGGGCTGCCTGGTGGGCGCGCTCCCGGGACATGCTGGGGACTCTTTCGAAGATTGACGATATCTGTCAGGCTGAGCGCACCGGATCGAAGGTTTTCGACATAGGAGGAGCTGTATGCGAAAGCGGTGGATCAGCCTGCTGGTGACGGGTCTCTTCGTCGGGGGAGCACTGGTGCCGGCGACTCCGGCGCTGGCCGCGCCGACCTTCAAGGTGCCGTTCCCGTGCGGCCAGTCCTGGTCCGGGCAGACCCGGTCGGACCACAGCCCGGCGTACGCCGTCGACTTCAACCGCACCGACGACCTCGGCGACCCGGTGGTCGCCAGCGCTCCCGGCACGGTCGACCGGGTGACCGACCTCGGCGGCACCAGTTACGGCAAGTATGTCCGGATCAACCACGGCGGCGGTTACAGCACCTACTACGCGCACCTCAACGGCTTCAACGTCTCGGTCGGGCAGACGGTCGGGTACGGCAAGGTGCTCGGCTGGGTCGGCAGCACCGGAGGCTCGACCGGCCCACACCTGCACTACGAGCAGCGCCTCAATGGCGGCGACATCCAGGTCCGCTTCAACGGCACCCTCGCGCTGTACTGGGGCACCAAGAGCTACACCAGTGACAACGGGTGCTCCTCGGGCGGTGGCAACGGCACGGTCGACACCAGCGGGACGCCGCTGACCGTCCGCTCCGGCCCCGGCACCGGGTACGCCTCGGTGGGCACCGTCGCCGACGGCACCCGGGTGACCATCGCCTGCCAGACCAGCGGCACCACGGTCACCGGCACGTACGGCACCAGCTCGATCTGGGACCGGATCGGCTCCGGCCGCTACATCGCCGACGCGTACGTGTACACCGGCTCCGACGGATACATCCCCGGCGTGCCCCGCTGCTGACCCGGCCACGGTCCCCGGCGGGGCACCGCCGCCGGGGACCGGTCGGTCAGTTGTCCCGGCGTCGGCTCAAACCGCCGAGGGCGGGCCAGGGCCGGCCCACCCACGACAAAGCGCCGGGATCGCCGCGACCGATGCTTCTGTCGGGAGGACGAAGCTTCGGTCGCGGCGACCCCGGCGGGTCCCGGTGTTGAGGAGATACGAGCGCTAATTGAAGATGCTGACACCACCCGGGCCGACCAACAGCCCGACGACGATGAGGACGATGCCCCACAGGATCTGCCGGCGGAACAGCGCGAGGATGCCGGCGACCACGAGTACGACTGCGAGAATCCAGAGAATCAGCTCCATGACCTCTGACTACCCGACTGGCCGATCGGGGAAACCTGGTCGGTGTCGAGCTGATCGCCAACGTGAAAGACGCTGTACGCCTGCTTGATCACCGGGTGCGCGACGTTGCGGACGCGTACTCCGCCGGGGGTGGTGCCGCGCTCGGTGCCGGCGTGCGCGTGCCCGTGCACGGCCAGCGCCGTGGGTGCCGAGTCGATCGCCTGCCCCAACTGGTACGACCCCAGGAACGGGTAGATCTCCAACGGTTCGCCGGCCAGTGTGTCCGGCACCGGCGAGTAGTGGGTGAGCGCGACAAGCATGTCGCAGTCCAGCGAGCGCAGCGCCGCACCGAGGCGGTCCGCGCTGTCGGTGGTGGTGCGGACGAAGGCCTTCATCTCCGGTTCGCCGAAGTCACTCGCGCACCGCCCGGCGAACCCGCCGCCGAAGCCCTTCACGCCGGCGATGCCGAGCCGGCCACCCGCGCAGTCCAGCACGACGCCGTTGCCCTCCAGCACGGTGATGCCCGCGTCCTCCAGCACCTTGACCACCTGTGGCACCTGGTCACACTGGTGGTCGTGGTTGCCCAGCACGGTCACCACCGGTACGGACAACCCCCCGAACTCCTCTGCCACACAGCGCGCCTCGGCCTCGGTGCCGTGCCGGGTCAGGTCCCCGGCCAGCAGCAGCACGTCGGCGCACTCCGGCAGCTCCTCCAAGGCCGGTCGGAACCGGCCGACCACGTCCTCGTCCAGATGCACGTCGCCCACAGCGGCGATCCGGATCACCATGGAACCTCCCTCAGGGCAGTTGCTCGATCTCCGTGGGCGCCTGGGCGCGGATCACTCCGATGTCGCTGGTGATCGGCACGTCCGGGAAGCGCTCGGACACCCGGCGCAGGATCTCCTCCCGCCGGTGCGGGCTCTCCACCTCGCCGTAGAGCACGAGGGCGCGTTCCCGTCGAATCACGGTGATCCCCTGTTCGGCGACGGCGGGGTCCTCGACGAGCAACCGTTGGATCTCCGCCTCGACGTACTCGTCCGGTGGCCCGGCGCCGATGTCGCGATGGTGGGTCACGATGTCCCCTCTCCTGGCTGGGTGCCGGCGGCCGACACCACCTCCAGCCGGTCCAGCAGCACCAGGAACGCCTCGGCGTACGGCGAGTGCTGCGTCTCCTTGCGTACCCGTTCCCAGTCGATCTGCTCCCGCAGCGAGCGGGCCAGCGGCAGGCCGCGGGCGAAGTCGCAGTAGTGCTGGGAGAAGCTGAGCAGTTTGTGCACCATCAACTGGGTGGCGGACAGCACCGGCATGTGAATCGCGTCCACCGGCCGGACGACCGTGTCGGCGAACGTCTCCTCGGTCACCGGCGTCTCGATCGGCCGGTGGATCAGGTCCACCATCCGACCGTCGTCGAAGACCTTCACCAGCCAGTCCTCCGGGGGACGCTCGGCGACGAAGCCGGCGGCCACCAGCGCCTCCAGCGCCTGTTCGACGTCGGCCTCCCGGATCAGGAAGTCCACGTCGTGATCGCTGGAGTGGCCCCCGTGGGCGTAGACGGCGAAGCTGCCGCCCAGGGCGAACGGAATCTCGGACTGCTTGAGCACGGCGGCGACCTTCTTGAGGGTGTGCACAAGACTCTCGTCCCCGCGCTCAGCCATCTGGTTCCTCCGTCGTCGTGTTGGTGGACCGGCGGTCGGGTTTCAAACTCCGGTACCCGGCATACCGGTCGGCCACACCTGCTGGTGACGCGGTCGGGCGTCATCAGGGATGAAGCACCACAAACCACGCGGAGCAAGTGCGTGGGTCGGATAACCTGTGGAGAGTGGCCAGATCATCGGGGATGCGACGACGCAAGGCCCGACTGCGCACCGTCGCCCTGATCGGCATCGACGGTTCGGGCAAGACCACTCAGGCGCACCGGCTGGCCGACGCGCTGACCGCCGCCGGCCGCCCCGCCACCTACCGCCGCAACGCCAGTGGCCGGCGCTGGCTCGGCCGGCTCGCCAACCGCCTCGGCCGGCCGGACGCGCAACGGCTCGTCGGGCGCGACGGTGTGCTGGCCGTGGAGTCGGTGCTGCGCTGGCTCGCCATCGCCATCGCCCTGCTCAGCTGCCTGCTCACCGGCCGGACGGCGGTGATGGACCGCTACTCGGCCTGCCAGTACGCGAGCATCCGGGCGCACGGCGGGCAGCGCTGGGAGCGGCTCGCCCGGGCCGGCTACCGGCTGTTCCCGACGCCGCAGGTGACCTTCCTGCTCGCCGTCGACCCGGCTGAGGCGTACCGGCGCATCGAGGAACGCGGCACCGACCACGAGACGATGGGGTGGCTCACCGCCGCCGACACCGCCTACCGGGCGCTGCCCGAATACCCCAGCTTCGTGCTGGTGGACGCGGGCCGCCCGGCCGAGGAGGTGACCGAGCAGATCCAGGCGCACCTGGAGACCTGGCTGCCGCCGTCCGCGCCGGCCGGCGGTGACGTCGGCCCGGTGGTGGCTCAGGCCCGCCCGTAGACCGGGACGGTGGCGCCACTGGTCGGGGCGGACTCGGCCGACGCGAGGAACCGGATCACCGGCGCGATCTCGTCCGGGGTCACCCAGCGGGAATGGTCGGCGTCGGGCTGGGCCGCCCGGTTCGCCGGGGTGTCGATGACGCTGGGCAGCACGGTGTTGCAGCGCACGTTGTGGGCCCGGTACTCCACCGCGACCGCGTTGGCGAAGGCCAGCACCGCCGCCTTGGCCGTCGAGTAGCCGGCCGCGCCGCGGAACGGGGCGACCGCCGCGCGGGCCGAGACGCAGACCACCGCGCCGCCCCCGGAGGCCACCAGGTGCGGCAGTGCGGCCTGGGTGACCAGGTAGGTCGGCCGCAGGTTGACGGTGAGCATCCGCTCGAACTCGTCGACCGGGGTCTCGTGCACCAGCCCGCCGCTGGCGTACCCCCCGACGAGGTTGACCACCGCGCGCAGCGGCGATGCCGGTTCGCCGGCGGCGGCCTCGACCGCCCG
>NZ_JAKKFF010000067.1 GCF_022229015.1 Micromonospora foliorum
CCGTGTTTGCCGTCACCGCTGTTGCCCTTTCAGACTGAGAGGTGGCGGCAGTCGACCCCGCATCGTGCCGGTCTTGGTGCCGTGTGCGGCTGTGGCGCTGCCGACGCGGGCGTCCGGGAGGCCTCCTCTGTCGTGGTCCGGCTCGGGCGGGTGGTGTCCGACGCTGTGTTCCGCGTGGGGCTCGCCGAGGGGGTCGCCGTGGGCGCTGCGGTGGTCCCGCCGTCCGTCACGGTCGGCGACGCGGTGGCTGTCGGCGCCGGCGCGGCGGCCGGCTTCGAGTCGGGTGGCAACGTCACCCATGCCGCCGTCCCCGCCACCAGCACGGCCCCGGCGACCACGGCCACCACCGTGCGACGCCGGCGGGGGTTGCGGCCGGCCCCGCCGCGGACGCCGATCAGCGGCAGTTCCGCGGTCATCCCACCGTCGGCGCGGCGCAGGTCGACCTGCTGGAAGGCGAGCCAGTCGAGGATGGCCGGCAGCCGTACGGTCAACGCCTGCCGGAGCTGTTGCTCGCGCGGCTCGTGCTGCTCGGCGGACCACGCGCCGTGCGTGCTGACCTCCCGTAGCTCCAGCCGGCAGCCCTGCTTCGTGGCGGTGACCGTGCAGGTCAGCTCGCTGAGCCGGCCGGCCTGGTCGCAGGCCAGCACGAGGAGTTCCGGCTCCTGCCGTTCGGTCACCTCGACCTCGACGTCGGCCTCGAAGCCGGGCAGGCCGCCCGTGTGCAGCAGCATCCGGTCCGGTACGCCCTCGACCATCTCGGCCTCGGCGAACCACCGGCCGAGCAACTCCCGATCGGTCAGGGCGCGCCAGACCCGCTCAGCCGGGTGGGACAGCTCGACCTGCGCACCGATCTCGATCACGGCGAGACTCTAACGGGTTGCCCGCCCGGCCTGTCCCACCCGCCCGAGCGGGTTGCCGGCGTCCTGCTCAGCCCCAGCGGCTGGACCGCTCGACCACTGTGGCCAGCGCGGCCCGGGCGCCGGCACTCACCTCGGCGACCACCTGCGCCGCCGGCAGGTCCCGAGCCAGCGGGTGCGCCTGCCCGGCCCACAGGTTGGCCACCGACGCATCGCCGTCACGCCGGGCGGCGGCGAGCAGCGGACGTGTCAGATGCAACACCTGGGGGTAACCGCGCGGTGCCACCGCGTCGTGCTGGCGCAGGAAGTCGTTGGCCACGCCACGGGCCCGCTTACCGGTGTACGACCGGGTCAACGCGGTCGGCGTGGCACTGGCCACCGCCGCCCGGTGCATCGGCGAGCTGCCCGCCTCCGGGCAGCGCAGGAAGGCCGTGCCGAGTTGCGCGGCGGCCGCGCCGGCAGCCAGCACGGCGGCCACCGAGGGGCCGTCGACGAGGCCGCCCGCGGCCACCAGTGGCCGGTCACAGCGGGCGGCGGTCAGCCGCAGCAGCGGCAGCAGCCCGTAGTCGTCGTCGTCCGGTAGCCCGCCCCGATGCCCACCTGCCTCGGTGCCCTGCACCACCACCGCGTCCACGCCCAGGTCGGCGGCGGCGGTCGCGGCGTCCGGGCGGGTGACGGTGGCCCACACCTCGGTGCCCCGCTCGCGCAGGGCGGTCACCGCCGCCCGGTCGGGCAGCCCGAACACGAAGGACACGACCGGGACCGGGTCCGCGAGCAGCGCGGCCATCTTCTCCGGGTACGCGTCGTCGCCGCCCACCGGCTCGCCCAGGCTCACCCCGCGCCGCGCGGCCTGCGGGCCGAGCCGTTCGGCGTACGCCTGGATGGCGGCCTCGTCCACGCCGCCGGGATCGGGCAGGAAGAGGTTGACACCGAACGGCCGATCGGTACGCGCGCCGACCTCGGCGACGTCGGCGACCAGCCGGCCGGTGTCGATCATCCCGGCGGCGAGGAAGCCCAGCCCACCCGCGGCGGAGACGGCGGCCACGAGCGCGGGCGTG
The DNA here is from genome assembly GCF_022229015.1 of Micromonospora foliorum. Classification (GTDB taxonomy): domain Bacteria; phylum Actinomycetota; class Actinomycetes; order Mycobacteriales; family Micromonosporaceae; genus Micromonospora; species Micromonospora foliorum. The sequence goes on from NZ_JAKKFF010000067.1 coordinate 1,916, forward strand.
GACGGGCCGCCGGCCATCGGGGCGGCGATGATCGGATGGCGCAACGTGGACAGGACGGACATCCCCCCATCCTGCCGCAGGCCCGGTCCGCTCACCGGCGCGCGGTGTGCCTCCACCGCAGCACGCCGGCCAGCCCGAGCAGGACCAGCAGTGTCCCGGCGCCGACCGCCACCGGCCAGATCCGCCCACCCCCGCCGCCGACCTCCCCGGCGGTCGGACGGACCGCCGTGGACGCCACCGGGTCGACGGAATCCGTCGGGGCCGCGGAGGTGGCCGTGGTGGCCGTGGCCGGGTAGCGCAGGATCGTCGAGCGGGTGCCGGCTGGTTGACCGGCGGACTCGGAGACGGTGAGCAACGACCGGCCGTCGCGGCTGTAGGTGATCGACTCGCCCTGGGGCTCGTCCGGCAACGGGGTGGTCCGCGGTGTGCCGGTGGTCAACGCGCGGACCACGTCGCCGTCGGGCACGTCGTACTCGAAGGCGTCGGCGTAGCTGCGCAGGACCACCCGCCGTCCGTCCGGTGCGTTCGCCGCGCCGGTGATCACCCCGCGCCCCAGGAACGAGAACGGGTTGCTGGTCGTGGTCGACGGCAGGGTCACCTGGCCGAGCGCGGTCAGCGGCGTCGTCGTGTCCGGCCCCAGCGCGGTGGCCGGCGCGTACAGGAAGACGGTGCCACTGCCGCCCTTGGTGACGATCAGAGGCCGGCCGGACGCGTCGAGCAGCAACGCCTCGGCGTCGTGCGGACGGTCCGGATAGCTCATCCGGTGCAGCACCGGCTGCTTCGCCCCCGGCGCGAGCCGCCACACGCCGACCGTCGGCCGGGAGCGGTCGTTGTCGCCGATGTCGGCGACCCAGACGGTGCCGTCCCGGCCGATGGCCAGGTCCTCGGTGTCACGGGGCCGGGACGGGAAGGAGACGGTTCGCACCACCGCGCAGCGCTGGTTGAGGAAGAAGATCCGACGGCGGGCCTCGTCGTCGGCCCCGTCGTTGATCATTACGTACCCGTCGTCGGTGGCGACCATGCCGGAGATCTCTCGCAGCCGGTCGTCGCGCACCTGGCAGACGGGCGTCCCCGCCGCCACGCCGGCCGTGGCGGCGGCGGGGACCAGCGCCACTGCCGGCGGCAGCACGCCGGCCAGCAACGCGGTCAGCACCGCCACCGCACGAGCACGCCGCCCCCAGGTCAACCGTCCGCGTACCCGCATCGCCCACCCTCCTCGTCGCGGCCGTGACCGGCCACCCGCCCATCCTGGCCGATCCCGGCCAACCGGCGGCGGTCATCGGGGGGACGCGCCCGGGCCCCAGGTCGATGTACTGTCGCTCGGCCTGATCCTGGAGCTGAAGGGTGACCATGTCCGAGAGCGACACCACGCCGTCCGACCCGGTCGGACGGCGGCTGCTGCGCCGCCCCACCGGTGGCGCCGCCGTGGTGTGGGTGCCGCTCGTCGCGGTCGTCTGCGGCCTCTTCACCGGCGCGTTGGCCAGCCGGGCAGCCTGGGAGACGTCCCGACCGCAACCCGACCGGGTCGAGGCCGCCGCCGTCCTGACCGAGGTCTTTCCCGGCCACGACCTCGACGAGATCGACACCCCGCCGGCGCTCTTCGTCGTCTACGGGCACGCGCTGCGCCTGGGCACCGTCAAGACCCTGTTGTTCGGTGACGGCGGCGAGTATCAGGAGGGCGCCACCGGCGCCAGCGCCCTCGGCGCGCCACCGGCGCCCGCCGAGCAGATCGTCACGGTGGCCCGGGAGCGCCTGACCGGTGCCGGCTGGCGGGTGTACGACCCACAGGTGTCCGGGGGCATCAGCTGCGCGGACAAGATGTGCGCCACCCCGCAGGCGATCACCAACACCGCGCTGACCGCCCGCCGTGGCGACACCATCCTGAACGCCTCGATCTCCTCGCAGACAGCCGTCGACGCCTCCTACCTCTCGGTCGAGCTGCACCGCGCGCCGCCGCCCCTGGTGGTCCCCGCCGGGGTGCTCGGCACCCTGCTGGGCGCGGTGGCCGGTTGGGTGGTCTTCGGCTGGGCCAGCCGACGCGCCGAGGGACGCCGTCGACGCGGCACGGTGAACGTCCTGGCCGGGGTGGCCGTGGTGCTGTGGTGGCTGCCGGTGCCGCTGGCCGCACCGCAGCTGCTGGACCACCACCTCGGCGAGCCACACCCGGCCTGGCACCCGTACTGGGAGTGGCTGGGCCAGCCGGCCGCCTCGCTGCTCTTCGTGGTCGGCGCGGTGTGCGTGCTGCTGGCGCTGGGGCTGGCCGCCGGAACCCGCCGGGGCCCCACACCCGAGGCAACGGCCGGCTGACCGCCGTCGGACCGGTCCCGGCCCGCCCAGGGCCGCCCCGCCGGGGTACGACGTGGGCCGGCCCTGGGCGTTTCCTAGCGGACGGACCAGCGCTGCGCGCCGCTGCCGTTGCACGTCCCGAGCTGCGTGGTCGTGCCGTTGGCCGTGCCGGCCGACGTCACGCTCACGCACTTGCCGGCGGAGGTGAGCACGATCGTGCCGTCGGTGCGGAACGTGAAGCGCTGCGCGGCGGTGCCGTTGCAGGTCCAGATCTGCACCCTCGTGCCGTCGGCGCTGGCCCCGCCGTTCACGTCCAGGCACCGATCGCCGTAGACCCGCAGCTCCCCGGCGGCGGTGCGGGTCCAGCGCTGGTTGGTGCCCCCGTGGCAGTCCCAGATGATCGTGGCGGTGCCGGCGGTGGTGCTGGCGCCGGAGACGTCCAGGCAACGCCCGGAGGCGGGGTTGACCAGACCGACGGCGGTGCCCACCGGCGGTCCACCCGCCGGAACCAGGCTGCCGGGCACCGACTGCAGCGCGGCGTACCAGCGGGCCGCCATCTTGTCGTACCCGCCGGCGTTGGGGTGGACGCCGTCGGCGAGGTCGGCGGTGGTGAGCGCGGCGTGCATGTCGACCAGGTGCACCCGGCTGCCCTTCTGCGCCACGATCCCGGGAATCGCCGCGTTGTACGCCTGCACCCGGGCCTCCAGGTTCGGGTCGGACTCCGGGGTGATGGTGGCGACGAAGACGTCCGCACCCGGAGCCGTCGACCTGATCTTGTCGATCAGACCGGAGAGCCGGGCCGGAGCGCCGGCGAGGTTGTAGTTCTGGTTCACGTCGTTGGTGCCGATGTGCAGCAGCACCGTACGCGGGTCGGTGGCCCGCAGCCAGGTGACGATGTTCGCGTCGAGCTGGTCGATGCGCCACCCGGAGTGGCCCTCGTGGTCGTGGTCACCGAGGCTGGCCGGCCCGTTGAACCCCGAGCCGACGAAGTCGACGGTGTGGCCGCCGGCGGCCAGCCGCTGCCACAGGTTGATCCGGTACCCGCCGGGCACGTTGAACCCGTCGGTGATCGAGTCACCGAGTGGCATCACACGTACGCCACCGTTCGACTCGGCCTGGGCGGGTGCGACCTGGGCCAGCGCCAGCACGGCGCCGAGGACGAGCCCGAAGGCCCCGGCGGCGGCCCGTCGTGCGTTCCATCGCATGGTTGATCCCTCTCCTCGAAGGTCGTCCGGGACCGTCGGTGGTACGCCGTCCGCCGAAAACGACGTCCACACCCGGACACATTCATTGATGATGGACGATGGCTGGCGTGGGCTGGATCGATTCCGGCAGGGACGCGAGCCGAACGCCGAGCTGTCTGCGCCGAGCGGTCCCCGGTTTGACGACCCCGACGTCCACCGAGGACCGCCGAGGGTTACCTGTCGGTCCGCAGACCGGTACGGTCCGAGATGTCCACGGTCACGGCAGACCCGGACGACGGCGCCCCGCCGGGCCCGCCGCCCGGCACCGTCAGGCCGATCGGCACAGGGAAGGGGCGCAGGGTGCGGATCAGAGCGGGGTTGTGCGTCGCGGCGCTCGTCGCGGCGGGACTGACGGTCGCCACACCGGCCGCCGCCACACCGGCCGCCGCCCCGGTGGCCGGCGCCACCGTGGTGCCGATCCAGGTCACCGGTGACCCGGCGACGCGGTTCAACCTGGTGCTGCTGGGCGACGGTTACACCGAGGACGACCAGCCCACCTTCCGAGCGCACGTGGACCGGCACCTCAACACCCTGTGGACGATCGAGCCGTTCAAGTCGTACCGCAGCTACTTCAACGTCTACGCCGTCGAGGTCGTCTCGGCGGAGTCCGGCGTGGACTGCGACCCCGGCCTGTCCGCGCCGCAACGCGACACCGCACTGGGCATGGGCTTCTGGGGTGGTTGCAACCCGGCGAGCGTGCAACGCCTGCTCACTGTCGACGGCACCGCCGCGAACGCGTACGCAGACCTGGCCGTCGGCACCAACCCCGGCAACCGGCAGCTGATCGCGCTGGCCAACAGCGGCACCTACGGTGGGGCCGGCGGCAGCAACGCCACCGCCTCCGGCGGCAACGCGCTCTCCGCGCTGATCAGCCCGCACGAGCTGGGGCACTCGCTCGGTGGCTTGCAGGACGAGTACGACTACTACGGCCGTGGGGTGCCCGGCGACACCTACAGCGGGCCGGAACCCGACTCGGTGCACCACACCGTGCTGACCGAGCGGCAGATGCGCGACACCCGGGCCAAGTGGTGGCGCTGGCTGGGTGAGCCGAGCGAGGCGGGCGGGACGATCGGCCGCTACGAGGGCGGCCTGTACCTCCAGCGCGGGGTGTGGCGACCGAGCCGGCACTCGATGATGAAGTCGCTGGGCTTCTACTTCGACCAGGTCGGCCGGGAGCGGATGACCGAACGGATCGCCGCCCGGGTCGGCATCGTGCAGGGCGGCACGGCCACCGGTGCGGCGGTCGGCGCGGACCGACTGCTCTGGGTGGACACCCTGCACCCGGTGAGCCACGCGCTGACCGTGACATGGGCGGTGGACGACAGGGCGGTGCCGCGCACCGGCAATGCCCGCCACCTGGACCTGCGGAAACTGCGGCTCTCCCCCGGCCGGCACACGGTGACCGCCACGGTGACCGACCCGACGGAGTTCGTCCGCGACCCGGCGGTCCGCAACTCACCCGCGCTGACCCAGATCCGCACGTGGACCGTGGACACCGCGCTGCGTACCCCTGCGGTGGATTCGCCGGTCGCGATCACCGCGTCCACCGCGACCGATCGGCCGGTAGGCGCGGACGACGTGGTGTACGTACGGACCAGCCAGCCCACCGATCGGGCGCCGCGGGTGCGCTGGACGCTCGACGGCCGGCCGGTGGCCGACACCGGCACCGACCGGGACGTGGACCTGGGCGCCCTGCGCCTGTCGCGGGGCACCCACCGGCTGACCGCCCGGGTCAGCGACCCGGGCACCGGGAAGTCGGTGACCCGCACCTGGACGGTCGACGCGACGCGGCCCGAGGTGGCGTACGCGCTCTCCGAGCCGCTGCTCACCGTCACCCGGCCCGGTCGACCCACCGAGTACGTGTACAACGGCCCGTTCACCATGGGGTTGACCGGCACCGACGACGGCACCGGCCAGGTCACCTCGGAGTTCCGGCTCGACGGCGACGGGTGGCACAACTACTACGGCTGGCCCACCGACGCCCGGTCGCCGTTCCTGTTCACCGCCACCGGCACCGACGTGGACGGCCTGGTCTACGGAAACCTCGGCTCGGGCGGCCTGTCCGTGTCCCCGTTCGCCGAGCGGTCTCCCGGCTACGGCCGGCACCGCATCGAGTACCGGGGCATCGACGCCGTCGGCAACATCGGGCCGGCCCGCACGTTCGTGGCCACGCTGATCCCGCCACCACCGGCCTGCACCACCGTGGTCGCCGGCCGACACGCCGGCCCGCTGACCGTCACCGCCGGTGTCACCTGCCTGCGCGCGGCCACCGTGACCGGCCCGGTCACCGTCGCGCCTGGCGCCGCACTGGTCGCCCAGGGCTCCTCGATCGCCGGAAACCTGGTGGCCTCCCGCGCCGCCGCCGTCGAGTTGCTGAACACCGAGGTACGCGGCGCGGTGGCGCTGACCGGCACCACCGACCACGTCACGGTGGTGGGGACGCGGGTGGCCGGGCGGCTGACGCTGACCGGTAGCGCCTCGGCGCCCATCCTGGCCGGCGGCCAGGTGGGCGCGCTGGCCTGCTCGGGCGGCCCGACCCTGGTCGACCTGGGGGCACCCACCACGGTGCGAAACCCGACCCCGGGCAACTGCCGCCGGGCCGGGCCGCCGACGGCGTGACGCCAGACCCCCAGGATCGGCACATCTCCCGGGACAGTGCTGCTTCCGCCGCGGCGGAAGCAGCACTGTCCCGGAAACCGCCCAGATCCCGACCGGCGTGGCGGCCTGAGTACGGCGGTGGCGGGTAGGCAGCGGCCCGGCGGCATGTCGACACCCGCCGGGTGGGAGGCTCCGATGAGCACGTACCGGGATGAACAGGGCGGCACGTTCCCTCCGCCGGAGGCGGACGCCCTTGAGCAACGACAGGACGCGTTCGACGTCGGACCGCCGGACCGGGTGTCGGGTGACGTGGACCCGGAGGCGGCCGAAGCCGACCTGGCCGAGCAGGGCGCCTTCCCGGCGGGCACGCTCGAGGAGGTGACGTCGCTGCCGGCCGACGCCAACCCTGCGGACGCCCTCGAACAGCGCCAGGAGATCCCGACTCGCGACGAGGGACGCCGCACCTGACCACAGCCGCCCACGCCGGCTAGCCGGCGACGCTGACCGGCCGGCTAGCCGGCGACCCTGACCGGCCGGCTAGCCGGCGACCCTGACCGGCCGGCTAGCCGGCGACCCTGACCGGCCGGCTAGCCGGCGACCCTGACCGGCCGGCTAGCCGGCGACGACCTGCCAGAGGAGGAACGCGTTTAGCGCGACCACCAGCAGGGCCACCAGGGACGCGGCGGCGGTGGTGAGCGGGTGGTTGACCAGGTTGCCCATCAGGTCGCGCCGGCGGGTGAAGGCGACCACCGGGATCAGCGCGAACGGGATGCCGAAGCTGAGGATGACCTGGGACAGCACGAGCGCCCGGGTCGGGTCGAGGCCGATGCCGAGTACGGCCAGCGCGGGCAGCAGGGTGACCAGCCGACGCAGCAGCAGCGGAACCCGCCGCCGCAGAAAGCCCTGCATGATCACCTCTCCGGCGTAGGTGCCGACGCTCGTGGAGGCGAGCCCCGAGACCAGCAACGCGACGGCGAACCCGAACGCGGCGGCGGTCCCGATGGTCTGGCCGAGGCCGGCGTGCACCCCTTCCAGGCTGTCCGCACCACCCGGACCGCCGCCCCGGAAGCTGGCCGCGGCGATCAGCAACATGGCGAGGTTGACGGCGCCGGCCGCACTCAGGGCGAGCAGCACGTCGGTGCGCTGGCCGCGGAACAGGATCCGGCGCTCGGCGTCGTCGGCGGCGGGAATGCGGTCGCGGGTCAGTGCCGAGTGCACGTAGATGACGTGCGGCATGACGGTCGCACCGAGGATGCCGGCGGCCAGCAGCACACTGTCCGTGCCCTGCAGGCGCGGCACCAGACCGGCCATGGCCGAGCCGGGATCCGATCCGGAGGCGAGCAGGTTGGCGGCGAAGGCCAACACGATCACCCCGAGCAGAACGGCGATGGCGACCTCGAAGGCGCGGTACCCGCGCGAGCGCAGCGCGAGGACGGCGAACGCGGCCGTGCCGATGATGATCCCGCCGGGCAGCAGGGGGATCCCGAAGAGCAGGTACAGGGCGACCGCGCCACCGATCACCTCGGCCAGGTCGGTGGCCATGGCGACCAACTCGGCCTGCACCCACATGGCCCGGTTCACCGGCCGGGGTAGGCGCTCCCGGCACAGCTCGGGGAGGCTGCGCCCGGTGGCCAGGCCCAGCTTCGCGGTGAGCGTCTGCACCAACATCGCCATCAGGTTGGCCACCACCACGACCCAGACCAGCAGGTAGCCGTAGCGGGCACCGGCGGCGGAGTTGGTGGCGAAGTTGCCGGGGTCGACGTAGGCGACGGCGGCGACGAACGCCGGGCCGAGCAGGATCAACCGCCCGCGTACGCGGCCCCGGGCGCGAGCGGCCTGCAGCGGAGTCGCCCTTGACGTCGTCAGTTCGTTGGTGACCATCGAACACCTCCCCGTCCACGGATCGCTGCCGGTCCCTTCCCCTCGGGTTGACCCGTCGGTGCCAACCGCTGGCCTGCCGGTGCCACCAGGACCGGCGCACCGCGCGCCGGCAGGGCACGGCACGCCGGACGAAGCACGCCGAACGGACCGCGGGCGTGGCGAACGGACTGCGGCAGCCCGACGAACCGCGGCGAACTGCCCACGGCGCGCCGAACCGGACGCGCCGGGCCCGCGCAGAACCTGCCGCGCCGGACTTGACAGCCGGTGGGTCACCGATGAAGCTGTCTATTAGTCCTACTGTCGTAGGACAACAGGAAGGATCATCGGGAGTGATCGAGTTCGTACTGGACAGCCGGTCGAAGGTGAACACCTACATGCAGCTCGTGCAGCAGGTGAAACAGGCGCTGCGAGTGGGTCTGCTGACGCCGGGCGACCAGTTGCCGAAGGTCCGGGACGTCGCGCAATCCCTGGCGATCAACCCGAACACGGTGCTGAAGGCGTACCGGGAGTTGGAGATCGAGGGTCTGGTCGGCGGCCGACCCGGGGTGGGCACGTTCGTCCAGCGCACCCTGGCCGGCGCGTCCCTGCCGAATCAGGCCGAGCTGCGCGACGACCTGGTCGCCTGGCTGCACCGGGCGCAAGCCGCCGGCCTGACGGCCGAGGACGTCATCGCCCTGGTGGAGACGACGCTGCGCGCCACCCTCGCCGACGACGCCCCACAGAAGGAGCCCGCGTGAATGGAACGAGAGGACAAGGGATGGACATGGTCTTGGAGGCAGACCGGCTCGGCAAGCGGTACGGCAGCACCTGGGCGTTGCGGGACTGCTCGCTGCATCTGCCGGCCGGCCGGATCGCCGCGCTGGTCGGGCCGAACGGCGCGGGTAAGAGCACGCTGTTGCACCTGGCCGTCGGGCTGCTCAAGCCCGACGCCGGCACGGTCCGGGTGTTCGGCCGGTCCCCGTACGGCGACACGGAGGGCCTCGCCGACATCGGGTTCGTCGCCCAGGACACCCCGCTGTACCGGGACTTCACCGCTGCCGAACTGGTCATCGCCGGCGGCAAGTTGAACAAGCGGTGGGACGCGGCACTGGCCCGCCAGCGGCTGGCGCAGCTCGGCATTCCACCGGACAAGCCGGTCGGCAAGCTCTCCGGCGGGCAACGGGCCCAGGTCGCGCTCGCCCTGGCACTGGCCAAGCAGCCGCGGCTGCTGCTGCTCGACGAACCGGTCGCCAGCCTCGACCCCCTGGCCCGACGGGAGTTCCTCCAGTCGTTGATGGGCAGCGTCGCGGAGTCCGGCACCACCGTCCTGCTCTCCTCGCACCTGCTGGCCGACCTGGAACGGGTCTGCGACTACCTGATCGTGCTGAACGCCTCCCAGGTGCAGCTCACCGGTGCGGTCGACGACCTGGTCGCCGAGCACCGCCAACTCGTCGGCCCCCGGCACGACGGCGGCGCTGTCGGGGGCGTCGCCGCAGTGGTCCGGGCCAGCCACACCGACCGGCAGTCCACCCTGCTCGTCCGCACCGACGGGCCGGTCACCGATCCGGCCTGGACGGTCCGCGAGGTGAGCCTGGAGGACGTCGTGCTGGCCTACCTGGCCGACGGCACCACGCAGACGAGTCACAGCGAGTGGGGGGTAGCAGCATGATCTGGTTGACCTGGCGGCAACACCGCAAGCAGGCTTTCTACACCCTGCTGGGGCTCGCGGCGCTGGCCGCCCTGCTGGTGCCGATCGGCCTGTCGATGCGGCACACCTTCTCCGACCTCGGGCTGGCGGACTGCGCACGGCAGCTCGCGGACACCAACGTCGCGGCGGCCACCCGGGATGCCTGCGACGCGGGCTTCCGCCGCTTCGGCAACCAGTACAGCAGCCTGAATCTGGTGGCCGTACTGCTGATCACCCTGCCGGCGCTGGTCGGCCTGTTCTGGGGCGCACCGCTGGTCGCCCGCGAGGTGGAGCACGGCACGCACCGGTTCGTCTGGACCCAGGGCGTCGGCCGGACCCGCTGGGCCCTGGTGAAGTTCGGGCTGGTGGGCGCGGCCGTCGTGATCCTCGCGGCGGTCTACGGGCTGGGCATGTCGTGGTGGGTCGACCCGCTCACCCAGGCCGCGTACGAGGGCCGGCTCGGCATGATCGTCTTCGACCTGCAGGGCATCGCCCCGATCGGCTACACCCTCTTCGCTGTCGCGCTCGGCGTCTTCGCCGGCACCGTCTGGAAGCGGATGCTGCCGGCCATGGGCATCACCCTCGCCGGGTTCATCGGCGTACGGGCGGCGGTGGAGATCCTGGCCCGACCGCACTACCAGCCGGCCCGCACCCAGACCTTCCCGATCGAGGGGGAAGGGCCACCGGAGATCAGCCGGGGAGACTGGATCCTCACCCAGGGCGTCCGGAACCCCGACGGCACGTTGATCGCGGAGGACACCCGGATCCAGTGCCCGCCGGGTGGCAAGGGGCCGGATGGTCGGGCCTGCGGGGCGGAGCTCGGCCTCGAGCCGGGCGCGTACAACTGGCAGCTGTACCAGCCCGCGGACCGGTTCTGGCTGTTCCAGGGCATCGAGACCGGCATCTTCGTCGCCCTCGCCGTGCTCCTGCTCTACCTCGCGGTACGCCGGGTCCGCCGGATCGCCTAGCTGGGTGACGGGTGCTCGTCGGGGAGCGGGGGCCTCGGCGAGCACCCGTCAGCGCAGACCCTCGACTGTCGGCGACAGCCTCACCGCGCCCACCGACACGACGCTGACCAGCACAGTCGGATTCCAGCCCGTCGCCAACGCGACTCAACGCGTCTGCCCGATCACGATAAGTGCTCCCATGTGGACCGCAGGGCTCGCGCCCGGCGGGCCGTAGCGATGGGAGCATGCGTGAATTCCAAGATCCTCCGTTGGGCCGCCGCGTCGGCGGTGGCGCTCGCCTGCGCCATGGTGGGCGCGGTGGCGTTGCCGGCCGCCCCGGCGACCGCCAGCCCGATCCGCAACGCGACCGCCTGGTCGGTGCTGCTGTGCAAGTTCAGCGACAAGCCAGCCGAGCCACAACCGCCGTCACACTTCGCCAACTTCCTCACCGCGACCGGGGTCGGCACCGGCGGGGTGGCGGACTACCTCGCCGACCAGTCCGGTGGGCGGGTGTCGCTGGCCGGCTCGGTGGTGCGGGGCTGGTACACGATGCCGTACACGTTGGCGCAGTTCCAGCCGATCGACCGGTGGACCCGGACGCAGCGTTGCGTGGAGACCGCCGCGGCGGCCGGTTACGCGGTGCCCGCCGGCAACCGGATCGCGGTCATGCTCAACGACTGGGTGGATTCCGGCGCGGCGGGCGGCCGGGTGCTGCTCGACCCGGGCGCCTGGAACGTCGGCTTCGCCGCGCACGAGATGTTGCACGGCTACAACCTGGGCCACTCGTTCTCCAACGACACGACGTACCAGAACGCGCCGTGGTCCCAGCCGGGCGAGTACGACGACCCGTGGGACGAGATGAGCGCCATGCACATCTACGCGTTCACCACCGCGAACTACGGCACCAGCGCCGTCGGGCTGAACGGGCCGCACCGCGACGAACTGGGCTGGCTGCCGAAGAACCGGGTGTTCACCATGGCCGCCGACGGGATCGGCTCGCGCACCCTCACCCTGGCCCCGTTGGAGGTGCCCGCCGCGAGTGGCCCGCAGCTGGTCCGGATTCCCTTCGACCCTGCCGACCTGTTCCACTACTACACCGTCGAGTTCCGTCGGAAGACCGGCTGGAGCGCGGGCATCCCGGCCGACACGGTGCTGCTGCACGAGGTCCGCAACGGCACTCCCACCCTGCTGCGCACCGGCCCCGGCGGCGGGCCGGCGCAGTCGCTCAACGCCAACGGCGTGCAGATCGGCGTGAACTGGATCTCCGGCAACAACGCCTCGGTGACGGTGACCACCGACGTGGTCAACCGCTGCCTCCAGGGGTACGTCTGGCGTGAGGCCCGCGCCGGTGACCTGGTCTGTGTCACCGGGGCCACCCGTAGCCAGGTGTGGGCGGACAACGCCGCCGCGGCGAGCCGCTGGGTGAACGGCCCGTACGGCCCGCACACCTGCGTCGCCGGCTACGTGTGGCGCGAGGCGTACGCCGGGGACGACGTGTGCGTCACCGGAACCCAGCGCACGCAGGCCGCCGCCGACAACGCCGCCGCCGCGTCCCGGCGCAATCCGGCCCGCCTGGTGTACGGCCCGAACAGCTGCGTCAGCGGGTACGTCTGGCGCGACGCCGACCAGTCCGACTACGTCTGCGTCAGCGGCACGACCCGCTCCCAGGTGCTCGCGGACAACGCGGTGGCCGCGAGCCGCTGGGTCAGTGGCCCGTACGGCCCGCACACCTGCGTCGCCGGCTACGTGTGGCGCGAGGCGTTCCTCGGCGACGACGTCTGCGTCACCGGGGCGCAGCGCAGCCAGGCCGCCGCCGACAACGCCGCGGGACCGGGCCGGGTGCTCCGGCCCGGAGGCTGACCGACGGCGACCCGACCGGGCGGGGCCATCTCGCCCGGTCGGCCCGTCGGTGGGCGGAGTTCGCGCACCGGCAGGGTGATCGAGAGTCACCGCTACCCGGGCTCGGCGGTCCCGACCTGGCCCGCGACGCCGACGTTCAACGGGTCGGCCAGGAGTTTGTCGAACGCCAACTCGGCGGCCCCGATCAGGACCGCGTCGCGGCCGAGTGCCGCCGCGCGCAACTGCAGGTGCTCGCGGGAGGCGGGCAGTGGCATGGTGTCCAGCCGGTCCCGGACCACGTCCGCCCCGGCGGTGAAGATGTCGCGCAGCGAGCCACCGAACACCACGGCGTCCGGGTTCACCACGTTGACCAGGTTCGCCACGCCGAAGCCGAGCCAGTCCGCCACCTGCTCGACCGCCGCACGGGCGGTCGGGTCGCCGTCCGCGGCCGCGCGCAGCACCTCGGCCACCGCCGCGCGGTCGCTCGGGTCGCGGCCGGCGTGCCGCAACAGCGCGGCTTCGGAGATCTCGGTCTCCCAGCAGCCGCGTGAACCGCAGCCGCAGGGCAGGCCGTTGGGGTTGACGACCATGTGGCCGACCTTGCCGCTGTGACCCCGGTGGCCGATCACCAGTCGTCCACCGACGATGATGCCGGCGCTGATGCCCAGGTCGCCGTGCAGGTAGATGACGTCGTCGACGCCGACCGCGACGCCCCGGACGTGCTCGGCCAGGCCGGCGATGTCCGCCAGGTCACCGGCCACGAACCCCGGGCCGGAGCTGAACTCCGCCTCCAGCGCGGCGCCGAGCGTCTCGTCGATGCTGGCGATCCGGATCCTGCCGTCCGGGTCGCGGGTGGTGTCGGTGACCGCGGCAGCGCCGCCGACCAGCAGCGCGTCGCCGGCCACGGACCGTTCCATGTCGCGGACCAGGTCGGCGAGGGGCCCGACGGCGTCGATCGCCGACATGCCGCTGGGTCGGGGGATCTCCCGCAGATCGAGGATCTGCCCTCCGAGGCCGACCCGGGCGGCACGCAGCCGGTCCGCGTCGATGCTCAACGCGTGTGCGTAGACCCGGTCGGAGCGGGGACTGACCACCAGTGAGGGCCGGCCGGCGCGGCGGGCGGTGGTCGGTGCCTCCTCGCTGACCAGGCCGCTGGTGACCAGGTCGGCCGCGAGGGCGCCGATGGTGCTTCGGTTGAGACCGAGCCGGCTGGTCAGCTCGGCCCGGGACGTCGGTCCGTGCAGGTGGACGTAACGCAGCACAGCGCCGAGGTTCTGCCGCCGGATCTCCTCCTGGCTGGCGCCGGGGACCGACGGCAGCGGGGACTCGGCGTTGCGGCCGACGCCGGCTGGCCTGGACCGTACTGGTGTCGCCACGGTCAGACCTCCTTCCGGGTCGATGCCGGTTGGTGCGGGGGTGCAGGGACGACGATGGGTCCCGGTAGAGGAGACCCGGGACCCATCGGCGTTACTACCTACCGTGCGGTGATTACTTGGTGAGCGGCGCGAGCTTCGGGTCGCTGGCGTACGCCTCAGCCGCGTTCGCCTTGGTGACGGCGACCGGCGGGAGCAGGTACGTGTCGACGACCTTGCTGCCGTTGTTGTAGGACTTGGTGTCGTTCACCTGCGGCTTGTCGCCGGCCTGGAGAGCCTTGACCATGTTGATGGTCTCCTTCACCAGGTTGCGGGTGTCCTTGTTGATCGTCATGTACTGCTCGCCAGCGACGATCGACTTGACCGACTCAACCTCGGAGTCCTGACCGGTGACGACCGGGGTCGGCTTGCCAGCACCCTTGACCGAGGTCAGGATGGCGCGGGCCAGCGTGTCGTTCGGGGAGAGGACGCCGTCCAGCTCCTTGCTGCCGTAGGTCGAGGTCAGCAGCTGGTCCATGCGGGCCTGCGCACCCTCGGCCTTCCAGCCCTGGATGGCGGTCTGCTTGACCTCCTTCTGACCCGAGGCGACGACGACGGTGCCCTTGTCGATCTCCGGCTTGAGCACGCTCATCGCGCCGTCGAAGAAGACACCGGCGTTGTTGTCGTCCGGCGAGCCGGAGAACAGCTCGATGTTGTACGGGCCGTTCGGCTTCTTGGCCTTCATGCCGTCCAGCAGGGCCTGGCCCTGGAGCTGGCCGACCTTGAAGTTGTCGAACGCGACGTAGTAGTCGAGGTCCGGCGTGTTCTTGATCAGACGGTCGTACGCGATCACCTTGGCACCGGCGGCGTGCGCCGCGGCGACCTGGGTCGACAGCTGCGCGGCGTCGGTCGCGCCGATGACGATGACCTTGGCGCCCTTGGTGGTCATGGCGGTGATCTGGGCCTGCTGGTCGGCGACCGTGGTCGACGCGCCGGCGTACTGCACGTCAGCCTGGAAACCGGCCTCCTTGAGGCCGTTGCTGAACAGGTCACCGGCGAGGACCCAGTTCTCCGAGGTCTTGGCCGGCAGGGCCACGCCGATCAGCGAGTTCGCCGCGAAGCCCTTGGCGGCCTCGCCGCCGGAGTCGCTGTCGCCGTCGCGGCCGGAGCCGCAGCCGGCGAGGGCCAGCATGGCGGCGGCGCTGATGGCCACCACCGACGTGCCGAAGAATTTACGCATGGTGAGGACTTGCCTTTCTTGGTGTGAGACGGGTGGAGAGGTCGGTGGCCGTCAGCCGGACACCGCTGCCTTGGCGGGCTCGCGCTCCGCGTCCGGCGGTGAGGCGGGTGGGGCGGAGTCCTCGCGGCGGAACGGCCGCATCAGGCTTCCGATGATGGAGAAGCGCCCCTGGCTCTTGTTGTAGACGTCGATCGCGACGGCCAGCAACAGGACCAGACCCTTGATGATCTGGACGCGGTCGGTGCCGACGCCCATCAGCTGCAGGCCGTTGTTGAGCACGGCCATGACGAGACCACCGACGATGGAGCCGCTGATGGTGCCGATACCGCCGGCGACGGCCGCGCCACCGATGAAGACCGCGGCGATGGCGTCCAGCTCCCAGCCGTTGCCGTCCTGCGGTCCGGAGGCCGCCGAACGGGCCACGAAGATCATGCCGGCCAGCGCGGCCAGGACGGACATGTTCATCATGACGAAGAAGTTGACCCGCTTGAGCTTTACGCCGGACAGCTCGGCCGCCCGGGAGTTGCCGCCCACCGCGTAGATGTGCCGGCCACCGGCCGTGTTGCGGGTGTAGAAGGAGTACGCGATGACCAGGACCAGCAGGATGATGCCGGAGATCGGGAAGCTGGTGCCGACGCGACCGCTGGCGAAGCGCAGCGCCGCGAAGGCGATCACGCCGACCATGATGGCCATCCGCAGGACCGAGATCCACATGGGTGCCGGGTCGGCGTCCATGGCCCGACGGGTCTTACGGGCCTGGATCTCGCGCCACACCACCGCGAGCGCCGCGGCGAGGCCGAGCAGCAGCGTGGCGTTGTTGTAGCCGGTGTTCGGCCCGAACTCGGGCAGGAAGCCGGAGCCGATCTCCCGGAAGCCCTCCGGCACCGGGATGCTCTGCGCGTTGCCGATGAACTGGTTGCCGCCTCGGAAGAGCAGCATGCCCGCCAGGGTGACGATGAACGCCGGCACCCCGATGTAGGCCACCCAGAAGCCCTGCCAGGCGCCGATCGCCGCGCCGATGGCGAGGCCGAACACGATGGCAGCGGGCCAGGGAAGGTCCCACTCGGTCATCGACTTGGCGACCAGGATGCCCGCGAAGGCGGCGACCGAGCCGACCGAGAGGTCGATGTGCCCGGCCACGATCACCATGAGCATGCCGATTGCCAGAATCAGAATGTACGAGTTCTGCTGGAACAGCGCGATCAGGTTGTCCGACCGCAGGGTGAGGCCATCGGTCAGGATCTGGAACAGGACGACGATCGCCACCAGGGTGAAGATCATCCCGAACTGGCGAGCGTTGGAGGTGGTGCCTCCGAACAGGTTCTTCTGAAGGTCCTTCAATCGGCTCATCGGGTGGCCATCTTCTTCGTCGAGGTCATCTGCTTCATGAGGTTTTCCGGGGTGGCGTCCGCCCGGGCGATCTCGCCCGTGATGGCGCCTTCGAACACTGTGTAGATGCGGTCGCAGAGCCCGATCAGCTCAGGCAGCTCCGAGGAGATGACGACGACGCCCTTCCCCTGGTCGGCGAGCCGCTGGATGATGCCGTAGATCTCGTACTTGGCGCCCACGTCGATGCCGCGCGTCGGCTCGTCGAGGATCAGCAGGTCCGGGTCGGTGAACATCCACTTGGCCAGGACGACCTTCTGCTGGTTGCCGCCGGAGAGCTTGGAGACGCTCTCGTCGACCGTCGGGGCCTTGGTCCGCAACTCCTTGCGGTACGCCTCAGCCGCCTGGTACTCCTCGACCTCGTTCAGGACGCCGTGGTGCGAGATCTTGGACAGCTTGGCGGCCACCGTCGACGTCTTGATGTCGTCGAGCAGGTTGAGGCCGATCGCCTTGCGGTCCTCGCTGACGTACGCGAGCCCGTTGTCGATGGCGTCCGCCACCGACTTCAGGACGATCTCCTTGCCGTCCTTGATGATCGTGCCCGACTCGTACACCCCGTAGGAGCGGCCGAAGACACTCATCGCGAGCTCGGTGCGGCCAGCGCCCATCAGGCCGGCGAAGCCGACGATCTCGCCGCGGCGCACCACGAAGCTCTCGTTCTTGCAGACCTGCCGCTCGGCGGAGATCGGGTGCCGGACGTTCCAGTTGCGGACCTCGAAGAAGACGTCACCGATCTTCGGGGTGTGGTCCGGGAACCGGCTGCTCAGCTCGCGGCCGACCATGCCCCGCACGATCCGGTCCTCGTCGACCCCGTCCGCCTTGACGTCGAGGGTCTCCACGGTCCGGCCGTCGCGCAGGATGGTGATCTGGTCGGCGATCGCCTCGATCTCGTTCAACTTGTGCGAGATCATGATCGAGGTGATGCCGCGGGAGCGGAACCCACGCAGCAGGTCCAGCAGGTGCTTGGAGTCGGCCTCGTTGAGCGCCGCGGTGGGCTCGTCGAGGATGAGCAGCTTCACGTCCTTGGCGAACGCCTTGGCGATCTCCACGAGCTGCTGCTTGCCGACCCCGATGTCCTTGATCAGGGTGTCCGGGTCCTCTTCCAGACCGACCCGGGCCATCAGGTCCAGCGCCATCCGGTTCGCGGCCTTCCAGTCGATCGCGCCCCGCTTGCGCGGTTCGTTGCCGAGGAAGATGTTCTCCGCGATCGACATCCCTGGAATGAGCGCGAGCTCCTGGTGGATGATCACGATGCCGGCGTTCTCACTGGCCCGGATGTCGGAGAACTTGCTCTCCGACCCCTGGTAGATGATCTTGCCGTCGTAGGTGCCGTGCGGGTACACCCCGCTGAGCACCTTCATCAGGGTGGACTTGCCCGCGCCGTTCTCGCCGCAGATGGCATGGATCTCGCCGGCGCGAACCACCAGGTTGACGTCGGAGAGGGCCTTGACTCCGGGAAACTCCTTGGTGATGGAGCGCATCTCAAGGAGGATGGGCACGTCGCTCATCGCTCGTACCACCTCGCCAACGTCATCGGTTGCCTCCGGAAGGTTGAACCTTCACTTGGTTTTGTTGTTGACGGCAACGTATTGCGGGCGGAGGGCCATCCGCAAGGCGAGGGACTGTTGAAAAAGTAACAATCCGGCAATATAGATGTGGCACAGTGTTCGCCTGCCACAGCGGCCACCGCAGCCCCTCCCGGCATCTCCGCCCGGCCGCAGCACCAGCGCCGACCTGCGACAACGTGCCGATCGACCCCCGCCGCTACCCGCAGCTTTCCCACCAGGCAAGACGCGGCGGGGAGGGTGCGGCCGGCGGCGCGGCGCACACACCGGCCCATCGAACGACGGTGATCGGGCACCGACCCAGCGCCGCACGGGAGCCGCCGCCTCGAAGCTCGGGCCGCTGATGTGACCCACGCCTCTGCCGGTCGGACGCATCGACCGTCGCCAGCGTGCAGCGGCGGGCACCGGAGGGCAGGTCAGTGCCTCCCCGTCCCTTACGCGCAGTTCGTGACGGCACGCCGCGACGGACAGGCCGGTCGGCGGAGGGTGCAGCACCGCCTTGATCACGGCGAACCGCGACGGGCAGGCCGGTCAGCTCGGGTGCAGCACCGCCTTGATCACGCCGTGCTCCCGGCGGTCGAAGTGGCGATACAGCTCGGGGGCGTCGGCGAGGGTGCCGTGGTGGGTGACGATCATGCTGGGCCGCGCTCGCCCCGCGACGACCAGGTCCCGCAGCAGGACGGTGTAGCGACGGTCGTGGGTGCGACCGAACCGGACCGCGACCCCCTTGCTGAACAGCGCCCCCCACGGCGCGACGAGATTCTCGTGGCCGTCCGCGCCGGGACCCGGGTGGGGGTCGCGGTCCGGGAACACGCCGGCGACCGCGATCGCGCCAGCGGCGTTGACCAGCCGGGCCGCGTCGGCGATGACCTGGTTCGGACGCTCCCGGTCGGGGTGCTCCCGGTCCCGGGCCTGAAACCCGACCGCGTCGATGACCTTGTCGACCCCGCCCAGTTTCTCCTCGCCGAGCGGCAGCCCGGTCCGGGCCCGGTCGGCGCGGATCTGCTCGACCGGGTCGCCCCGGCGGAAGTCGATCGGCACCGCGCCGATCTCGCCGGCCTTGTCGAGTCGGGCGTCGACACCGTCGACGGAGTAGACCACCCGAGCACCGCGCAACAGCGCCGAGTAGGCGCCGAGCAGACCGACGGTGCCGGCGCCGAACACCGCCACGGTGTCACCGGGCTCGACCTCGGCGAGGGTGGCCGCGGCGTGCCACCCGGTGACGAACGCGTCGGCGAGCAGCACGAAGTCGTCCTCGTACGCGTCCCCCGGCTCACCGGGCAGGGGTACGCAGTTGGCGTCGGCCCACGGCACCCGCAGCAGGTCAGCCTGCGCACCCCGGTACGGACCCATCCCCGCGTATCCGTACGCGGCGCCCGGCCCTTCGGCCCGGGCCCGCAGACAGGCCGCCGAGAGCCCGCGCGCACACATCACGCACGTTCCGCAGAACAGGTGCGTGGGGATCACCACCCGCGTGCCCGGCCGGACGGTCTGCACGGCGGCCCCCACCTCCTGCACCACACCCAGCGGTTCGTGACCGAGCACCAGGCCGGGCTCGGCGCTGGTTCGGCCGTCGTACATATGCAGGTCGGTGCCGCACAGGGCGGTGGAGGTGATCCGCACGAGCGCGTCGGTCTCCGCCTCCAGTGTCGCGTCGGGCACCTCCCGCACCGCGACCGTCCGGACGTCCGTGTAGACGACGGCTCTCATCCCGGCTCTCCTGTTCGGCAATGGAACGGCCGGTCTTCCCCCGACTGGGCCGTTCATGCCTACCCGCGGCGACCGGTGCTCCACCGGCGCGCGAGGAGGTGGCCACACTGCTCACCTACCCCCCGCGCGGGGTGTCGCACCGGTCGCCGCCGGACCGGGTCCGCACCACCGGTGCGGACGGCCCGCGGGTCAGTGACCGGCGTTCTGGCCCCCGTCGACGTGCAGGATCTCGCCGGTGACGAACGGAGCCGACTCGAGGTAGAGCACGGCGTCGACCACATCGCTGATCTCGCCCATCCGGCCGACCGGGTGCAGGCCCGCGAGCGTCTCGTGCGTCTCGACCGGGTGCATCGGGGTCTTGATGATGCCCGGCGCGACGGCGTTGACCCGGACACCGCGACCCGCGTACTCGATGGCCAGCGACTTGGTCGCCGAGCTGAGGCCGCCCTTGGTCAGGGAGGCGAGCACCGACGGGACGTTCGAGTTGGGCTGGTCGACGAAGCTGGTCGTGATGCTGACGACGTGACCAGCCCCGCTGGCCAGCAGGTGCGGCATGGCGCGCTGGGTGAGGTGGAAGAACCCTGCGAGGTTGATGTTGGTGACCAGGTCGAACTCCTCGTCGGTGTAGTCGGTGAACGGCTTGGCGACGAAGACGCCGGCGTTGTTCACCAGGGTGTCGATCCGCCCGAAGCGGTCCAACGCGGCACGCACCACCCGCTCGGCGGTGTCGGCCTCGGCGATGTCGCCCCGGACCGTGACGATCTCCGGGTCGTCGGACGCGCCGATCGAGCGTGAGGTCGCCACGACGCCGTACCCGAGCTTGCGGTAGGCGTCCACGAGGTCGGCGCCGATGCCCTGGGAGGCACCGGTGATCACGACGACCTTCTGTCCCTGACTGCTGTTCATGAGGAAATCACCTTTACTAGACGACTGGTCTACTAAAAGCTAGCCGACCGGTCGTGTATCGTCGAGGCATGGGTCGGACCAGTGACGCGAAGAACAAGATCCTCGACGCCGCCGCCACGCTGATCGAGCAGCGTGGCTACACCGCGCTCGGCGTGGCCGAGATCTGCGCGGCGGCGGGCGTGCCGAAGGGCAGCTTCTACTACTTCTTCGAGTCCAAGCAGGCGCTCGCCCGCACCGTCATCGACGAGCACTGGGTCACCCAGCGCCGCCAGTGGGAGCAGTTGCTCGGCAGCGAGCGCGACCCGCTCCAGCGGCTCCGGGACCTGTTCGAGGCCACCGAGGAGGTCCAGCGGGTCGGCCAGCATAAAGCCGGCGTGGTCGCGGGCTGCCTGTTCGGCAACCTCGCCCTCGAACTCAGCAACCAGGCCGAGGAGATCCGCGGTCGGCTCCAGGAGATCTTCGAGGAGCAGATCAGTCTCATCGAGCAGGTCGTCGTCGAGGCGAAGGAGCGCGGCCTGGCGGGCCCGACGGTCGACAGCCGGGAGGCCGCCCGATCGATCGTCGCCCAGATCGAGGGGCGGGTCCTGCTCGCGAAGTTGCTCAACGACCCGACCCAGCTCGAGACGCTGTGGCGCAACTGCCTGGACCTCCTCCAGGTGCCGGCACAGGCGCGCACCACCACCGGCTGAACGGACGACGGTCGCTGACCGTCCACTGCGGGCAGACTGCGCGGTCGCTCAGTAGCATCGGCGAGGCACGATATTCAGGCGGACCACTCCCGACCGGATCGAGCACTCGACATGACGACCGAGCAGACCACGTCTCCCCCGCGTACCGGCGTCGGCATCGCCGCTCAGGGACTGGGCCAGAGCGTCCGGGGCGGTCGCCGGATCCTGGCCGACATCTCGCTGAGCGTCGCGCCGGGCGAGCTGGTCGCGATCATCGGTGCCAGCGGCGCCGGTAAGACCACCCTGCTGGAGCTCCTCGCCGGGGTACAGCAACCGGCGGCGGGCACCGTGACGTACGACGGCGCCGCAGCGGCCGGCACCATCGGCGTCGTTCCGCAGGACGACATCATCCACCGCGAGCTGCCCCTGGCCCGCACCCTGCGGTACGCCGCCCGACTGCGCCTGCCCTCCGCGACCGGGCCGGCCGAGATCGGTGACCGGGTCGCCGAGGTGCTCGCCGAGCTGCGACTCACCGACGGGGCCGCCACGCCGGTCGGCCTGCTCAGCGGCGGTGAACGCAAACGCGCCAGCATCGCCGTCGAGCTGCTCACCCGACCCGGCGTGTTCTTCCTGGACGAGCCCACCTCCGGGTTGGACCCGGCGATCGCCGTGGAGCTGCTCCGGGTGCTCCGCGCGCTCGCCGACACGGGCGCCACCGTCGTGCTGACCACCCACCAGGTCACCGACGTGGACCACTGCGACCGGGTCGTCGTGCTGACCCGTCAGGGCCGTCTGGCGTTCACCGGCACCCCGGCCGCCGCCCGGGAGTTCTTCGGCCTGCGGTCCCTCGTCGAGGTGCACCTCCGGCTCGACGAGGCGACCCAACCCGGTGAGTGGCCCGATCGCTTCGCCGAACAGCGAGCGGCCGAGCAGCCGTCTCGTACCACCGGGGACGGTGACGTCGCCGCGACGCCGCCCCGGCGCGTCGGGCGGCTGCGCCAGTGGGCGGTCCTCACCGCGCGCAACGCGGAGATCGTCGTCCGCAACCGGCTGACCCTGGCGATCCTGCTCGGCTCGCCGCTGATGGTGCTCGGCATGTTCGCGCTGCTGTTCCGCCCGGGGGCGTTCGAGCCGACCAGCCCCAGCCCGACGGTGACCGTGATGATCCTGTTCTGGATCGCGTTCGGCGGCTTCTTCTTCGGGCTGACCTACGGGCTCCTCCAGATCTGCACCGAGCTGCCGATCCTGCGCCGGGAGCGGCTGGCCGGTGTCCGGCTGCTCCCGTACCTGTTGGCGAAGGTCGCGGTGCTGCTGCCGCTGCTGGCCCTGGTGGACCTGGCCCTGCTCGGGGTGCTGCGCGGCATGGACCGGCTGCCGCCGGTCGGCGGCGCCGACTTCGCCGCCCTGTACGCGACCCTGCTGCTCTCCTCGGCGGCGGCGCTCGCCCTCGGTCTGCTCTGCTCGGCGGCCGTGTCCGACGCGGCCCAGGCGACGCTCATGCTGCCGATGCTCTGTTTCCCACAGGTGCTGTTCGTCGGCGCGATCCTGCCGGTGCCGGCCATGGCGGTCGGCGGGCAGTGGCTCAGCTACGCGATGTCGAACCGGTGGGCGTTCGAGGGATTGGGGCACACCGCCGGGGTGGAGCGGCTCTGGCGCGACGGCGGCTCCCCGCTCGGCCCTCCGCTGCTGGCCACGTACGGCGACAGCTTCTCCCGGCCGCTGTGGGTCGACTGGCTGGTGCTCGGCGGTTTCGTGCTGCTCTTCCTGGGCGCGGCCTGGGTGGTCCTGCTCCGACGGGATCCCCGTCGTGCGCCCTGACCCGACGCCGTACGCCTCGCCCACGGCGCTGCCCGGGTACGCCGCCACCGGCCGGATCGACGAGCTGCGCGCCACCGAGTACCGACACCTGGACACCGACGGGCAGGTGTACCTCGACTACGCCGGCGCCGGGGTGGCGGCCCGGGCCCAGGTTCGCGCCCACCACGACCGGCTGCTCGCCGGCCTGTACAGCAACCCCCACTCGGAGAACCCCACCAGTGTGGCGGCGGGCTCGCTGGTGGAGTCGGCGCGACGAGCGGTGCTCGCCTTCTTCCACGCCGACCCGGCCGAGTACGCGGTCGTCTTCACTCCGAACGCCAGCGGCGCGTGTCGGCTGGTCGGCGAGGCGTACGACTTCGGCCGGGCCGCGCCGCTGGTGCTCACCTGGGACAACCACAACTCGGTCAACGGCATCCGCGAGTACGCCCGGTCGGCCCGCGCGTCCGTGCGCTACGTGCCGCTCAGCGGGCCGGAGCTGCGGGTCGCCGAGTCGGATCTGGTCGACGCGCTCGACGCGGGCCGGGGCAGCCTGGCCCGGCGGTGGGGTCGGCCCGGTCGCCGTGGGCTGTTCGCCTTTCCGGCGCAGAGCAACTTCTCCGGGGTGCAGCACCCGCTGGGCTGGGTGGAGCTGGCCCACCAGCGGGGCTACGACGTGCTGCTCGACGCTGCCGCCTTCGCGTCGACGAACCGGCTGGACCTCAGCGTCGTCCGGCCGGATTTCGTCTGCCTGAGCTGGTACAAGCTCTTCGGCTACCCCACCGGGGTCGGCGCGCTGCTGGCCCGCCGTACGGCGCTGGCCCGGCTGCGCCGCCCGTGGTTCGCCGGCGGTACGATCCGCGCGGTCAGCGTGCAGGGCGACTGGCACCGGTCGATGGACGACGAGTCGGCGTTCGAGGACGGCACGCTGAACTTCCTGAGCATCCCGGACGTGGAGTTCGGGTTGCGCTGGCTCGACTCGATCGGCGTGGACCTCGTCCACGCCCGGGTCGGCCTGCTCACCGAGTGGCTGCTGGAGCGGCTGGCCACCCTGCGGCACGACACCGGCGGGCCGCTGGTCCAGGTGTACGGGCCGACCACGGGTGCGGGGCGCGGTGGGACGGTGACGTTCAACCTCCGCCAGCCGGACGGCACGCCTGTCGACGAGCGGCTCGTCGCACGGGAGGCGGCCGAGGCGGGCTTCTCCCTGCGTACCGGCTGTTTCTGCAACCCGGGCGCGGGCGAGGGCGCGTTCGGCATCAGCCGGAGGTCGACCCGGCAGCGGCTGTTGGCCGGGGTCGACACGATCGACCAGTACCTCACCGCGCTGCGTCTGCCGACGGGCGGCGCGGTCCGGGTCTCGTTCGGACTGGCCTCGACGGCGACCGACGCGGAGCGTTTCGTCGACTTCGCCCAGTCGACCTACCTCAACCGGCAGGTCGGTGCCGAGTCACCGCTGCCACCTCGGCTGCGGTGCTGACCTGGCCTACCGCGTCGGTTAGCTGACCTGGGCCACCGGCGCCGGGCGGTGCTTGATCTCCTCCATGAACGGGAACCGGGCGGTCAGCTCGGCGAAGGTCAGGCCGGCCCGCCAGGCTGCGGCCACCTGGGCGACCTGCACCAGGTCCATGACGTCACCGCGCGCGAGAACCTCGCCCGAGACGCGAAGGTCGATCATGAAGTATCGGGCCTGCGATCCCAGCCCGATGCAGACCACGCCCTCGTCGGAGTGCAGCTCGGCGCAGGTGAACCGGGCCCGCCCCTGCTCCGGCGCGGTCACCCGGCCGACATCGAGCCCGTGCCGGGCAGCGGTTTCGATGAGCGCGGGGGCCAGACCACCCCGCTCGACCAGATCCGGGTAGAGGCGCACACCCAGCGCCGTCGACGCCTCGCTCATGACTGACTCCCACTTCCTTGTGACAGAGACCAGCAGCGCGCAGGTTACGAGAACGTTTCCGGCACGCCTCGTCATCCTGTCCCGCGTGGACGCCCCACGGCAATAGGAAGGGTCGATTCGACCGCTATCGAGTAACCCTCGGCCGGCGCCGAACTCCTTCGACAAGTCGGCGCCGTCCATCTCGGAGACATCGATGAGTCTCACGGTGACGACCGGGGCCCGCGCTGCACGCTCACTGGTCAGCATCGGGCGGTAACGGACGGTCGTGATATTGGAAACACTCTTGACAGAAAGTCATGATATCGACATGCTTCGCTTTAGAGAGCGCTCTCTATCCCCGTAAACCGCCTCCACCACCCCCAAGCTGAGGAGCCTCCCGTGTTCACAGCCCGGCCCAGCCTCCGCTTCCGCCCCCTCGTACTCCTGGCGGTCGCCCTCGTCGCGACCGCGACGGCGCTCGTCGTCCCGGCGTATCCCGACCGGGCCGAGGCCGCCATCGGCCCCATCAGCTGGCAGGACGAGTTCAACTCCCCCGCCGGCACGCCCGTCGACCAGAGCAAGTGGCGGTTCGACATCGGCGGCAGCGGCTGGGGCAACAACGAGCGGCAGTACTACACGAACAGCACCAGCAACGCCGTCCACGACGGCCAGGGCAACCTGGTCATCACCGCCCGCCGGGACAACCCCGCCAACTACCAGTGCCACTACGGGCGCTGCGAGTACACGTCGGCGCGGTTGCTGACGGCGGCCACCTTCACCCAGACGTACGGGCGATTCGAGGCCCGGATCAAGATCCCGCGTGGCCAGGGCATCTGGCCGGCCTTCTGGATGCTCGGCACCGGCGGCGGCTGGCCCGACGCCGGCGAGATCGACGTCATGGAGAACATCGGGCGGGAGCCCAACACCGTCTACGGCACCGTGCACGGGCCCGGCTACTCCGGTGGCGGCGGCATCACGGGCAGCCGCACCCTCGGCGCGCCGCTGGCCGACACCTTCCACACCTTCCGGGTGGACTGGGAGCCGAACGTCATCACGTGGTACGTCGACGGGGTGCAGTACCACCGGGTCGATCCCGCTCGGCTCGGCGGCAACCGCTGGGTGTTCGACCACCCCTTCTTCATGATCCTCAACGTGGCGGTCGGCGGTAACTGGCCCGGCTACCCGGACGGCTCGACCCAGTTCCCGCAGCAGATGCTCGTCGACTACGTCCGGGTGTCCAGCTACACCTCGGGGGGTGGGGGCGAACCGACTCCCGGCACCAACCGGATCAGGGGCGCGCAGAGCGGTCGCTGCATCGACATCCCCGGCGCCAACCCGGTCGAGGGCGCCAAACTCCAGATCTGGGACTGCAACACCACGGCGGCCCAGAGTTGGACCTTCGCCTCCGACGGAACCATCCGCGCGATGGGCAAGTGCATGGACCCGGCCTGGGCCGGCACCGCCAACGGCACCGAGGTCAACCTGGTCAGTTGCAACGGCAACACCGCGCAACGCTTCACCCTCAACGCCGCCGGCGACCTGGTCAACCTCAACGCCAACAAGTGCGTGGACGTACGGGACGCCAACCCCAACAACGGCGGCAAGCTGCACCTGTGGGACTGCCTCGGCGCCGCCAACCAGAAGTGGTCTCGCATCTGACGACACCGGCACGAAGGAGTGGGCCGTCCGAGGACAACTCTGGCGGCCCACCGCCGTGTTCGCCTGCGCAGGCCGGATTGGTTCGATGGGCGGAGAGGTCGGGCTTACGACCACTATGTTCGGATTAGTCCAAAATCCGGCAGTTCCGGGAGTGAGCTCATGTCGCACCACCTCGATACCCCGCTGGCCGCCCAGGGCGGACAGTTGTACATCGACGACCTGTACGTCTTCAACGGTGACCGGGCCACGGTGTTCGTGATGGACGTCAACAGCTCGGTGACCAAGGCCGACATCAAGCGCGGTTTCCACGCCGAGGCGCGCTACGAGATCAAGATTCATATCAATGGCACCGAGGTGGAGGACCTCACCTACCGGTTCGCCTTCGGCGAGCCGGACGGCGACGCCCGGCAGGCCCTCCAGTTGTACGAGCTCACCGGAGCCGACGCCCGCGACGACGCCGCGATGGGCACCCCGATCGCCGAGGGGCGCACCGGCGAGGTGACCACCGGCGGCAACGTCCGGATCTGGGCCGGCCGGATCACCGACCCCTTCTTCGTCGACCTCGACGAACTCGCCACCATCAACGGCGCGGTCAAGAACGGTTCGCGGGTGGACCGCTCGGCGTGGCGGGTCGACCAGGCCAAGAACAGCTTCGCCGGCACCACCGTCGAGTCGATCGTCCTTGAGGTCTCCCACGACGAGCCACTGCTGCGCGACGGCACCGAGATCGGCGTGTGGTGTCGCACCATGCTGGCCACCGACGCCGGCGGTTGGCGCCAGATCAACCGCGCCGGCCACCCGATGATGTGGCCGATCTTCTGGCCCCACGACACCGACTTCTCGGACCCCGCCAACTTCCGGCACCCCAGCAACGACCTCACCGAAGGCGGCGAGGAGATCGCGAACGCGGTCGCCGGGGTGGTCAAGGCGAACGGCACCGCGCCGGACCCACAGGCGTACGGCTGGAGCGTCGCCCGGCAGCTCTACCCCGACCTGCTGTCCTACAAGGTCGGCACGGCGGCGAACTTCGGCTTCGCGGTCCGCAACGGGCGCAGCCTGGCGGACAACGCACCCGAGGTGATGTTCTCCCTGGTCCTCAACACCGGCACCACGGCCGGTCTCACCTCGGAGGTCACCAAGGCCGCCCGAGCCGCCTCGTTCCCGTACGTGGTCCCGGCCTGACGGGCCACCTACGCGTCGCGACGGAGCAGACTCCAGTAGCCCACGCTCGGCCGCATGCCGAAGGCCCGGTTTGCCCGCAGGATCGGCTCGTTGCCGTCGTCGTTGTGGGTGGTCACCGCCGACGCACCCGAGCGGCACGCCTGATCGAGGGCGGCGGCCTTCAGAGCCGTCGCCACGCCCCGACCGCGCCGGTCCACGGTCACGCCGGTGTAGACGGTGTACCAGTCACCGCTGCCCGCCTGCGGGGTGACCACAGTCAAACCCCACAACGGCGTGCCGGGGGCATCGAGCGACTCGGCCACCAGCACGGTCGCCTCGTCCGGAATGACCTGACGGGCGTGCGCGAGGTCGACCTGCTGGCCCTCGGCACCCGGCACTGGCAGGCCCGGCAGCGTACGACCGATGCACTCGACGATCGCGGCTTCCTCGGCCTTCAGGTCGGCGACGCGGACCCGCACGCCGGCGGCATCGGCGGTGCGGGTCGCCCGCTCGGCGAGTTCGTCGCCGCGCCCGAGGAGGTCGAACCGCCAGCCGACGCTGTGGCGCGTGACCACCAGGCCGTACCGCTGCGCGAAGCGCCGACCACCGTCGAGGTCATCGCGGACCGCGCTGGTCACCACGTGCGCGGGGCCGAGGTGATGCTCCGCCCAGCCGGCCAGGTCCGCCGCCAGGGCGGTGCCGACACCGCGCCCACGATCGGCTTCCGCGACGGCAACCAGCGCGGAGACCGTACCCGGAAACGCCGGCTCAGCGGCGAGCTTGCCGACGCCGACGACCACTCCTGAGCGCTCGGCCACGACGGCATGGTGCATCTCGCCGGGTTCCGCAGCGGTCAACTGGGCGAGTAGCCGGTGCCGCTTGTCATCGCCCGCCGCGAGCACCAACAGCTCGATGGCGGCGGCGATGTCGGCCGGACGCAAGGTGCGGATCGTGGCGTCCCCCAGGGCTGGCTGCGCAGTCACGTCCTCGGACGCTACCGGGGGCGAAGGTTTCTCCAGCAATGATCTTCCCCACCTCGCGCTGGTCGACGGGCGGCCTCCCAACGATCGTGCCGTTCGTCCCGAATGGGGTTTTCGTCCTAGATATGCTCGGTCGAGACATCTGGGCGATTTCAGACAAGGAGACTCGATGCGTAGAAAGATTCTCGCGGGCTTGGCCGGTATCGCCGCCGTCGTCGCGCTCGCCGGGCCGGCTGCCGCGGACACGACAGGCGACACGGTCGTGACCCTCACCGTCGACGCCGCCGGTGGCCTGTCGATCACCGTGCCGGCGACCGCGAACATCGGGAACGGCGTGGAGGGCACGACCATCTCCGGTCAGCTCGGCCCGGTCACCGTGCTGGACCAGCGCGGGGCGCTCACCCCCAACTGGACCGCCACCGTCATCTCCACCGACTTCGTCACCGGCGGTGGCTCCTCCGGGGAGACGATCCCGAACATCAACGTCCTGTACTGGTCGGGTCCCCCGACGGCGACCGCCGGCGGCGGCACCTTCACGCCGGGTCAGCCGACCGCCGCCCAACAGGTGATCATCAACGTTCCCCGCGCGGCGATGACCCACACCGGCGGCACCGGCAACAACTTCGCCACCTGGAACCCCACCCTGGTGGTGAACGTGCCCGTCGGCACCGTCCAGGGTGTCTACACGGGGACGGTGACACATTCGGTGTTCTGAGCCGCTCGGCCGGCTGGTGCTGCTGGCCTCGGTCGCCCTCGTGGCGCTCGGGGTTTCGGCGGCACCAGCCGTTGCCGTGCGGGAGCAGCGACAGGAGTCGGCCGAGGAAGCCGCGATCAGCATCCGCATGCTGGACATCCCGGCCAGCCGGGTGCAGGACCCTCGCGCCCAGGTCTACATCGTGGATCACCTGGAGCCCGGGACGACGATCAACCGCCGGGTCGAGGTGCGGAACACCTCCGCCGAGACGCAGAAGGTCGAGTTCTACTCGGGCGCCGCGTCGGTGGAGAACAACGCCTTCACCGTGCCCGAGGGGCGTACGGGCAACGAACTCAGCGGGTGGATCCGGCTGAAGACCGCCACGATGGAGTTGGACCCGGGCGAGCGACGACCGGTCGATGTCGAGGTCGCCGTGCCGAGGAAGGCGTCGAAGGGCGAGCGGTACGCCGCGATCTGGGCGCAGGTCACCAGCGCCAAGGAACGCAGCGGCAACGTCACCCAGATCCACCGGGTGGGCATCCGGGTCTACCTCGACGTCGGCCCGGGCGGTGAGCCGCCGACCGACTTCCGGATCGAGGGGCTGGCCGCCGAGCCCGGCACCGGCGAGTTCCCCGTGGTCACCGCGAAGGTCACCAACACCGGCGAACGCGCACTGGACATGACCGGCACGCTGTCGCTGAGGAAGGCGGCGGTCCAGGCCGGGCCGTTCAAGGTGACCAACGGCGTGACGATCCTGCCCGGCCAGACCGGTCAGGTTCGGGTCGAGGTCAACCAGGCGCTGCCCGCGGGGACCTGGGACGTACACGCGAAGCTCGCCAGCGGCACCGTGGAGCGCACCGCGACCGGGAAGATCGTCCTGCCCGTCGCGGCGCCGATGACTGTCTCGACGTCCAGCGGGCCGAGTCGGCTGGTCTACACGGTGGGCGGCATCGCCCTGCTGGTGCTGGTCACCCTCGCCGGCTGGTATCTCGTCCGCCGGCAACGGACCCAGCTGGCCTGACGTCCCCAGCCGCAGAGACTGCCCGGCCGTTCCCCCGGAACGGCCGGGCAGCAACGTCCAACCGAGTCGATCTTGAAGTTGTGGTGCCCGGATTGGGTGCAACCAGAATGATTTGTCGCCCACCACAACTCCATGATCGGCGGGGCGGGGTGGGCAGGATCTAGATGGCGGAATGGGTCACGACCGCCACGTAGTCGCAGCTGAGCGCCTAAAAGCGGACCGACCCCCTCGGTCACGCCGAGGGGGTCGGTCCGCTGAGGCTGGAGGCGCTCAGCCCTCGATGTCCCGCGGGTCACGGC
This sequence comes from Micromonospora foliorum, assembly GCF_022229015.1. GTDB lineage: Bacteria > Actinomycetota > Actinomycetes > Mycobacteriales > Micromonosporaceae > Micromonospora > Micromonospora foliorum. The sequence continues at coordinate 32,688 of NZ_JAKKFF010000067.1, forward strand.
TGCGGGGGTAGGTGTTCTTCTCCCCAATCGTGCCGTCCTGCTTCTTGATCACGTGTTCGACGCCGCGGTCGGCCGCCATCTCACGGCCCTGGGCCTGCGCGTCGGCCTTCACGTCATGCGTGCTGCTGGCCCGCTCGTGGCCCTCCGGCTTGTTCTTCCACTGCCCGTCCTCGTGGTAGGTCTCGACGTCACCCTTGGCCATGGCCGGCTCCCTCCCTGCGTCTGAACTGTCCCCCGAATCAGTGCCCCCGAGCAGTGCCGGGCAAACTGCGGTCCTCAGGAGACGGCCGGGCAGTTGTTGCTCACCCGCCGGAGGATCTGTTCGCGTTCGTCGGTGGTGATGCCCGACGGCGTACCGTCGAAGTAGGTCTCGACCTTCTCCCAGCCGCGACGCTGCTCGTAGTGCAGGTGCGGCGCGCCGGAGTTGCCGGTGCTGCCGAGCCGCCCGATCTGGTCACCCTGGGCGACCTTCTGACCGACAGTGACCAGTGGCGGTTCGAGCATGTGCAGGTACTGCGTCTCCCACTTGCCGCCGTGGTCGATCTTCACCCAGTAGCCGCCGCCCCGCCCCCGTGGACCATCCGGGTTCTCCGGGGTGCGGCCGCCCAGCGAACCGTTGATGCCGGCCACGGTGACCGTGCCGGCGTACGACGCGAGCACCGGCCGTCCCCACGTCTCGCCCTCGGTCGGGAAGAAGTCGACGTCGTAGTCGTCGTGACCGGGGTAGGTGCTGAGCTGCCACGTCTCGCCGCAGGTCACCGGCATCTGGAAGAGCGGACGAGGCCCCGCCGGTCGCAGCAGCGGCACCACGACCACCGCGATGCCCAGGACGGCCGCCACCGCGACGAGCGCCAGGGCAACGCGGATGACTCGGCGTCGAGGGCGGCGGTGGGAACGGGCTCTGGTCGGGCGGCCGGTCGTCACCGGCCCGAGCATGGCAGATCCCGGCAACACCCCGGCCCCGAGGTCGCACCCCGCAACGGTGACATTGCAGTCGCATCGTGAAGGAGGTACGGTCATATCCAATGCAGTTGTATTGCAAAGAGAGTGGGTTGCCATGCACGTGATCGCGTTGTCCGAGGTGACCGCCGCCATGACCGCCCTGGTCGGCGGCAAGGCGGCCGGGCTGGGCGAGCTGATCCGGCACGGCGAGCAGGTCCCCGACGGTTTCTGCGTCACCACCGAGGCGCACCGGCTCGGCGTCATCCCCACGGCCGACGTCGTCGCCGCGTACGAGCGGCTCGGCGCGGGCCCGGTGGCGGTCCGCTCCAGCGCCACGGCCGAGGACCTGCCGGACGCGAGCTTCGCCGGCCAGCAGGACAGCGTCCTCAACGTCACCGGCACCGCTGAGCTGATCGCCGCCATCGAGAAGTGCTGGGCTTCCCTGCACAGCGACCGCGCGACCGCGTACCGGGACGCCCGCCAGATCGACCACCGGGCGGTGCGGATGGCCGTCGTCGTGCAGCGCATGGTCCAACCCACGGTCGCGGGGGTGCTGTTCACCGCGAACCCGCTGACCGGGCGCCGCGACGAGATGGCCGTCGACGCCGCTCCGGGCCTCGGCACGACAGTGGTGGACGGCGCGACGGCCGTCGACCACTACGTCCTCGACGACAGCACGCGCGACGAGTCCGGCTGCCTGACCGCAGGCCAGCTGGCCCGGCTACGCGCCACCGGCGAGCGGTTGCAGGCCCACTTCGGCTGCCCACAGGACGTCGAGTGGGCGATCGACGCGGAGGACGTGCTGTGGCTCCTCCAGTCCCGGCCGATCACCAGCCTGTTCCCCGCCCCACCGCCGAGCGGCAAGCCGCTCCCCCGGGTCTACCTGGAGTTCGGGCACGTCCAGGGCATGCTGCAACCGGTCACCCCGATGGGCATGTCGACCCTGCGGACGCAGATCGCCGCGATGCTCGCCGCGCTCGGGGTGCGGGTCGAGATCGTCGACATCGGCGGTCGCCTCTACGGCGACCTGACCGACCTCGCGCGCGACCGGTCGTCCCGCAAGCGACTGGTGAAGCTCCTGGCGGTCGACTTCGGGCCACGCGCCCAGGCGGTGATGCAGCACGTGCTGGCGGATCCCCGGTTCGCCCCGACCAGCGGCGTCGCCCGGCGCGGCGGGGCATCGGGGGCCGCGTCGCTGCGGACGGCCGGCCGCGCGGTGGTGGGGATCCTGCGGGCGCTGGCCCGTCCCGAGGCCGCCCGGATCCGGATGGCCGAGGCGGTCGAGCAGCTGAGAGTACGCTCAGCCGCCCCCGCCGACCTGCGTACCGCCGCCGACCGGCTGCGTTTCGTGCAGGCCAAGGACGCCGACGCCGACGACAGCGCCGACGCGATCATGTGGCCGATCGTCGCCGGGATGCTCGCCGCCGCGCTGCCGACCGCCCTGCTCAAGGGTGTCGCCGGCCCGGACGAGATCCACACCGTGCTGGGCGGCATGCCGCACAACGTCACCATCGAGATGGACCTGGCCCTGTGGCGGCTCGCCCAGGGGGTGGGCGACCAGCGTCAGCTTCTCCTCGACACCCCACCGACCGAGTTGGCCGCGCGCTACCTGCGCGGCACGCTGCCCGACATCGGCATGACGGCCTTCCTGGACGCCTACGGTCACCGGGGCGTCGCCGAAGTCGACCTCGGGGTGCCGCGCTGGGCGGAGGACCCCACGCCGGTCTTCGCCGCGGTCGCCAACTACCTGCGGGTCACCGATCCGCAGCAGGGCCCCGACCAGCGCTTCCAGCGGGCCGCGTCGGCGGCGGAGACAGCGCTGCGCGAGCTGGTCGCCCGAGCGCGCCGTCGGCGGCCGGTGCGGGGCAGGGTCGCCGGTTTCCTGTTGGGCCGGGCGCGGTCGTTGGCCGGCCTGCGCGAGGCCGGCAAGTTCGCCGGGTTGTACCCGCTGCGGGAGACGCGCCGTCAGCTGTTGCTCATCGGCGCCGACCTGCACGGCTCCGGGTTGCTGGACCAGCCCGACGACATCATGTTCCTGACCCTCGACGAGGTGCACAGCGTCGTACACCAGGGTGTTGATCTGCGCGACACCGTCACCTCCCGGCGGGCGGTGCACCGCCGGGAGCTGCGGCGCCCGACGGTGCCGGTGGCGCTGCTCTCCGACGGCACGGATGTCGAGGCCGTCCTGCCGGCGGCGCCGGCCGGCGACGGGACGCT
>NZ_JAKKFF010000068.1 GCF_022229015.1 Micromonospora foliorum
GGCGACCCGGCCCGGGGTTCGCGCCGGTCGGCGTCCGGCGCGGTGGTGCTGGTTGCCATCGGGGTCCTCTCGGAGGCGGTGGCCGTGGCCGGGCTCAGCGCCCGACCACGGCCACCGGTGACGCCTCGGTCAGCGCATCTTCTGCTGCGCGTCGGTCAGCTTGGCCTTCACCGACTCCTCGGTGACCGGCTTGCCGCTGGCCGCGTCGGCGAACAACTCCTTCATCGCGGTGCCGACCAGGGTCTCGAAGGTGCTCTCCTCGGGCACCTGCGGCAGCGGGGCCGCGGTGGTGACCAGGGTCTCCTGGATGGTCTTCTGCTCCGGGGCGCTGAACGCCGGGTCGGAGGCCGCGGTCTTCACCGCCGGCAGCGAGCCGTACGTCTTGTTGAGGATCGTCTGCTCCTCGTCGCTGGTCATGAACTTGACGAAGCTCAGCGCGCCGTCCTTGTTCTTGGTGTGCTTGAAGACCGCGATGTTGATCCCGGCGACCATGCTGTTGACCTTCTTGCCGCCGGCCGGCGGGTTGGCCAGGAACGGCACCGGGGCAACCCCGTACGCGTCGGCGGGCATGTTCTGCGTCTTCAGGTTCGAGCCGGCGGACTGCCAGAGCAGCATGGCGGCCTTGCCGTTGGCGAAGTCGGAGACCGCCTGGTTCTGCGCGTACTCGGCGTTGCTCGGGTTGGTGATCTTGTCGGCGGCCATGAAGTCGATGTACCGCTTGATCGCCGAGACGTTCTGCGGGGTGTCGAAGGTCGGCTTGCCGGCCGAGTCGAACCACTCACCGCCGTACTGCTGGCTGAAGGCGAACGCGTGGTGGGCGTTCTCCGACGGGTTGGCCCCCTCGATCGCCAGGCCCCACTTGCCGCCGGTGCTCAGCTTCTTGCCGTACTCGGCGACCTGCTCCCAGGTGGTCGGGGGTGCGGTGATGCCGGCGTCGGCGAACGACTTCTTGTTGTAGTACAGGCTGTACGCCATGCTGTAGATCGGCACGGCCGCGGGCGGCTTGCCGGGGGCGCCGGCGGCGGCGAGCGCGGCGGGCACGATCCGGTCCTTGCCGCCGACGGCCTGCAGGGTGGCGTCGTCGAACTCGACCAGCGCGCCGGTGGCCTGCAACGACGCCGACCAGGTGTTGCCGATGTTGACCACGTCCGGGCCCTTGCCGGAGGTGGCGGCGGCCAGCAGTCGGTTGAGCAGGTCGGGCCAGGGGACCACCTCAACGTTGACCTTGATGCCGGTCTGCTTCTCGAACTTGTCCAACTCCGGCTGGAGGATCGTCTTGTCGGCCTCCAGGCTGGCACCCTGGTTGCTGGCCCAGTAGGTGAGCGTCTTGGCGCCTGCGGCGGAGTCGTCGCCGGAGCCACCGCAGGCCGTCAACGAGGCGGCGGCCAGTACGGCGGCGGTGAATATCCCGAGGTGTCGTCTCGACACGGTTAGCCCTTCCGGTGCGTGGTGGGGGGTCCGCCGACCTCCGTCGCCGATAGGGGTTGTGAGGCGACGGGCGGCCGGCTGCGGACAGGGGTCGGGGGTGCGCCGTCGGGGTCCGTCGGCGTTTCCCGGGAGTTACATCACGGCTTAAATTATGTCGTCATTAAAGTTGCTGGTCGGTGGGTCGTCAAGCACGAGGCGGTTACAGTCGCCTCGAACGGCCGACGGGAACGAGGTGACGAGTGGAGCTGGCGCGTGCCACCAACCGCAGTGTGCGGCTGCGCAACCGGTCCGCCCTGCTGACCAAGCTCTTTCTGGACGGCCCGCTCACCCGGCAGGACCTGGTGCGCAGCACCGGGCTGAGTCAGCCCGCGGTCAGCAACGTGGTGGCCGACATGATCGACGAAGGGCTGGTCGCCGAGGCCGGCGCCGCCGAGTCCGACGGTGGCCGGCCCAGCATGCTGCTGCGCATCGCCCCCCGCTTCGCCTTCGTGATCGGCGTGGACGTCGGCGAGACCCGGGTCCGGGTGGAGCTGTTCGACTTCGCGATGACCCTGCTGGCCAGCGTCGAGTACCCGCTCGACCCGGCCCGTACCGAGCCCGACCTGGTGGCCGGGCACGTGCTGGCCGGCATCGACGCGGTCACCGGGTCGGCCGGGGTGGCCCCCGGCGACGTGCTCGGCGTCGGCATCGGCGTCTCCGGCGTGGTCGAGCAGGGCACCGAGGCCGTCGTGCACGCCCAGGCGCTCGGCTGGGACCGGGTGCCGCTGGAGCGGCTGATCGGCGCCGGCACCGGCCTGCCCCTGCACATCGACAACGGCGCGAAGACCCTCGGCCAGGCCGAGATGTGGTTCGGCGCCGGCCGGGGCGCCCGGCACGCCGTCTTCGCGCTTGTCGGCTCCGGGGTGGGCGCGTCGGTGGTGACCAACGGCGCCACCTACCGCGGCGCGTCCAGCAGCGCGGGGGAGTGGGGGCACACCACCCTGGTGTACGGCGGCCGGGCCTGCCGGTGCGGCGCGCGCGGCTGCCTGGAGGCGTACGTCGGGGCGGAGGCGATCATCGACCGCTACCGGGAGGCGCGCCGGGGTCGTCCGGTGCCGGGCGAGGACGAGGAGTCCCAGATCGCCGCGCTGGTCGCCGCCGCCGAGACCTCGGCCACCGCCCGACGGGTGCTGGACGACACCGCCGGCTACCTCGGCGCCGGGGTGGCCAACCTGATCAACCTGTTCAACCCGGAGCGCGTGGTGCTCGGCGGCTGGGCGGCGATGGCCCTCGGCGACCTGCTTCCGGCGGTGCGGGAGGCGGCCGGTCGGCAGGCGCTGCGCCAGCCGTACGAGCAGGCGTCGATCGAGCTGTGCCGGCTCGGGGTGGACGCGGTGGCGCTGGGCGCGGCCACCCTGCCGATCGCCCGCTTCCTCACCGAGGGCGGCGTCCGCCGCTGAGCGGAGGCGACGGCACCACCGACGGCAAATTACACAAAAAAGATCCTCGGGATAAATAACGAAGTTATAGATCGATGTCTTGACGCCGTCGCAATCTCGCCGCAACACTCCTACGAGAGCGCTCTCCGACCCGCGACGCCGCATCGGCGGCACCACCCACGGCGCCACGGGGCGAGCCGATCCCATCCGCGCGGCACCCCCCGTAACCCCTAGCGACAGGCGATGTCATGACATCTCGTGCAACATCCGTACGCCCGCGTCCCCGACGGGCCGTCCGGCACCTGCTCGTCGGGCTCACCGTGGCCCTGGTCGCGGCGCTCACCCCGACCGGCGCCACCACGCCCGCGCAGGCCGCGCCCACCCTGCTGTCCCAGGGCCGCCCCGCCACCGCCTCGTCCAGCGAGAACGCCGGCACCCCGGCCTCCGCAGCCGTCGACGGCAACACCGGCACCCGCTGGGCCAGCACGTTCAGCGACCCGCAGTGGCTCCAGGTCGACCTGGGCGCCCGGGCCACCATCAGCCAGGTGAACCTGCTCTGGGAGGGCGCCTACGGCCGGGCCTTCCAGCTCCAGACCTCCGACGACGGTGCCACCTGGACGACGATCTACTCGACCACGACCGGCACCGGCGGCACCCAGAACCTCACCGTCACCGGCGCCGGCCGCTACGTACGGATGAACGGCACCGCCCGGGGCACCGGCTACGGCTACTCGCTCTGGGAGTTCCAGGTGTACGGCGAGACCGGCGGCACCACGCCCACCTGCGGCAGCACCAACGTCGCGCAGGGCAGCCCGGCGACCGCCTCGTCCAGCCAGGACGCCGGCCTCGCCGCCTCCGCGGCGGTCGACGGCAACCCGGGCACCCGCTGGGCCAGCGCCGCCAGCGACCCGCAGTGGCTGCGCGTCGACCTCGGCAGCACCCGCACCATCTGCCGGGTGGTGCTCACCTGGGAGGCCGCGTACGCCCGGGCCTTCCAACTCCAGACCTCGGCCGACGGGGCCACCTGGACGACGATCTACTCCACCACCACGGCCACCGGCGGCACGCAGTCCCTCACCGTCACCGGCAGCGGACGCTACCTGCGGGTGTACGGCACCGCCCGGGGCACCGCCTACGGCTACTCCCTGTGGGAGTTGGCGGTGAACACCACCGGCGGCACCAGCGAGCCTCCGGTCGGCACGACCGACCCGTACAACCCCAACCTCGGGCCGAACACGTTCGTCTTCGACCCGAGCACGCCGACGTCGACCATCCAGAGTCGACTGAACACCCTCTTCACCCAGCAGGAGACCAACCAGTTCGGCCCGCAGCGCTACGCGGTGCTGTTCAAGCCCGGCACCTACACCGCCGACGTCAACCTCGGCTTCTTCACCCAGGTCGCCGGCCTGGGCATGAGCCCCGACGACGTCAACCTCAACGGCCACGTCCGTACCGAGGCGTTCTGGATGGGCGGCAACGCCACCCAGAACTTCTGGCGGGCCGCCGAGAACCTCTCGGTCACCCTGCCCGCCGGGCAGACCGTGGAGCGGTGGGCGGTCTCCCAGGCCGCGCCGTACCGACGGATGCACCTGCGCGGCGCGCAGAACCAGATCCAGCTCTGGAACGGTGGCGACGGCTGGTCCAGCGGCGGCCTGCTCGCCGACACCCGCATCGACGGCCTGGTCGTCTCCGGCTCGCAGCAGCAGTGGTACTCCCGCAACAGCGAGTTCGGCAACGGCTGGACCGGCTCGGTCTGGAACATGGTCTTCCAGGGCGTCAACGGCGCTCCCGCGCCGAGCTTCCCCAACCCGTCGCACACGGTCATCCCGCAGACCCCGCAGGTCCGGGAGAAGCCGTTCCTGTACGTCGACGGCACCGGTGAGTACCGGGTCTTCGTGCCGGCGCTGCGCACCAACTCCACCGGCACCAGCTGGTACAACAAGACCCCGGCCGGCTCGTCCATCTCGCTGTCGCAGTTCTTCGTGGTCCAGCCCGGCACCAGCGCCGCCACCATCAACGCGGCCCTCGCCCAGGGGCGGCACCTGCTCTTCACCCCGGGCGTGCACCACGTCACCGAGCCGATCCAGGTCAACCGGGCCGACACCGTCGTCCTCGGTCTCGGCCTGGCCACCATCCAGGCCGACAACGGCGCCGTGGGCATGCGGGTGGCCGACGTGGACGGCGTGAAGGTGGCCGGCATCATGTTCGAGGCCGGCACGACGAACTCGCCGGTGCTGATGGAGGTCGGGCCGTCCGGCTCGTCCGCGAGCCACGCCACCAACCCGACCTCGCTGCACGACGTGTTCTTCCGCATCGGCGGGCCGCACGTCGGCAAGGCCACCAACACGCTGACCGTCAACAGCGACAACGTGATCGGCGATCACATGTGGCTGTGGCGGGCCGACCACGCCGCCAGCGGCGTACCGACCGGGTGGACGCTGAACACCGCCGACACCGGGCTCACCGTCAACGGCGACAACGTCACCATGTACGGCCTCTTCGTCGAGCACTACCAGAAGTACCAGACCATCTGGAACGGCAACGGTGGGCGGACGTACTTCTACCAGAACGAGCTGCCGTACGACGTGCCGAACCAGGCGGCCTGGATGAACGGGTCGACCCGGGGCTACGCCGCGTACAAGGTGGCCGACTCGGTGACCAGTCACCAGGCGTTCGGGCTGGGCAGCTACAGCTACTTCAACGTCAACCCCGCGGTGGTCGAGGAACGGTCCTTCGAGGTGCCCACCAACCCGAACGTGCGCTTCACGAACATGGTCACCGTCTCGCTCGGTGGCGTCGGCACCATCAATCGGGTGATCAACAACGCCGGTGGCACCGCGAACGCGGCCAACCAGACGGTGTACCTGACCACCTACCCCTGACCGGGGCGCCCGCGCCGGCCCGGACCTCTGACGGACCGGGTCGGCCGGGTCGCACCGTGGGCCGCAGCCGGCCCGGTCCCGCCGAGACCGGGCCGGCTGCGGTCGTGCCGCTCTACCGGCTCCGGTCGCGGCACCGGCGGACCGTACCGCCGTCCTTCGTCCTTTGCTCTGCACCCGCCGACGCACCACCCGGGCCCGGACACCGTCGCCTCCGCGGGTGCAGAGCAAAGGGCACGCCGACCACGGGGCCGCGCCGGTCGCCGAGTCACTGTCGCCTCCGCGGGTGCAGAGCAAAGGGCACGCCGGTCATGGGGCCGCGCCGGTGGCCGAGTCACTGTCGCCTTTGCGGGTGCAGAGCAAAGGGCACCAACCGCGGGCCGGGCCGGACGCCCGAGAATTTTCCGCCGGCCTGTCGATCTGGGCGGCGGCCGATCGTGTGGAGGATGAGAGGTCGGCGACGGGCCGGCCGTCCGTGAGGAGGAACGATGACGCTCTACCTGCTCAGCATCAACCAGCCGCAGGGTGAGCTGCTGCCGGAGCCGGAGTTCCTGGCCGGGGTGATGCGTCAGGTCGGCGAGCTGCGCGACGAGCTGACGTCCGCCGGGTCGTGGGTCTTCGGGCAGGGCCTGCACGGTCCGGAGACCTCCACCGTGCTGCGTCCCCTCGACGGCGAGGTGCTCATCACCGACGGACCGTTCGTGGAGGGCAAGGAGTACCTGGGCGGCGTCACCATCATCGACGTACCGGACCTCGACGCCGCCCTGCACTGGGGGCGCCGCTACGCGCTGGCCACCACCCTGCCGATCGAGGTGCGCCCCTTCCAGGGCGGGGCCGGCGACTGACCGTGCCCAACGTGGAGGCGGTGTTCCGCGCGGAGTACGGCCGCGCGGTCGCCGTCCTGGTCCGCCTCCTCGGCGACATCGATCTCGCCGAGGAGGCCGTCCAGGAGGCCTTCGTGGTCGCGGTGGCGCGCTGGTCGACGACCGGCCTGCCGCCCAGTCCGGCCGGGTGGATCATCACCACGGCCCGGAACCGGGCGATCGACCGGCTGCGCCGCGACACCTCCCGGGCCGACCGGCACGCCCAGGCGGCCCTGTTGTTCGCCGCCGACCCGCCAGCGCAGGAGGGACCCGTGCGCGACGACCGACTCCGGCTGATCTTCACGTGCTGCCATCCGGCGCTCGCCCCGGCGGCCCGGGTCGCGCTCACCCTGCGCCTGCTCGGCGGCCTGAGCACCGCCGAGATCGCCCGGGCCTTCCTGGTGCCGGAGCCGACGATGGCGCAGCGGTTGGTCCGTGCCAAGTCGAAGATCCGGAAGGCTCGGATCCCGTACCGGGTGCCTCGCGACGCGGACCTGCCCGACCGGCTGCACGGCGTCCTCGCGGTGCTCTACCTGATCTTCAACGAGGGGTACACGGCCAGCGCCGGCCCGCACCTGATCCGCGCCGAGCTGTGCGTCGAGGCGATCCGGTTGACCCGGCTGCTGGTCGAGCTGATGCCCGACGAACCGGAGGCGCTCGGTCTGCTCGCGTTGATGCTGCTCACCGAGTCCCGCCGCAACGCGCGGACCAACGCCGAGGGTGAGCTGGTGGCGCTGCCGAGCCAGGACCGGGCCCGGTGGGACGCCGAGCTGATCACCGAGGGGCAGGCGCTGGTCCGCCGCTGCCTGCGCCGCGACCGGCCCGGGCCGTACCAGATCCAGGCCGCGATCGCCGCCGTGCACAGCGCCGCGCGGCGCCCCGCCGACACCGACTGGGCTCAGATCCTTCAGCTGTACGACCAGCTGACGGTGGCCGCCCCCAGCCCGGTGGTGGCGCTGAACCGGGCCGTCGCGCTCGCCGAGGTGGCCGGACCGGCGGTGGCGCTGGCCGAGGTGAACCACCTCGACGTGACCGGCTTCCACGTCTACCACGTGATCCGCGCCGACCTGCTGGCTCGGCTCGGTCGGGGCGGGGAGGCTGTCGAGGCGTACCGGACGGCCGTCGCCCTGACGGACAACGCGGCCGAACGGGCCTTTCTCACCGCACGCGCGACGGCCCTGGCGACGCCCTAAGGGGGCGTTTGCCGCAGGGGCGGCCGGGAACCCGAGGCACCGCCGCAGCAGGGGATGGGGAGGGGCCATGGCGTACCGTCCGACCGTCGTCGACACCGCGCCCGACCTGTCCACCCTCACGCTCGGCGTGGAGGAGGAGTTCCTGCTGCTCGACCCGGACAGCGGCCGGAACCTGCCGGTGGCCGACCAGGTGCTCGGCGCGCTGCGCGGCCCGGCCCGGGACCAGAGCCGCCAGGAGTTCCGGCACAGCATGGTGGAGATGGTCACCCCGGTCTGCGCCGACCTCACCGAACTGCGCGCGCACCTGGTGGCGCTGCGCCGCTCCGCCGCCGAGGCCGCCACCGCGGCCGGGGCCCGACTGGTGGCCGTCGGCGCCACCCCGCTGGCCGAACCGCACCGGACGGTCCCCGACGAACCGCGCTACCACGCGATGTCGCGCCGGTACGGGCCGGTGGCCCACGACCCGGCGGTGTGCGGCTGTCACGTGCACGTCGGGCTGCCCGACCGGGAACTGGCCGTGCAGGTCTGCAACCACCTGCGGGTGTGGCTGCCCGTGGTGCAGGCGATCACCACCAACTCGCCGCTGCACGACGGGCACGACACCGGGCACGCCAGTTGGCGCTCGATGCAGCTGGAACGGTGGCCCAGCATCGGGCCGACGCCGTACTTCGACTCGGCCGCCGACTACGACCACACGGTCGACCAGCTGATCGCCGCCGGCATCATGCTCGACGCGGCGATGGTCTACTGGTACGCCCGCCCGTCGTCGGCGTACCCGACGGTGGAGGTGCGGGTCGGTGACGTCTGCACCGAGGTGGACGACGCGGTGCTGGTCGCCGCGCTGGTCCGGTCCCTCGTGGCCACCCTCGCCGACGACGTACGCGCCGGGGTGACCGCCCCGGACGTCCGGGACTGCCTGGTCGCGGCGGCGCACTGGCGGGCCGCCCACGACGGTCTCGACGGCGAGCTGATCGACCTCCGGGCCGGTGGCACCCGACCCGCCTGGGCGCTCGTCGACGACCTGATGGCGGTGATCGCCCCGGCCCTGCTGCGCCACGGCGACCTCGGGTACGTGTTGGCGCAGCTGGCCCGACTGCGCCGCGACGGCACCGGCGCGGCCCGGCAGCGGCAGGTGTTGGAGCGAACCGACGACCTGCGCGCGGTCGTCGACGACCTGATCGCCCGCACGGCCACCGGCTGACCGCCCGTCTGAGCGGGCCCGGCGGCTCAACGGATGTCGTGGGTCTGCAGCCACAGCTCCAGCAGGCCGAGTTGCCACAGCTTGTTGCTGCCGGCCGCCGCCTCTGCCCGGTCCGGCTCGGCGAGCAGGTGTGCCACGTACTCCGGGCGGAACAGCCCCCGCTCGCGCGCGGCCGGCGCCTGCAACGCCTCGGCGACCAACTCGCGCACCGGGCCGTCCACCTTGCGCAGCGCCGGCACCGGGAAGTAGCCCTTCGGCCGGTCGATCACCTCGTCCGGGACGATGCCCCGACTCGCCGCCTTCAGCACACCCTTGCCGCCCTGCGCCAGCTTCAGGGCGGGTGGGCAGGCCGCGGCCAGCTCGACGACCTCGTGGTCGAGGAACGGCACACGGGCCTCCAGCCCCCAGGCCATCGTCATGTTGTCGACCCGCTTGACCGGGTCGTCGACAAGCATCACCAGGCTGTCCAGGCGCAGCGCCGCGTCCAGCGCGGTGTCCGCGCCGGGTGCGCCGAAGTGCGCGGCGACGAACTCCAGGCTGGCGTCGTGGTCGAGCATCCACTCGGGCGCCAGGTGCCCGCCGAGCGCGTCGTGGCGACGATCGAAGAACACCCGGGCGTACGCCTCGACGGCGTCCGCGCGGGCCACGTTCGCCATCGGCGGGTACCAGTCGTAGCCGGCCAGGATCTCGTCGGCGCCCTGCCCGGACTGCACCACCGTGATCCGCTGCGAGACCTCCTCGGAGAGCAGGTGGAACGCGACGCAGTCGTGGCTGACCATCGGCTCGCTCATCGCCGCGATGGCCTGGTGCACGGCCGGGACGAACCGCTGCGCGCCGATGCGGATCTGGTGGTGGTCGGTGCCGAAGTGCCGGGCCATCAGGTCGGAGTAGTGGAACTCGTCGCCGCTCTCCCCCGCCGCCGCCTCGAAGCCGATGCTGAAGGTGGCCAGGCCGGTCTGGCCCTGCTCGGCCAGCAGGGCGACGATCAGGCTGGAGTCGAGACCACCGGAGAGCAGCACGCCGACCGGCACGTCGGCGACCATCCGCCGGCGTACGGCGGTGCGCAGCGCCGCCATCAGTCGTTCCTGCCACTCGTCGGCGGACATGGCGGGGGCGGCGGCCCGGTTGAACTCCGGCCGCCAGTAGGTGGTGTCGGTGCTCCGCCCGTCCGCGGTGATCACCCGCACGGTGGCCGGCGGGAGTTTGCGGACCCCGGCGAGGATCGTGCGCGGCGGCGGCACCACCGAGTGGAAGCTCATGTAGTGGTGCAGCGCCACCGGGTCGAGGTCGGTGTCCACGTCACCGGCGGCGAGCAACGCCGGCAGGGTCGAGGCGAAGCGCACCCGGCCCGGCCCCTCGGCCAGGTAGAGCGGCTTGATGCCGAGCCGGTCCCGGGCCAGCACCAGGGTGTGCGTGGCCAGCTCGACCAGGGCGAACGCGAACATCCCGTAGAACCGCTCGACGCAGGCCGTCCCCCACCGGTGGTACGCCTTGAGGATCACCTCGGTGTCCGAGGTGGACCGGAAGGAGTAACCGGCGGCGGTCAGCTCGTCGCGCAGCTCCCGGTAGTTGTAGATGCAGCCGTTGAAGACCAGGGCCAGGCCCAGCTCGGAATCGACCATCGGCTGGGCGCCCGCGTCGGACAGGTCGATGATGCGCAGCCGGCGGTGCACCAGGGCAACCGGCCCCTGCTGCCACCGGCCCTCGCCGTCCGGGCCCCGGGAGGCCAGCTCCGGGAGCATCCGCTCGACGGCGGCCACGTCCGGTGGCGCCCCGTCGAGGCGGAACTCGCCTCCGATACCGCACATGGCACGCACCTCTCATCGGCTGGGGCCGCTGACCGGTCCAGGCTTGGCGGACCGGGTTGCGTCCCGATGACGGATGGGTCAAGCGTGGGTTACACCGACGGTTCGTCGGCTCCGCCGAGCAGCCAGGTGTCCTTCGACCCGCCACCTCGCGACGAGTTGACGATCATGCTGCCGGCCGGCGCCACCCGGGTCAGCGCCACCGGCGCCACCTCGGCGGTGTCACCGAGGAACACGAACGCCCGCAGGTCGACGTGGCGGGGAGCCAGCGCCGCGCCGTCGAAGACCGGGTGCGTGGTGAGCGCGATCATCTCCTGGGCGATCCACCGGTGCGGGGCCGCGAGGATCTGCTCCCGGACGGCGTCCAGCTCCTCCGCCTCGGCCCGAGGACCGATCACCACCCGGTCACCGCCGTACCCGTCGACCGGCTTGAGCACCAGCTCGTCGAGCCGGCCCAGCACCTCGGCCCGCTGCTCGGGCAACCCACACAGGTACGTCGGCACGTCCCCCAGCAGCGGCTTCTCGCCGAGGTAGTACTCGATCAGCCGGGGCACGTACGCGTACAGCGCCTTGTCGTCACCGACACCGTTGCCCAGCGCGTTGGCCAGCGTGAGCCGCCCGGCGTGCACCGCGGCGAGCAGCGGCCACCCCAGCGGCACCCCGTCCGCGCCCGGCGCGTGCAGCAGCGCCTCCTCGTCCATCCGCAGATAGATCACGTCGACCTCGCGGCGGCAGCCCTCGCGGACCAGCCGGACCCGGCCCTCCTCCACCAGCAGGTCACTGGTCTCGGTCAGCGGCACACCCATCTCGTCGGCGAGCAGCCGGTGCTCGAACCACGCCGGGTCACCCGGGCCGCTGCTGAGCACCACCACGGCGGGGTCGTCGGCCGCGGCGGGCGCTGCGGCGACCAACGCCCGGTACAGCATCGCCGGCGTCTCGTCGGCGGGTAGCAGGTCCGCCGGCACCGGCAGCTCCGGCAGCACCGCCCGGGTCAGCCGACGGTTCTGCACCGCGTAGCCGATCCCGGAGGGCACCCGCAGGTTGTCCTCCAGCACGTACCAGCCGCCGTCCGGGTCCCGGACGAGGTCGGTGCCGGACACCTGGGCGCGGGTGCCCCGCCGGCCCATCAGCGCCCCGGTCGGGCGCAATCCGGGTGAGGACTCCACCACCCACGCCGGCACCACGCCGTCGGCCACCACGGCCCGGTCGGCGTAGACGTCCCGCAGGAACGCGTCGAGGGCACGGGCGCGCTGCACCAGGCCGGTCCGCAGGGTCCGCCAGTCGGCGGCGGGCACCACCCGGGGCACCAGGTCCACCGGGAAGAGCCGGGTGCTCGCCTCGCCGGCCACGCTGAACGTCACCCCCCGGGCCCGCTGCTCCTCGTCCCGGTCGTGTTCGCGTTGACGCAGGACGCCGGCGCCGAGCTGACGCAGGGCCGCGAGCATCGGGGCGTACGCCGGCTGCGGCCCGGCCGGTCCGAAGACCTCGTCGCCGACGTCGGCGTACGTGGGCAGCGCCGGCGGTGTGGGCGCACCCGGCAGCGGCCCTCGGGCCCGGCCCCGGGTCTCGTCGAGCAGCAGGTCGACCACGTCGGCCAACCGGCCACGTCGCTCGTACGCCCGCCGCTGCCGGGCGGCGGAGCTGCCGCGTTCCAGCGCGTACCGGGTCAGCTCGCTGACCTGCTCCCAGTCCCCGGTCGCCGCCAACTGTGGGCGCAGGTCGGTCACCAGGCGGCGGACCGCCTGGGCGGCCGACACCGGTCGGGCCGACCGGGGCAGGTCGAGCAGGTCGCCTTCCAACCCGGAGCGGGCCGCCCGCCACACGGCGGCGCGCAGCACCGGTGGTCGGACGGCCGTGCGCTCCACCCCGGCGCGCAGGGCGGCGACCTCCCGCCGGACGAGGGCCCGGAACAGGCCGGTGAGCAGGACGATGGTCTCCACGTCGGCGTTGGCGTCGGTGATCCGCAGCTCCACGGTGGGCACGTGCGCCGACGGCCGGACGTCGAAATAGATCATGGCGGGGTCGGTGATGGTCTCCGAGGCGATCAGCTCCGCGACCAGCGCCTCGTGGTCCGCGGCGCTGGTCACCTCGCCCGGGTCCCCGGCGGTGGGCCAGCGCTGCCAGACCAGCGACCGGACGCTGGCGTAGCCGCTGTCCTGGCCCATCCAGTACGGCGAGCTGGTGGAGAGGGCGAGCAACACCGGCAGCCACGGCTGGACCCGGCGGGTGACCGCCACCGCCAGGTCCCGGTCGGAGACGCCGACGTGCACCTGCGCTCCGCAGATCAGCTGCTCCCGGGCGAGCATCTGGTACTCGTCGAGCATCCGCCGGTAGCGGGAGGTGGGAGTGACACTGGGATCGCCGTCGGCGCGCAGCGGCACCGTACCGGCCGCCACGATGCCCAGCCCGGCCCGGTCGGCGACCTGGACGGCCGCCTGCCGCAGCCGGGTCAGCTCGGCGCGGATCTCGTCCAGCGTGCGGCAGACCGCGGTGTTGGTCTCCACCACGCTGCGGTGCAGCTCGGCGGTGAACGAGGCCGCCGGCAACCGGTCGAGCAACTCCCCGGCCCGGGGCACCAACTCCCGGGTGTGCAGGTCGACGACGTGGAACTCTTCCTCCACCCCGATCGTGGCCAGGTCCGCCGGATCGTCGTCGTCCAGCGACAGGGCCGGGTTCGGGCGGGGGGTGGGCAGCGTCTGGCCGTTGCCGGACCGGCCCACCGGCCCGTCGTACGTCGGCGCGTTCGTGGTGTTGTCGGCCATGGTCACCCCGGTTCGCGTGTCGGTCTCGACTGGTCCGACGAGCGTTCCCAGGGTTGGTACCGGGGGTGTTTCCGGCGCGTTAAGGTGGCGCGCCCGTTCTGGCCGGGCTGCTCAGCGACGGTGATCGGCGGCTACACACCGGCCTGGGGCGCACGGAGTTGGTGATGTCGGGGTGTCCCGCCGGCCTGGACACCCCGACACCAGCAGTCTCGATTCGATCAATCGCGGTCAAGCCGCGGCCGGCGTCACCTCATGTTCGCCACCACGAACGGCGCGTGGCCGTGCAGGTAGTTGGTCCACCCGCCGGTCACCGGCGCGCCCGGGCTGAGCAGGTTGGTGGTGTCGGTGCCGACGTCGAGCTTCCAGGCCGTCCAGGAGATGCCGTTGGTCTTCATCCAGTCGATCCAGGACTGCGCCTCCGGCAGGCAGGCCCGGCCGTCGAGGCCGCCGTCGGCGTTACTGGCGCCCCACTCGGTGACGAACAGCGCCAGACCCGCGCGGATCGCCGCGTCGCCCTTGGCGCGCAGCGACGCCCCGTGCGTGCAGGAGTAGAAGTGCAGCGTGTACATCAGGTTGGTGCCGGTGACCGGGCTGGCCGCCGCGACGTCCACGTCCTGTGACCAGGTCGGGGTGCCGAGCACGATGATGTTGTCCGGGTCGGCGGCGCGGATCGCGGACACCACCGCCTGGTGGTACGGCTTGATGACGTTGGCCCAGCTGACCTGGAGCGGCTCGTTGTAGGGCTCCCAGATGACGTTGGGCAGGTTGCCGTACCGGCGGGCCAGGTCACCGAAGAACGCGACCGCCTGGGACTGGTTGTTCTGCGCCTCGTGCGCGTGCCAGTCGACGATCACGTAAACACCGGCCCTGACCGCGTTGTTGATGATGGTCTCCACCTGCGCGCGCGCCTTGGCCGGGTCGCTGAGGTACGCCCCCGCCGGCTCCACACCCATGGCCGCGCGGATCACCTGGAGGTTCCAGTTGTCGCGCATCCAGGTCAACGCGGAGAGGTTCTCGGCGTACGGGGCGGTCTCCCAGTTGAGCCACATGCTGCTGATGCCCCGCAACTGCACCCGGGCGCCGGACCTGTCGCACATCGTCGTGCCGCAGACCCGAAGCTGCCCGTACCGCTCGACCGGAGTGCCGGTGGTCGGCGGCGGAGTGGTCGGCGGCGGAGTCGTGGGCGGCGGGGTGGTCGGGGGCGGGCCGCCGGCGCAGGACGCGCCGTTCACGGTGCAGTTGAGCGGGGTGCCGGAGCCGTTGACGAGGAAGCCGAACGAGGTGGAGGCGCCGGCGGCGAGGGTGCCGTTCCAGGACACGTTGGCGAAGGTGTAGTGGCTGCCCGAGGTGGTCTGCTGTGCGTTCCACGACTGGCTGACGGTCGAGGTGGACGGCAGGTCGAACTCGACCCGCCAGCTGGTGATCGGTGCGGAGGTGTCGTTGGTGACGGTGACCTGTCCCTGGTAGCCATTGCCCCAGTTGTTCGTCACGGAGAACACGGCGGTCGCCGCGCTGGCGGGTGTGGCGGCTACCACTGCCACCCCACCGGCGAGCAGGCCGGCGACGGCCAGAGTCGTGACAAGTCTCAGTGTGCGCATGCGGAACCCGCTTCGGATCGACGGTGGTGGTCTGAGGCGGGGCGGCGCCTTCGCGCACAATATCGATCAGCTCCGATGGGAGCAAGGTGGAGGCGCTGACCGCAGGGGTCAGCGCCGCCGCCAGCGGAACCGACGTGGACCGGTCACGGCACCCGTGGGCACGCCGTCCCGGCCCAGCAACTCGGCGGCCACCCGGAGGTCCTCGGCGGGCTGCGCGGCGGCCGACCCCAAGAGCTTCACCAGCCGATCGCCCAGCGCCAGCACCACACCCGCGCGCTCGACGTCGCCGGTCATGGCCAGGCACCGCGCGTACAGCCCGTAGGTGTCCGCCAGCTCCCGGAGGCTGAGCGGACGCGCCGGGTCGTGCAGCGCCTGACGCAGCTCGCAGGCCCGCGACGCCGCCAGCACCGCGTCCCGGAGACCGTCCAGCGACGACGGTCGGGTGAGGTGCCGGTGCAGCAACGCGGTCGCCTGGTGGTGGTACGCCGCACCCAGCGCCTGCCGGGTGCCGGGCCCGGCCGACGGCGGGGACCCGACGGCCGTCAGCCCCACCGCGACCGCCCGGCCCAGCAACTCCCTGCGCGTCGCCGGCTGACCGGCCACGAACGCGACCTCCGCGAGGTCGGTCAGCGCGGCGATCAGCTCCGCGAGCGCGTCGTCCCGGGGCGGCGCGGCCACGTCGCCACCCTCGGCCGCCACCGCGTCGTACACCCGCTCGAAGATCGCGACCGCCTCGCCGCCGGGCGCCATCCCCTCGGCGGCCCGACCACGCGCGGACAGCAGCATTCCGCGCCACCTCAGCGCCCGCGCCAACTGCTGCTGGTCGTGCCGGTCGGGCCGAACCGAACCGCGCGCCGCCTGCCGGTAGGCGTCGATCACCCGTATCCACAGGCGGTCGGCGTCCGCCCAGCTGTCCGGCCGCCGCGACCACTCCCGCGCCTGCTCGAACAGCCTGCTCCGCTCGTCCGGTCCCACGTGCCGCACCGCCCTCCACGCCGGCCACCCGCGACCGACGCCGCAGACAGTGACCGTCATCGATTCTAGGGGGAGTCGGCCGTTCGCCGGACGGCGCGGCCCGACCTTCGGCGCGAGCGCGCAACGGGGGACCGACCCCGACCGGGCCGGTCCCCGAGAGGTTCAGGCCGCTGGGCGTACCCGGTAGGCCAGGTGGGTGACGCCGTCGCCCTCGACGACCTGGAACGGGCCGTCCAGCTGCAGTGGCGCGATCTTCAGGTCGGCGAAGAGCGGGACGCCGGCACCGAGCAGGACCGGGACGAGGTCGACGTGCACCTCGTCGAGGAGGCCAGCCTCGACGACCTGGGCGGCGATGGTGCCGCCGTTGACACCGACCTGCTTGTCGCCGGCGATCACCTTCGCCCGGGCGATGGCGCTCTCGATGCCGTCGGTGACGAAGACGAAGGAGTCGTTCTCGGGTGCCCAGCCCTCCGGCACGCTGTGCGTGACCACCACGACGGGCACGTCCATCGGATGCCGGCCACCCCACCCGCTGGTGATGTCGAAGAGCCGCCGGCCGACGACGAGCGCGCCGGTCCGCTCGTTGAGATCCCGCAGGTGCCGGGCGCTCGCGGCGGACGTCCGAAAGGTCATCTCGGGATTGGCCGTCGGCGTCTCGACGTCGCCGTTGGCGTACCACTGGAAGAGGTACTCGAAGCCACCGTGGGACGCGTCCGCGATGTAGCCGTCCAACGACATCGTCGCCCCGGTCGTCACCTTCGTCATCGATCCACTCCTCGGTTCGTGCCGTGTCGGCTCGTCGGCGGGACCGGGTGTCCCCGGCCCTCACCCATGGTCGAAGCCGGCGCGGCAGTCCTCGACACGTACGCCGAACTTTTCTCTCGGCGCCAGCTGTCGTCAGGAGCGCAGCGCGTTCAGCACCAGGTCGGCGTACCGGCGCCAGACCGCCGGGTCGCGCTCGTCGAGGACGATGAGCTGCCGGACCACCCCGCAGAGGAGCACCCGGATGTCCAACACCCCGGCGTCCTGGCGGATCTTGCCGGACGACCGGGCCGCCGTCACCAACTGCCCGATCAGGTCCAAGATCCGCGCGGCGGGCACCAGCCTGCCCTCGAAGAACGCGTCGGCGAGGACCCGGTCGCGCGCGAGGCGTCCGAACAGGTCGGGCACGAAGGAACACCACTCCCGGTACGCGTCGGCGCCGTCGAGCGCCGCGCGGGTGCGCTGCTCAAGCTCCTGGAACTGCTGCTGGACCACCGCGACGATCAGGTCTTCCTTGCTGGGGTAGCTGCGGTACACCGTCGCGCGGCCCACCCCGGCCCGGTCCGCCACCTGCGGCACCGTCACCTGCAGACCCTGCTCGGCGAAGAGCTCCCGGGCGGCGGCGATGACTCGCTCCTGGTTACGACGAGCGTCCAGCCGCCGATGGGGAGCATCCGGGTCACTCGGCGTCGGTGGGGTCATGGCCTCAGTCTGCCCGCTCGGTCTCGTCGGTCAGCAGCGGCTCGTCGCCGTACACGGTGGTCAGCTCGACGTTCAGCACCGTGGCCACCCGGCCGAACGACCAGTAGTAGCCGACCACCTGGAGCACCTCGACGATCTCGCGCTCGCTGAGGATGTGCCGCACCTGGTCGAAGAGGTGGTCGGGAACGCGCGGTGACCGCACCACCTCGGCGGCGAACCGGATGAGCGTCCGGTCGTACGCGGAAAGGTCCGGGCTGTCGAGGTGCCGGCTGCTGATGATCTCGCGGGTGCGCTTGTCGACGCCGGCCGCCTCGGACATCGGACGATGCTGGGCCGCCACGAACTCGCACCCGGTGTACTCGGCCACGGTGAGGATGACCAGTTCCCGCGAGCGAGCGGGCAGCTCCAACGAGGTGAACTGCGCCCTCGCGAGCTGGATGAAGAGGGCCACCGTGCCGACCGAGTGGGTCAGCATCTTGACCATCGGGTCGGGCGGCAGGGCGGACAGGACGTCGCGGACGTCGACCGGGATCGCGTTCGGGTCGGGGTCGGCAAGGCGGGGCATGGCTCACTCCTGCGGTGGTCGTCGGGATGGTTCAGGCGGGCAGGTCGAAGCCTGTCTCGCTGAGGTGGCGGAAGCGGCCGTCCTCGGCGTACGACCCGAAGATGGCGATCTCCCGCCGGGCGGTCGACCCGTCGGCCAGGGTGATCTCGTAGACGTGTCGTTCGGCGTAGCGGAGACCGTCGCGCAGTTCGTCGAGGACCCGTACGGTGCCGCTGACGATTTGCTCGCGTACCCGGGTCACCATCTCGACGAATCCGGCCCGGTCGAGGGTCTCGCCGTCGCTGCGGTGGGTGTAGTCGGGGGCGTAGAACTCGTCGAGCGCCGCGGTCAGGTCGCGGGTCGGCTCGAAGACCACGGCGCGCAGGGCGTCGCTGATCCGTACCTGAGTCATGGGGGCCTCCTCCTGGGTCACTGCCGGAAACACAAACGGACTCGCAGGTCCGCTTAGCCCCCACCGTACCGGACTCCCGGGTCCGCTTCCGGTGAGAGTCGTCACGTACCCGGCGAGCGGCCGCGCCCCCCACGGCGGGTGCGGGTCGGCCGCTCCGGTCGTAGCGTGGGGCGCATGCGAACCACCACGCTGGGCAGCACCGGACCCGAGGTCGGCGTCATCGGCCTCGGCTGCATGGGCATGAGCCACGGCTACGACATCACCGGCCCTCGCGACGACGACACGTCGATCGCCGTCATCCGTCAGGCACTGGACCTGGGCGCGACACTGATCGACACGTCGGACGTGTACGGGCCGTACACCAACGAGGAGCTGGTCGGGCGGGCGCTGGCCGGCGGTCACCGGGAGCGGGCCGTGCTGGCCACTAAGGTCGGCCTGATGGCCACCTCCCCCACCGGCGGCCCCGGCAACTCACCGAAGATCGGCAACAACGGCCGCCCGGAGCACATCCGCGCGGCGATCGACGAGAGCCTGCGCCGGCTCGGCACCGACCACGTCGACCTCTACCAGTTGCACCGGGTCGACCCGGAGGTGCCCATCGAGGAGTCCTGGGGTGCGATGGCCGAGGTCGTGGCGGCGGGCAAGGCGCGGCAGCTCGGGCTGTCCGAGGTGACCGTCGCGCAGATCGCGCGGGCCCAGGCGGTGCATCCGGTGGCGTCGGTGCAGTCCGAGTTGTCACTGTGGACCCGCGACCCGTTGGCCGAGGTGTTGCCGTACTGCGCCGAGCAGGGCATCGCGTTCCTGCCGTTCTCCCCGCTGGGCCGGGGTTTCCTCGCCGGCCGGTTCACCTCGTTCGACGACCTGCCCGCCGACGACTTCCGGCGTGGCCTGCCGCGCTTCCAGCAGGACGCGCTGCGCGCCAACCTCGCCATCGTCGCCCGGGTCCGGGAGATCGCCGACCGGGCGGGCCTCAGCCCCGCGCAGGTCGCCCTCGCGTGGGTGGTCGCCCAGGGTGACCAGGTCATCCCGATCCCCGGCACCAAGACCCCGAAGTATCTGGTGGACAACTGCGCCGCCGCTGACGTTCGGCTCAGCGCCGAGGACCTGGCCGACCTGGACGCGCTGCCCGCACCCGAGGGTGGCCGCTACTGAGATTCCGGCGGCCCGGCACTGCGCGGCCGGGCCGCCACCGGCGGGCCGAACCTCACCCCGACACCGGGTGAGTAGAGCACGCTGACCGGCGGTCCAACCGGTGCCGGCAGCCCGGCGGCGGCGACCAACTCGTCATCCAGGTGCAGCACCTCGGCCCGGTGCAGCGGCCAGCTCGGATGCCAGTTCGGCAGGTGCAGGGTGCGCCCGTACGCCCGGGTGTGCAGCCCCCAGCGGGCCGTGACGAAGTGTTCGAGGGGGGTCGGTTCGGCGATCCGCTCCCCCACCCGCACCACCATCCGGCTCGTCGCGCCCGCCGGCCCCGGCCAACGCCGCCGGCAGCGGTAGGTGCGACGGTCGCCGTCGCGATCCAACCGCATCGACGACCAGAGGTACGGCAGGCGCAGCGTCGCCCGCGCCACCAGCACCGGCAGCAGGCGGGACGCGTCGAGCGACCGGAACACGACCGCTCGTCGGCCGGCGTCGTCGACCGAGTAGAGCCGGACGTTGGTCTCCCAGAAGGTGCCGAAGTATGGCACCCCCGGCCCACGGCCGAAGCCCAGCCCGACCATCCGGAAACCGATCAGGCCGACATAGCTGACCCCCCGCATCGTGTCCGGACGAGTGCCGGCGGGCAACAACGGCGCGACCACCTCCGGAGCGACGGCCCAGTGCAGGAAGGTCAGGTCCTCCCAGCGCTGGCGCAGGAGCGCCCAGGGGAACGCCTGCCGGGGCGCGTGGTCGACCGGTTCGGGGTGCACGCCCTCATCCTGGCCCAGGCGGTGGGCCGGCGGGGTCTCAGGCGTGCGGACCGACACTGACGGTGCCGATGGCCAGCGACGCCGTGCCCTCCAGGATCTCGCCGACCCGCTCCACCTCCTCCGCCAGCGCCCGCTGCATCGCGGCTCCGAGCGTCCGCAGCGGCTCGACGGTGACGTGAATGGACCGGCCGGAGCGGCGTTGATGCCACACGCCGGCGACCACCCCGTCGACCAGCAGCACCGGATAATTACCGGCCTGGCCACCGGCGAGCGCCCGCTCGGCGGCGGCACCGGGGAAGAGCCGTTCCCGGGGGTGGCAGCCGACCGCGTACGCGTCGAAGTACGGCAGCAGCCGCAACCCGGACGGCCGGTCGTCGGGGAACCCGGTGTCGTCGGCGGCCACCCAGGCCGGGGTGCCCTCCACCGTCACCTCGGTCAGGTCCAGCGAGCCGAAGAGCCACGTCGCCCACCCCGGCGGCACGGCCAGCCACCGGGCGAACTGCGCCGGGGTGGCCGGTCCGTACGCGTACAGGTAGCTGCGGACGAGGGCGGCCAGGGCGGCGGGACCCGGCATCGGCGCGAAGTCGGGCAGCCACCGGGTCGGGCTGGTGTACGTGCTGGCCCGACCGCGGTTCGGGCCGAAGCAGATCACCCCGCCCCGGGTGGCGGCGGTCATCGCGGCCATCCAGCGGGGCCATTTGTCCTGGAACGCCTCCATGACCAGGTCGCCCGCCCACGGGCCGGTACGGGCGACGATCTCCTCGGTCAGCTCGGCGGTGGTCAGGTCGGCCTCGGCGACCGCGTCGGCGATGGCCGCGAGGACCTGCTCGGTCTGCCGGGGCGTCAGCAGGACCACATTGCGCTCCTGCGAGGGCGTCGGCAACGCGGTCAGCGCGCCGACCCACATCGGCAGGTCCACCGCGGCGAGCAGGTGCACGGTCCCGCGCGGCCCACGGGTCTTGACCAGGGTGCGGTCCGTCCACAGTGCCCGGCGCACGAGGTCGCGGGTCGCGCCCGGCACCCGCAGCCCGACGGACAACTCGGCGGCCGACGCGATCTGGGCGTGCGCGCCGCAGATCGCCGACACCACGTCGGCGACGCGTGCGGAGTCCGGTGCGGAGTCCGGTGCCGCGTCCGGTGCCGCGTCCCGTGCCGCGTTCGCCGCCGACGGGAGGAGCCGGTGCCGGGCAAGCCGTCGGGCGGACACCTGCGCCCAGCTCAGTTCGGTCATCGCAGGCCCGCGAAGAACGTGCGGATGTCCGCCGCGTGCGCCAGCGGTTCGTCCATCGCCACGAAGTGGCTGCCCGGGTTGCCCTGCGGCCAGTGGACGATGGTGTTGTCGCGCTCGGCGAGGCGACGCATCAGCGCGGACCCGCCGCCGTACACACCGGACGGCACCCGCCGCTGGCCTGTGGGCCAGGCGAAACCGCCGTCGTCGGCGACGGTGAGTCGCTCGTACATGGGCCACGACGACGTTCCGGAAGTGCCGGTGAACCAGTAGAGGCTCACGTTGGTGAGCAGGTGGTCCCGGTCGATGGCCTGCTCCGGCGTCGGCACCGTCATGGTGAACTCCTTGAACTTCTGCATCATCCACGCCAGCAACCCGACCGGCGAGTCGTTCCAGGCGTACGAGAAGGTCTGCGGCGCCGCTCGCAGCAGGGCGTGATGGTCCACGCCACCGCTCATCCACTGCTGCATCTGCTCCCACTCGGCGCGTTCCGCAGCGCTCATGTGCGGCACGTCGGCGGCGGTCGGGAAGCCGAACCCACCGTCGATGTGTACGCCGACGACCTGCTCCGGCGCCACCGCCGCCACCCGCGGTGCGACGTACGCACCGAGGTCGCCGCCCTGGGTGCCGTAGCGGTGGTAGCCGAGGCGGGCCATCAGCTCGGCCCACATCCGGGCGAGCCGGTCGATGGTGAACCCGGCCGGTGGCGCCTGCGAGAAACCGTAGCCGGGCACCGACGGCACCACCAGGTGAAACGCCTGCGTGGGATCCGCGCCGTGGGCGCGCGGGTCGGTCAGTGGGCCGATCAGCTCGGTGAACTCGACCACGGAGTTCGGCCAGCCGTGCGTCAGCAGCAACGGCAGCGCGTCCGGCTCCGGCGAGCGGACGTGCAGCAGGTGCACGTCCAAGCCGTCGATCTCGGTGACGAGTTGCGGGATCTCGTTCAGCCGCGCCTCGTGCGCCCGCCAGTCGTAACCACTCGCCCAGTACTCGCTCAGCTCACGGAGGTAGTCCACCGGCACCCCACGGCTCCAGCCGGTGCCGGGCAACGAGCGGGGCCACCTGGTGCGGGAGAGCCGGTCACGCAGGTCGTCCAGGTCCGACTGGGGGATGTCGATGCGAAATGGTGTCATGCCGGAAACGCTACGACCCATGTAGGACAGGTTCTGGCACACATGGCTGGCATTCTGGAGCCATGTCCGACACCCCCGCCCGACTGCTGGGCCTGCTGTCACTGCTGCAGACGCCCCGCGAGTGGCCCGGCAGCGAGTTGGCCACCCGGCTCGGCGTCAGCCTGCGCACCATCCGCCGCGACGTGGAGCGACTGCGTGACCTCGGCTACCCGGTGCAGGCGACGATGGGCGCGATTGGCGGATACCGCCTGGTCGCCGGCAAGGCGATGCCGCCGTTGTTGCTCGACGACGACGAGGCGGTGGCGATCGCGGTCGGCCTGCGCACCGCCGCCGGTCACGCGGTCGCCGGCATCGAGGAGGCCTCGGTACGGGCGCTGGCGAAGCTCGAACAGGTGCTGCCGTCCCGGTTGCGTCACCGCGTCAGCGCTCTGGGGGCGGCCACCGAACCGCTGCTCACCTGGGACCGGCCGACGGTCGACCCGGAGCGCCTGAGCGCGCTGGCCGCCGCCGTCAACAACCGGGAGCAGCTACGGTTCACCTACCGCCGTCGCGACGGTGTGGACACCGAACGGCGCGTCGAGCCGCACAAGCTGGTGTCGGCGGGCCGGCGCTGGTATCTGGTGGGCTACGACAACGACCGCGACGACTGGCGGATCTTCCGGGTCGACCGGATCTCCGACCTGCGGCCCACCCGGACCCGGGTCGCGGCCCGGCAACTGCCGGCGGCGGACGCCGCCTCGTTCATGACGGAGAAGCTACTTGAGCTGACGCCCGTCTACCGGGCGGTGGTGACGCTGTACGCGCCGGTCGAGCAGATGGCGGGCCCGCTCGGTGGCGCCGGCGTCGACCTGGAGCCGATCGACGCCACCTCGTGCCGGCTGCGCAGCAACGCCGACACGCTGGAGTGGCTGGCGTGGCGCCTGCTGACCCTCGGTTGCGACGTGGAGGTGCACGAGCCGCCGGAGTTGATCGCACACCTGCGGGAACTCGGCGTCCGGGCCACCCGCGCCGCCACCCCATCCGCAGGGTAGGACAGCCGACCGGCCCGGCGCATCGACGCGCCGGTCCGCCGTACGCTTGATGGAGCACAAGCGTTCAGAACAGGCTTTTCGGGGAGGAACTGGGCGTGACGCAGAGCGACGCGGAGCTGGTCATGCTCGCGCAGGCGGGAGACGCGGCCGCGCTCGGGGCGCTGCTGGCTCGGCACGAGGCCGGGATGCGCGCCGTCGCGGTGAGCGTCCTCGGTTACGGGCCGGACGCCGAGGACGCGGTGCAGGACACCATGGTCATCGCCCTGCGTCGCATCGGCGAGGTCCGCGACCCGAGCGCCGTCGGCCCCTGGTTGCGGGCCATCGTCCGCAACAACAGCCGGATGGCATTGCGCGGGCCCAGAGCCGTCCCGGTCGCCGAACCCGAGTGGTTCGCCGGCCCCGCCGACACACCCACCCCGGAGGAGGCACTGGACCGGGCCGTGATGCGCGACTGGGTGTGGCACTCCATCGGGCAACTGTCCGAACCTGACCGCCTCGTCACCCTGCTGCGGTACTTCAGCGACGCGTCCTCGTACGAGCAGATCGCGGCCGTGTGTGGCGTGCCGGTCGGCACCGTCCGCAGTCGCCTCAGCCACGCCCGCCGCGCGCTCGCCGGCGACCTCCGGACGGCGGCCAGCACGGCGCACGCGGACGTCACCACCTCGAACGACTCGCGGTGGCGGGAGGGCCGCGACATGATCGCCACGGCGATGGACGGCGACTTCGAGCGGGTGGTGCGCGCGAGCTGGTGGCCGGACGCCGAGATGGTCGTGCCGGGCGGCCCGCGCGGCGGCCGTGACCTGGCGATCAACGGCATGAACCGCGACCTGGCCGCCGGGGTCCGTCAGCGGCTGCGCAACGTGGTGGCCAGCGGCGACGTGCTGATCTGGGAGACCGACCTGATCAGCCCGCCCGACGACCCGGAGCACTGCCCACCCGCGGCGCTGTGGTTGCAGGTGCTGCGCGAGGGCCGGGTACGCCAACTCACCCTCTTCCACCCCGTCCCGGCGCGGGTCTGAGAAAACTTTCCCGACCGAGCGAACTTTCCCCTCGACCCGTGCATCTGGTCCGCGTCATGCACCAGTCGCCGTGTCGGCGGACGCCGCGCGGGTCTCGGATCGGGAGATAGTTCATGGGTTCCACCAGCCACGACGTCAGCGCCCTCGCACCCGGTGCCCACACGTTCACCGTGGATGGCGTTCGGCAGGTCTACCACGTCGCCGGCACCGGCCCGGTCTGCGTGGCGCACTCCGGCGGCCCGGGCATCGAGTGGGCGTACCTGCGGACGCCCAGCCTTGAGGCGCACTTCACCATGGTCTACGTCGAGCCGGTGGGCACGGGAGCGTCGGGGCAGCTCGACAACCCCGACGATTACCGTCTCGACACGTATGTCCGGTTCCTGCACGCCGTCGTCGAGCACCTCGGCGAACCCCGGGTGTACCTCCTCGGGCACTCGCACGGCGGTTTCGTCGTCCAGCGGTACGCGCTCGTGCACCCGGACCGGGTCGCCGGCCTCGCCCTGTACGACACCTCACCCGTCACCGGCGCCGAGTTCTGGGCCGAGGCCATGGCCGGCCTCGCCGCCTACCCGCAGCGGCACCCGGACCGGCCGGAGGCGGCGGCGGTGCCGGCCGCCTTCGGGCAGATCGGCGGCACGACGGACGACGAGTCGTTGGGGGCCGCTCTGCGCGCCGCCCTGCCGGTGTACTTCGCGGACTTCTGGGGTCGACAGGACGAGTTCGCCCCGTTCCAGGCCGCCGTCCGGATCTGGTCGACGCCGGCCGGCGCTCAGGACCCCACGCCGTTCGACGTACGGGCAAACCTCGGTGAGATCACCGTGCCGGTCGTGGTGATCGTCGGGGCGTACGACTTCATCTGCGGTCCCCGCTGGGCCGAGCAGCTGCACGCGGGGCTTCCGGACTCGCGGCTGGTGACGCTGGAGCGAAGCGGACACTTCGCGCACATCGAGCAGCCGGTGGAGTTCACCGACGCCGTGGCGGAGCTGCTGAAGCGTTGACCCACCGCGGCACCGCGTGCCCCGAGGTCCGTACGTCACAGCGGGCAGGCCTCGGGGGGCGGGCGCGTTGCACGGTCATAGGCTGAGCGCTTTGCTGCACCGTGACGAAGAGGAGACCGCCGTGAGCCAGACCGAACGGATGGATTCCGTCGACGAGTGGAACGTGGCCGAGGACGACGGCGTCCTGGACGCCTCCGACACCCTCGACGACGACCGGGTCGGCGACCCCCTCGACACCGGCATCATCGCCGAGGACCACTGGACTGCGGCGAACCGGTTCGGCACCACGCCGGCCGAGGAGCGGGCGGGCGAGTCCCTGGAGCAACACCTCGCCCAGGAGGTGCCGGATGTCGACCCGTACGCCGAGGGTGGCGACGACGAGGACGAGCTGACCCGCCGGGGGTACGAGGCGGAGGCGCGCGCCGGTCGGCTCGTTTCCTACGACGAGGGCGTCCGCGAGGACGACGAGGCCGAGTCGGTGGCGTGGGACGCCGGCATCGACGCGGGTGCCGCCAGCGCGGAGGAAGCGGCGATCCACGTGGTCGAGGACCCGGACGGGCCCGGCGACGGTCCGTTGCGCTGACCCCGTACCCGCCGCGCTCGGCACCTGAGGTGCTGAGCGCGGCGGGGTCGGTCAGTGGATGACGACGGGCGTCTTGACCTGCTCGCCCTGCGGGTCGTCGAGCTGCGCCGGCTGACGTCGGCGCGGCAGGAACGCCGCCGGGATGATCGTGAGCACGACCAATGCGAACGCGACCCAGAACGTGCTGGCGAACGACTTGGCGGCGAAATCGAGCCCGCGCTCGATGAGCGACGGGTCCACCGGCATCTGCTGGAGCAGCTCCGGCCGCTGCTGGGAGGCGATGGCCAGCCCGGCCTCGGTGACCGGCTTGCCGCTCTCGTCCACCAGGCCGGGGATCGGCCGGGAGCCGTTCAGCTCGTTGGTGAGGATCACCGACATCACGGCGGCGCCGACCGAGCCGCCGATCTGCTGGAGGATGTTGACAAGCGTCGAGCCGCGGGCCACGTCGTTGGCCGACAATGTCCGCAGCGCCGACGTCATGATCGGCATCATCGTGCCGCCCATGCCCAGGCCCATCACGAACAGCGACCCGCCGAGCAGCCAGTACGAGGTCTGCGGGTCGACCTGGGTGAACCCGAAGAACCCGACGACGATGAGACCCAGCGCGAACGGGACGGTGCGCCCGATCGGCACCCGGTCGGCCAGCGTGCCGGCGATCGGCATGGTGATCATCGCGCCGATGCCCTGCGGGGCCATCAGCAGGCCGGCGGCCAGCGTCGACTCACCGCGCACCTGGAGGAAGTAGCTCGGGAACAGCAGGCCGGCGCCCATGAACGCGATGATGAACACGAACATCGTCACCGACGCGATGGTCAGGCTGCGGTTGCGGAACAGCCGCAGGTCGAGCAGCGGGTGCCGGGGCTTGAACGAGTAGAGCACGAACGCCACCACCAGCGCGCCGCCGACAAGCATCGGGGCCCAGACCTCGGCCTCGGCGAAGGTGCCCGCCTCCGGCAGGGACGAGACGCCGTAGAGGAAGAGGGCGAGGCCCGGCGAGAGCATGAGCATGCCGACGAAGTCGAACGACTCGGACGGCTCGGGCGCGTCCTTCGGCAGCGCGACCTGCGCGTAGATCAGGGCGACAACGCCGATCGGCAGGTTGATCAGGAAGATCCAGTGCCAGCTCGCGGTGTCGATCAGCCAGCCACCGAGGATCGGGCCGCCGATCGGCCCCAGCAGCATCGGGATGCCGAGGACCGCCATCAACCGGCCGATCCGGTGCGGCCCGGCCGCCCGGGTCATGATGGTCATGCCCAGCGGCATGAGCATGCCGCCACCGAGGCCCTGCAGGACCCGGTAGCCGATCAGCTCACCGATGGTGTCGGCCATGGCGCAGAGGCCGGACCCGATGGTGAACAGGGCCAGCGCCACCATGTAGAGCCGTTTGGTGCCGAACCGGTCCGCCGCCCACCCGCTGAGCGGGATCACGGTGGCGAGGGCGAGGGTGTAGGCGGTCATGGTCCAGGCGACGCGGGCGTAGGACGCGTCGAACTCGCTCTGGAATTTGGGCAGCGCCACGCTGACCACCGTCACGTCGAGGATCGACATGATCGCGCCAAGGACGACGACGCCCGCCACCTTGAGCACCGCAGCGTCGAGTTTGTCCGATGTCGCGATGGATTGCTGTGTCACAAACTCTCCTGAAGTCGATTGAGCCGGCCGATGGTGGGCGGTGGCGGCGACGCCGCGCCTACCGGGCGCGGGGGCGCGACGTGCCGGGCAGCGACGCGCGGAGGCAGACTAACCGCCGGTTGTGACGATTCGCCGCCGGATTTCGTGACCGGCCGGCCGCGTATCCGAACGGCCGCCCATTTACAGCCGCTCGTCGGGGTGGCGATCAGCCGGCAGCACCGCGAGCTGGAGGCGGGCTGCGGTCCGGATCAGCGCGGTGAGGGCCGGGGATCGGCTGGCGCGTCCACCGGCACAGCGGCGAGGTCGAAACGAAGATCGCGCTGGTCCCCGGCGCGAACAAGGGAATCGGGTACGAGATCGCGGCCGACCAGCGTGCCGAGTCCTGGTCGCGCGCCTCTCACCGCCTCGGTCGCTGAGGCGGAGTCGCGCGTGCCGACCTTGGCCGCGCGCCTCTCACCGTCTCGACAGCTGAGCCGGAGTGGGGCCTTGGTCACACGCCTCTCCTCGCGTCGGTGGCCGCCTGGAATTGGGGCGTGCTGGGCTGGCTCCTCGATCGGTCTGCTGACCGGAATGATCGTTGTGTGCTGGTGG
The DNA here is from genome assembly GCF_022229015.1 of Micromonospora foliorum. GTDB lineage: Bacteria > Actinomycetota > Actinomycetes > Mycobacteriales > Micromonosporaceae > Micromonospora > Micromonospora foliorum. The sequence continues at coordinate 28,668 of NZ_JAKKFF010000068.1, forward strand.
TGCTCACGTTCGTCGGTGGTAGTGGTTGCGGCGGGGGACCTGTTCGGGGTCGAGCCAGGCCGGTGGCACGAACTCGGGGTGGCGGTCGCCTGCCAATCGCACGGCCCAGTCGCTGTGGTGCAGGTGCCGGTGGTGGTGGCCGCAGAGCAGGACGGCGTTGGTGAGGCTGGTGTCGCCGCCGTCGGCCCAGTGGTGGAGGTGGTGGGCGTCGCACCAGCGAGGTGGTCGGTCGCAGCCCGGGAAGGCGCAGCCTCCGTCCCGCAGCACCAGAGCTCGCCGGAGAGGGCCGGTGATGAGACGACGTTGTCGGCCGAGGTCGAGTGGTTGGCCGGCTCCGCTGAGGATGGCGGGAAGGATGGCGGCGTCGCAGGCGAGACGGCGCACGGCCTCGGGGGTGAGGTGCAGGCCGGTGTCGAGGGTGCCGCTGCCCAGTTGCCGGGTCAGCCCGTCGTAGCTGGTGGTGACGACGATCTGGGCGGGATCACCGCCATGCTCGGGCAACTCGCCGGTGCGCAGGGCGAGGCGGCACACGTCACCGAGAGCGTCATGCCGGCGTTGCCCGGGAGAGCGCTGGTCGTCAGGGCCCGCGGGTGCGCTGAGTGGGTCGATGGCGGCACGGAGCAGCCCGGCGGTCTCGGTGTCGAGGACGCCGGTGAGTCGCAGGCGGCCGTCGGTGAGGGTGGAGAGGGTGAGGTGACGGTCGCGGGTGGCGCGGCGGGCTTCGGCATCCAGGGCGGCTTTGGCGGCGGCGTCGGCGATGTCGGGTGCGACGTGGTCGAGGATGCGCGTGCTGAGTTTGCGTAAGAGGGTGGGATCGAATTGCCCGGCCCACTCGACGAGCACTCCGAGGGCTTTGTCAGCGGCCTCGGGACCGGCGGCGGTCTGCACGTTGTCGACCGTGTCGGCGATGACCCGGGCCTGCTCGACGGTGATGTGGCCATCGGCCAGTGCGTGGCGTACCTCAGGGTTGCCGGTGTCCAGGACGGCTGCGAGGTCGACGAGGCGGCGGGCGGCCGGGATGGTGAGGCGTAAGCGTTCGCGGAGCCAGACCGCGGTGGAGGAGGCGCCCTGCGCGGTGGCGGTGCCCCGACCGTCGAGCTCACGGATCAGGGCCAGCTTCAGTGCGGCGAGACGCTGCTCGATGCGGTACGCGGTGTCGAGCGCGGCGATCAGCTCGCCCTCGGCCTGTGCCCAGGTGGCCGTATCGGCACAGGCCGCGATGGCACCCTCTGCCTGCGTCAACTCTTCGACCACGACCCGAATCTAGAACAGGTGTACGACATTTTCAGTTATCATGATCGATCCGCGCCAGCCCCGGCCCAGGCGGCACGCCGGCGATCTGGCTGCCATGGCCGGCGGAGAACTAGCTGCTGCGCTTGCTGGCGTCGAGGGCAGCCTGCTCCACTCGCTGGCGGTAGTCCAGCCACCATGACTCGTCCACGGGGGGCAGGTTGTCATTCCTGGGCAGCAGCCCGGCCGTGCCGTCGATGAGTTCACGCACGATGTCAGCGTGGCCGGCGTGCCGCTGGGTTTCCGCGATGACGTGGACCAGGACGTGGTGCAACGTGACCGCAGCGTCGCCCCACCACGGCACGTGGCCTACCTCATGCAGCGTAACGGCATCGATGGTGGTGTCGGCGTGGGCGATCGCGCGACGGTACAGTGCGACGATCTCCTCGCGGGTCTCCCTCGCGCTCGCCCACATGTCGGCATTGGTCTCCGCCCCGTCGCCGATATACGGCAGCTCCTGCTCGAACGGTCGGCCGAACACGACGCCGAAGTAGAGGATCTCCATGGCCGCCGAGTGCTTCACCAGACCGAGCAAGTTGGTCGCGGTGGGGGTCAACGGACGTCGAATATCGTATTCGCCGAGCCCGTCGAGCTTCCACAGCAGCGACTCGCGGCCGCCCTTCAAGTAACTGTGCAGGTCCGCCTTCATCGCGGCACTATGACATCCGGTCCGGTGTCGGCGTTGCCCCGGACGATCCGTCGGCGTGAGGTCTTGCTCGCCTAGGTCTCGTCCTGCCGATCATGGTCGGGGCGCCAAGGTGGCTGCGTCGACCTTAGGATCGGGATGATGCAGGACACGAAGCTGACGGTTCGGCCAGCGAGTTTGGCGGATGTCCCTTCACTGGTGGAGTTGCGTCTGGCCAACGCCGAGGCGCACCTCGCTCTTGACGCCGGCACCTACCGCGTTCCCCAGCGCGAGGCGGTGGTTCGCCACTTCACGGCCATGCTGACCGACGAGGCGGGTCGAGATGGTGTTCTCGTCGCTGAGGCTGATGACGGCCGGGTGCTCGGGATGATTGAGGTGTTAGTGCACTCCGATCCGCCGGAGCATCGGATCCTGCGTCCTGAGCCTTCGGCGCAGGTGCACACAGTGGTACTGCCCGACGCCAGGGGACTTGGGGTGGGATCAGCGTTGTTGCTGGCGGCCGAACGGTGGGCAACCGGCCGGGGGATCTTGTACCTGTCGGCCGGCATCTACCACCGCAATGTCGATGCGGTGCGCTTCTACAGTCGGCACGGCTACACCAGCGCCGGTCTCTCCCTCGGCAAGAGCCTGGATTAGTGCCTACGGTGCCGGTCACCACCGGGCTCCGGAAGCAGCGGCGCGATCACCGCATGCCTGATCGGTCCGCTCATCAGGACGCACCACCGGCACATCGTCAACGATCAACCACATGATCGGCAGTAACGCCTAGGCCGTGACCACCGGTACGGCGGCGGTGAGCGCCCAGTCGTGCCCGATGTCGGCGGCCGCGCGCAGCAGCCTCGGGAGGTGCTCCTCGCGCAGGGTCTCCAGCGAGGTCTCGGCGGCGTGCACTGTCACGTTGATGGCGGCGACGACCTGCCCGTCGCCGTCGCGTACGCCGGTGGCGACGGACCGGATGCCCGGCGCCAGGTCCTGGTCGGCGAGCGCCCAGCCCTTGGCCCGGACCTCACGCAGCACGGCGTCGAGGTCGCCCGGTGCGGGCTGCCAGCGCGGCGTGATGCCGGAGCGGCTGGGCTCGGCGAGAACGGTCGCCAGCGTGTCCGGTGGGAGGGCCGCGAGCAGCACCTTGCCCATCGACGTCGCGGGGGCCGGAAAGCGGGTGCCGATGGTGACGCCCAGGGTGACGATCTTGGGGACGGCCACCCGGGCGACGTAGACGATGTCGCTGCCGTCGAGCTGGGCCATCGAGGTCGACTCGTTGGTCTGCGCGACGAGTTTCTCCATGTGCGGTCGGGCCACGTCCCACATGTTCAGCGCGTTGACGTACGCCATCCCCAGCTCCAGGACGCGCGGGGTGAGGGTGTGGCCGCGGCCGGCCGCGCGGACGTAGCCCAGCGATTCGAGCGTGATGAGGATGCGCCGGACGGTGGGACGGGCCAGGCCGGTGGCGGCGGCCAGCTCGCTGAGCGTCATGGAGGGGCAGGCGGGACGGAAGGAGCGCAGGACGTCGAGGCCACGGGCGAGAGCCTCGATGAAGTCGGGCCCGGCGCCCCTTCCGTTGTCACTCATGTCCTTAATGCTTCCATTGCGCCGACCCGGCGTCCCACTCGGTGTACTGGTACGGGTTCTCCAGGATCGCGGTTTCGGGGACGTCCGGGTTCATGCCCCGCTGCCACGCCTCCTCCCCCATCGTCTCGCGCAGGTGGTCGATGGTCGCAGCCACCCTGGCCCGCGCGGCGGCGAGGTCGACGCCGACGAGGCGGCCGTCCCGCTTCACGACCCGGCCACCCACCAGCACTGTGTGCACGTCGGCACGCTGGGCCTGGAAGACGACGTGACCGTGCGGGTTCAGGATCGGGAACATCACCGGCGAGGCGTCGTTCTTGATCAGGACGACGTCGGCCTGACGGCCGGGGGTGAGCGCGCCGATCGTGGCGTCCATGCCCAGCGCGCGGGCGCCGCCCCGGGTGGCCCACTCGACGACCTGCTCGGCGCGCAGGTGGCAGTGGGTGATGGTCTCCTGCTTGGCGTGCGCCTCCAGGTGCTCCCGGGAGCGGTCCGCGCCGAGCGTGCTCCGCATCGCGGAGAAGAGGTCGCCGCTCCACCACACGCTGGTGTCCATCGACAGGGACACCGGGATGTCGTGGTGGCGCAGCTGCCAGGTGGGTGGGTAACCCTGGCCGGCGCTCTGCTCACTCTCGGTCGAGACGGAGACCGAGCCGCCGGTCGCGGCGATCCGGTTGTACGAGTCCTGGGTGAGCGTCGCCGCGTGCACGTAGACGGTGGACGGGGTCATGAACCCGTTCTCGTGCATCAGCCTGATGCCGTCGTCGTTGGTGGCGCCCCACACGCCGGCGTGGGTGGTCACCGCGGCGCCCAGCTCGCGGGCCACCTCGAACGCGGCCCGTTCCGGGAAGGTGGGGTCGCCGGTGACGTCGAACGCCAACTGGAAGCCGGCCAGCTTCCCACCGTCGAGGCGGCGGCGGTGGAAGTCGCGGAACTCCGGCGAGGTGGCCCACTCCCACGGCCCCTGCTGGATGTTGCCGTAGGCCAGCACGAACCGTCCGTCGACCGCCTCCAGGGCGTCCACGGCGGCGTCGGCGTGCTCGGGTGTCTGCAACCCGTGCGACCAGTCGACGGTGGTGGTGACGCCCGCGTCGATCGCCTCGATCGCGCCGAGCAGGTTGCCGGCGTAGACGTCCTCGGGCCGGAACAGCCTGCCCGACTCGAGGTAGTACCAGACGAAGTACTGGGTCAGGGTCCAGTCGGCGCCGTACCCGCGCATCGCGGTCTGCCACAGGTGCCGGTGGGTGTCGACCATGCCGGGCATGAGGATGCCGTCGGTGGCGTCGATCTCCAGGGCGTCGTCGGGTGCGGTGAGGCCGACGCCGACCTGCGCGATCTGCCCGCCGATGACCAGCACGTCGGCGCCGGGCAGCACCGTGTGCGCGTCGTCCATGGTGAGAACCAGGCCGTTACGGAAGACCACCGGCCGGTCGGTTGCGCTCATTCGCCACCCTCCTTTCGGAGTACGAGGGAAATCCGGACCGCTGTCCGCTGTGCGGCCAGCCCGAGTGGCGCAAGTGTGGTCCCGGTCACGATTCGTGTCAAGAGCGCGGTCCCGCGCGATGATCGCACCGTTGACACGCACCGTACGGTGCCGCAAGCTGTCCCGGCGGACAGGTGTCCGCAGAACGGGCGGAAACATGGTGCAGCATTCGACAGGCCCACTGGCCGGCCTGCTCGTCGCGGACTTCTCCCGGATCCTCGCCGGGCCGTACGCGACGATGCTCCTGGCCGACCTGGGCGCCCAGGTGATCAAAGTGGAGAGCCCCGGTGGCGACGACACCCGCACCTGGATGCCGCCCACCCGCGACGGGGTCTCGACGTACTACCTCGGCATCAACCGCAACAAGCGTTCGGTCGCCCTGGATCTCAAGAAGCCCGACGACCTGGCCGCCGCGCAGGAGTTGGCCCGCCGCGCCGACGTGCTGATCGAGAACTTCCGGCCCGGTGGCCTCGCCCGGTTCGGCCTCGACTACGACACCGTCACCGCGACCAACGACAAGATCGTGTACGCGAGCATCAGCGGCTTCGGCACCGGCGCGGGTAGGGACTTCCCCGGCTACGACCTCATGGTGCAGGCCATCTCGGGCCTGATGAGCCTCACCGGCGACCCGGACGGCTCGCCGTACCGGGCCGGGATCTCCGTCTTCGACGTGATGGCCGGGCTGCACGCCAGCATCGGCATCCTCGCCGCGCTGCACCACCGCGGCGAGAGCGGACGAGGCCAGCACGTCGAGGTCAATCTGCTCAGCTCGGCGCTGTCCGGGTTGGTCAACCACTCCAGCGGCTACGTCGCCGGCGGCACCGTCCCGTTCCGGATGGGCAACGCGCACCCCAGCCTCTTCCCGTACGAGCCACTGCCCACCGCCGACGGCGAGCTGATCGTCATCGCCGGCAACGACGGGCAGTTCCGCAAGCTCTGCCAGGTGCTCGACCTACCCGGCCTGCCGGACGACACGCGCTTCGGGCGCAACCAGGACCGCACGGCCAACCGCGAACAACTGCGGCCGCTGCTGGTCGAACGCCTCGCCAAGCGGACCAAGGACGAGTGGTTCCGGGACCTGCTCGCCGCCGGCGTCCCCTGCGCGCCGATCAACACCATCGACGGTGGTGTGGCGCTCGCCGAGGAGCTGGGGCTCGACCCGGTGGTCACCGTCGGAGACGTGCCCGGTGTCCGCAACCCCATCACCTTCTCCGACACCCCGGCCCGGTACGAACTGCCGCCGCCGGGGCTCGACGAACACGGCGAGGAGATCCGCGCGTGGCTGACGAACTGAGCTTCCCCACCGGGATCGGCACCTCCGACCCGACCACCATCTCCCTGCTCGGGCAGGACCTGGCCGCCGACCTGATGGGCACGGTGGGCTTCGGCGAGCTGGCGTACTGGCTGGTCGCCGGCCGGCGCCCCACCCCGGGTGAGGTACGGGTCTTCGAGGCGGTGCTGGTGGCACTCGCCGACCACGGCTTCACCCCGACGGCGATCGCCGCCCGACTGACGTACCTGTCCGCGCCCGAGTCGTTGCAGGGCGCGCTCGCCGCCGGCCTACTCGGCGGCGGCTCGCGCTTCCTCGGAGTCACCGAGGACTGTGGACGCTTCCTCGCCGACACGCTCGCCCAGGCCGGCGAGGTGACCGACTACGACGCGGTGGCGCTCGACGCGGTCACCCGGGCCAAACAGGAACGCCGGCTGGTCCCCGGGCTCGGGCACCCCGTGCACAAGGAGCAGGACCCGCGCACCCCCGTCCTGATCCGGATCGCCACCGAGGAGGGTCTGCACGGCCCACACCTGCGGCTGTTCGAGGCGATCGGACGCGTACACCCGCAGGTGCTCGGCCGCACCCTGCCGCTCAACGGCGCCGGAGTCTGCGGGGCGGCCCTCGCCGACCTCGGGCTCCCCGTCGAGATGCTGCGCGGCTTCGCCCTGCTGGCCCGTGCGGCGGGGCTGCTCGGGCACCTTGCCGAGGAGCGACGCCGGCCGCTCGGCATGGACATCTACCGCACCGTCGACCGCAACGCCGTCTACGAACCCTGATCTCCTCCTCCACCCCCGAAAGGAGCGGGAATGGCCTCCATCGTCGCGGTCATCGCCTCCACCCACCACCCCTTCTACTACCGGGCCAGCACCGCCACCGGCGAGGATCGACCGCCGTTCGCCGACGAGTGGACCCGCAAGATCCTGGCGTTCCGGGATACGCTGACCAGGGCCCGACCCGACGTGCTGGTGATGGTCGGCTCCGACCACTTCCACCAGCTCTGGCTGGACAACATGCCGCAGTTCCTGGTCGGCAAGGCGCCCCACTACGACGCCAACTGGTACAACGAGGAGCGCGAGTTCGGGCTGCCCCGGATGCTGCTCAAGGGTCAGGAGGACCTGTCCGGGCACATCCTGCGGGCCGGGCTCGACGCCGGGTTCGATCTCGCGTTCAGCAACGAGCTGCGCATCGACCACAGCATCACCTGCCCGATCATCACGCTACGGCCCGAGGCCGACCTGCCGATCGTGCCGATCTACACCAACATCTTCGCGCCACCGCTGCCGCAGCCGAAGCGCTTCGTCCAGCTCGGCCAGAGCATCCGGGACATCGTCGAATCGTGGCCGTCGCACCTGCGGGTGGCCGTCATCGGCACCGGCCACCTCTCGCTGGAGCTGGGCGGCCCCCGGCAGTTCGGCCCGCACGGCCCGGACCCGGAGTTCGACAGGCGGGCCGTCGAGTGGATCGCCAACGGCGACCTGGACGAGTGCCTGCGCGAGGTCACCCTGGACAGCCTGCACTCACCGGGCAACGCCACCCACGGCTTCATGGACTTCATGCTCATGATGGGCGTGGCCGGTGCCGGCGTGAAGGCCGACTACGTCGACACCCTCGACCTTTTCCACACCATGGAGGCGTACTTCACCTGGTACCCGAACGGAGCGCCGACGGCATGAGCAAATATCTGCTGAACAAGTTCCTCTTCATGGTCGACCGGGACCCGGAGCTGGTCGAGCGCTACCGCAGCGAGCCGCGCGAGCTGGTCGCCTGGTGGGAGGCCGAGTGTGCCAACACGGTGCTGAACTGCCACACCGGCGAGGCGAGCACCTGGCTGCGCTTCGACGACGTGGAGCGCGAGGCGTTGGCCACCCACGACCACGTGAAGCTCTTCGAGTTGGGCGCGCACCCGTTCCTCACCCTGACCCTCTTCATCGCCCTCTTCGAGCGGGACAACACCGAGCCGCTGGAATACCAGAAGTCCTACGGCGCGCGGCTGGCCCACTTCTCGATGCCCTACCCGGACATCGCGACGTGATCCGCGCGGCCCTGCTCACCACCTGCGGCGAGCCGCCGACGATCGCCGAGCGGCCGGCGCCCGTGCCGGCCGACGGTACGGTGGCGGTCACCGTCGAGGCCGTGCCGATCACCCCGCTGGACGTGCTCTGCGCCAGCGGCACCAGCTACTTCGGCCCGCCGAGCACCCCGTACGTGCCAGGCGTGCAGGGGGTCGGTCGGCTCCCCGACGGCACTCCGGTCTGGTTCGGCACGTCGGCCGGGATGCGCTCCGGTGTCGACGGCAGCATGGCGAGCACAGTCACGGTGCCCACCGTCGACGTGGTGGCGCTGCCGGCCGGCGTACCGCTGACCCTTCTCGCGGCCCTCGGTCTCTCCGCGGTCGCCGCGCACGCGGCGCTGACCGACGCCGGCGGCCTGGCAGCCAGCGACCAGGTCGTCGTGCTCGGAGCCGGAGGTGTGGTCGGTCAGGCCGCCGTCCAGCTCGCCCTGCTCGGCGGCGCCCGCCGCGTCATCGCCGTGGCCCGCTCGGCCTCGGCGCGGGCCCGCGCCG
>NZ_JAKKFF010000069.1 GCF_022229015.1 Micromonospora foliorum
CAGGTCGTCACCGGTGAGCCCGACCATCAGGGTGCCCTCGGTCCGGTAGCCGATCTCGACCCCGGTCGTCTCGGTCAGCTCGGCGGCGAACGCCGGCCAGCGGGCGGCGGAGGCCAGCAGCAACCCGGTCAGCTGCCGCTCACCGAAGTACGCCTCGGCGACCGGGGAGAGCATGCCGGCGGCCACCGCCGACGCCCCCGAGCCGGGCGCCGGATCGTGCACCACGACCCGCAGCCCGCGCGCGGCGCACCGCCAGGCGATCGCCAACCCGATCGGCCCCGCCCCCACCACTGCCACGTCCGGCCGGACCCGGTCGCGCGACGGCGGTGACGGGGACCGGCCGGTCAGCACGTCAGGGCCTCGATCAGCTCGGCGGTGGCCCGTGCCGGGTCGGCGGCGGCGGAGACGGCACCCACCACCGCCACCCCGTACGCCCCGGCGGCCCGCAGCGCGGGCACCCGGGCGGCGGTCACTCCGCCGATCGCGATGACCGGGACGTCGACGGCGTCGACGACGGCGCGTACCCCGGCGGGCCCGATGGGGTCCGGCAGGCCGGTCTTGGTGCTGGTGGTGTGGCACGGCCCGACGCCGAGGTAGCTGGCGCCCGCCGCGACGGCCTCGCGCGCCGGCCCTGGGGCGCGGGCGGTGGCGCCCAGCACTCCGGTGGCGCCGAGCACCCGGCGGGCGGCGGTGACCGGCAGGTCGTCGGCGCCGACGTGCCCACCGGCCGCGCCCGCCGCCAGCGCCACGTGCAGCCGGTCGTTGACCAGGCAGGTCGCCCGGTACGGCGCGCAGAGCGCCAGCACCCGCCGGGTCAGGTCGTACGCCTCGCGGTCGGTGGCGGAGTCCTCGACCCGGACCTGCACCACCAGGTCGGTGTGGGCCACGGTGAGGGCGGCGCGCACCACGGCGAGTGGGTCGCGACCGGGTCGGGTGTCGGTGATGAGATGCAATCGCCCCAGGGACGGCACGGCAACGCTCCTCCCTGCGCCGGCATTACCCGGATCAGGTTCGACGGTCGGGGGCTGTCAGCCCCCCTCTCAGCCCGGTACACCGGGCTCCCGTGGGTTACTTGCGTGTCACCGTACGACAGATCCGCCGGCCTGCCAAGGCGCGGGGTCGACGGTGCCCGGCGGGCCGGACCGCGGCAGAACGACCAAGATCCATGGGGCACTTCATACGGTCCTGTTCGGAATGTCGCCCCCCGTTGCAGAACCGTTACCCGTCCGCATCTTGCCCGACATCGAGCCAGCCGAATTAATTTGTTCAGCGATTCGACAAAATGTCGGTGGAGGCACCTTGACACGGTGTGACCACCGGCTCCATCAGGGACGGCCTTCGGCGAGCCGACTCCCGCGAGCTCTGTCACTACGACACAGGAGGCGGCGTGTCCCGTTCTCGTCGTGCCCGCGTACCCATCACCGCGACCCTGATCTCCCTGGCCATGGCCTCGACCACCCTGTTCGGCGCGCCCGCCCAGGCGGCCGCCCAGGTTTCCCCATGGGATGCGAAAGCCGCAGCCCCGGTCAGCCAGGTGGCGCCAAAGGCCGCGGCCGATCCCTTCTCCGTCCTCGTCTTCTCCAAGACCGCCGGCTTCCGGCACGACTCCATCCCCACCGGCATCGCCGCCATCCAGCAGCTCGGCGCTGCCAACGGATTCACCGTGGACAACTCCGAGGACGGCGCCGCATTCAACGACGCCAACCTGGCGAAGTACAAGGCGGTGATCTGGCTCTCCACCACCGGTGACGTGCTCAACGCCGACCAGCAGGCGGCGTTCGAACGCTACGTGAAGGCCGGCGGCGGTTACGTCGGCATCCACGCCGCGTCGGACACCGAGTACAGCTGGGCCTGGTACGGCGACCTGGTCGGCGCGTACTTCGCCAACCACCCGCAGAACCAGCAGGCCACGGTCAAGGTGGAGGACCCCGCTCACCCGTCCACGGCCGGGTTGCCGGAGCGCTGGTCCCGGTTCGACGAGTGGTACAACTACCAGACCAACCCCCGGCCGGACGTGCACGTGCTGGCCAGCCTGGACGAGAAGAGCTACACCGCCGGTGCCGGCGCGATGGGTGCGGACCACCCGATCGCCTGGTGTCAGGACTTCGACGGTGGCCGCTCCTGGTACACCGGAGGCGGACACACCCGGGAGTCGTACGCCGAGCCCGAGTTCCTCTCCCACCTGCTCGGCGGCATCCGCACCGCGGCCGGTGTCGAGAACGCCGACTGCGGCGCCTCGAAGACGTCGAACTTCGAGAAGGTCGCGCTGGACAGCAACACCAGCAACCCGATGGAGTTGGACATCGCCCCGGACGGGCGGGTCTTCTACATCGAGCGCGACGGTCGCGTGCAGATCGTGAAGCCGGACACCGGCAACACCGTCACCGCCGTCGACCTGGACGTCTTCACCGGTAACGAGGACGGCCTCATCGGCATCCGGCTCGACCCGGACTTCGCCACCAACAACTGGGTGTACCTGTACTACGCCCCGAACGACGGCGTCACGCGCAACCTGCTGTCCCGGTTCACCGTGACCGGTGACACCATCAACCCGGCAAGCGAGAAGCAGGTGCTGCGGGTCGACACCCAGCGCAACACCTGCTGCCACGCCGGCGGCAGCATGACCTTCGACGGCGCCGGCAACCTCTACCTGGCCACCGGTGACAACACCAACCCGTTCGAGTCCAACTCGTACACGCCGATCGACGAGCGGGCGGGACGCCAGGACTACGACGCGCAGCGCACCTCGGCCAACACGAACGACCTGCGCGGCAAGGTGATCCGGATCCACCCGGAGGACGACGGGACGTACACCGTTCCGGCGGGCAACCTCTTCGCGCCGGGCACCGAGAAGACCCGTCCCGAGATCTACGCGATGGGCTTCCGCAACCCGTTCCGGATCGGCACCGACCCGAAGACCAACACGCTGTACGTCGCGGACTACGGGCCGGACGCCAACGCGGACAACCCGACCCGCGGCCCGCGCGGTCTGGTCGAGTGGAACATCGTGACCCCCGGTAACTACGGGTGGCCGTACTGCACGGGCACGAACGAGGCCTACAACGACTACACGTTCCCGTCCGGCCCGAGCGGCGCGAAGTTCGACTGCGCCGCGCCGGTCAACAACTCGCCCAACAACACCGGCCTGACCAACCTCCCGCCAGTGGTCCCGGCGACCGTCGACTACGGGTACGCCGGTGACGCGCGTTACCCGGAGATCGGTGGCGGCGGCGCCCCGATGGGCGGCCCGGTCTACCGGTACGACGCCGACCTCAACTCCAACCGCAAGTGGCCGGCGTACTACGACGGCAAGGCTCTGCTCGGCGAGTGGAACCAGAACAAGATGTACACCATGCAGGTGACCCCCGACGGCAAGTCGTTGGTGGACATCAACCAGCTGCTCGCCGGCATGAGCATGGTCCGGCCGATGGACTTCGAGTTCGGCCCGGACGGGGCGCTGTACCTGATCGAGTGGGGCAGCGGCTTCGGCGGCAACAACGACAACTCCGGCGTCTACCGGATCGACTACACCGCCGGTGACCGGGCACCGATCGCGGCGGCGTCCGCGACCCCGACGTCGGGCGCCGCGCCGTTGACCGTCGAGTTCTCCAGCGCCGGTTCCCGGGACCCGGACGGTGGCACGCTCACCTACGCCTGGGCCTTCGGCGACGGGCAGACCTCCACCGAGGCGAACCCGACCCACACGTACGCCACGGCGGGCAACTACACCGCCCAGCTCACCGTCACCAACCCCAAGGGCCGTACCGCGGTGGCCAACGTGCCGGTCACGGTGGGCAACACGTCCCCGACGGTGACCATCGAGTTCCCGCCGGACGGTGGGTTCTTCGAGTGGGGCGACCAGGTCCGCTACTCGATCAAGGTGACCGACCCGGAGGACGGGCAGGTCGACTGCGCCAAGGTGAACCTCCAGGTGCTGCTCGGCCATGACGAGCACGCCCACCCGCTGGAGCAGCACACCGGCTGCACCGGCACCGTGCAGACGTCGCTCGCCTCCGGGCACGGCGCCGAGGCGAACGTCTTCGCGGTCTTCGAGGCCACCTACACCGACGGTGGCGGGACCGGCGGGGCCAGCCCGCTCACCGGCCGCGCGATCGAGGTTCTCCAGCCCAAGCGCAAGCAGACCGAGTTCTTCACCGCCACCGGGCGCGCACCGGTGAGCACCGGCGGCGGAGACGCCGGCGTGCAGCGGGAGACCGCCGCCGACACCGCCGGCGGCGGCCAGAGCGTCGCGTTCATCGAGGACGGCGACTGGTGGTCGCTCGCCCCGGCGGACCTGACCAACATCACCGAGATCCGGTTCCGGGCCGCCTCCGCCGCCGCTGGCGGTCGGATCGAGGTCCGGGCGGGTGCGGTGGACGGACCGGTGGTCGCCACGGCCGTCGTACCGTCGACCGGCGCGTGGCAGACGTACACGGACGTGAGCGCACCGGTCACCGGCGCCGCGAGCGGCTCGCTGTACTTCCTGGCCCGCGACCCGAACGGCGGCACGGGTTCGCTGTTCAACGTCAACTGGATGGACTTCGTCGGCCGCGGTGTCACCGAGAACGGGCCGCCGGTGGTCAGCGCCACGGCCACCCCGGCCACCGGCACCGCACCGGTCACCGTCGCCTTCGACGGCACGGCCACCGACGCCGAGGGCGACACCCCGCTGACGTACGCCTGGGACTTCGGTGACGGGGGCACGGCGACCACCCTGGACGCCAGCCACACCTACACCAGCCCGGGCACCTTCACGGCCACCCTCACGGTGACCGACAGCAAGGGCGCCAAGTCGTACGCCACCGTGCCGGTGCGGGTCGACGCTCCGGACACGTCCTGCTTCGGGGCGCGTTCGGACGACTTCAACGGCAACAGCCTCGACAAGGCCCGCTGGACCAGCGTGATCCGGGAGAACCAGCTCTACTCGCTCAGTGGCGGCGCGCTGCGGCTGCCCACCGGCGTGGGTGACCTCTACGGTGCACGCAACGACGCCACCAACCTGGTGCTCCAGGCGGCTCCGACCGGCGCGTGGGAGATGACCACCAAGGTCACCCTGCCGGTGACGGCCAACTACCAGCAGGCCGGCGTCCTGGTCTACGGCGACGACGACAACTACGCCAAGCTGGACCTGCTGTACAACGGCAGCCGGCGGGTGGAGTTCATCCGGGAGACGGCGGCCACGCCTCGCAACGAGGCCGCCGACGCCACCAACGCGCCGGCGGGTGACACCGTGTACCTGCGGATCACCAGCGACGGGACGAACCTGACCGCGTCCGCCTCGGGCGACGGGCAGACCTTCACCCCGGTCGGCCGTTCGGCCGCGCTCGCCGGCATCACCAACCCGCGGATCGGGGTCTTCGCGCTCAACGGAGGCACCGAGGCGCCGGTTGTCGACGCCGCGTTCGACTCGTTCCAGGTCACGCCGGACGCCCCGGCCGGCCCGGTCGACCCGTCCGACGAGTTCACCGGCAGCACGCTGGACAAGTGCCGGTGGGACGCCATCACGCGGGAGGACCCGAGCGGTTACCGGGTCACCGGTGGCGCGTTGCGGATCGACGTGCCCAACGGTGACATCTACGGCACCGACAACACCGGGCCGAAGAACTTCATCCTCCAGACCGCGCCGTCCGGCGACTGGACCCTGGAGACGAAGGTCGACGGCAGCCTGCTGAACGAGCAGTACCAGCAGGCCGGTCTGCTCGTGCAGGCCGACGACGACAACTACCTGAAGTTCGACTTCATCGCGGACAACCAGGCCGGCCAGGCGGTGACGCGGCGGATCGAGTTCCGCAGCGAGATCGCCGGGGTGGTCCAGAACCCGCAGCCCGAGGCGGGCAACCTGACCTCGGCGGTGTGGCACCTGCGGCTGGCCCGCACGGGCGACACGTTCACCGCGTCGTACTCGGCGGACGGCACGACCTGGACCGCGTTGACGGCGCTGACCAACAGCGCGGTCGGAGCCACCCCGAAGGTCGGGCTGTTCACCCTCGGCGCCGCACAGACGGCGTCGAAGACCGCCTCGTTCGACTACTTCCGGCTCAGCACGAAGGTGGCCGACGAGACCGCGCCGGTCACCACCGCGGCGGTTTCCGGCACCCCGATCGAGGGGTGGCACACCGGGCCGGTGACGATCACGCTCACCGGGGCCGACGAGGCCGGCGGTAGCGGGCTCGCCGGTACGGAGTACCAGCTGGACGGGGCCACCACCTGGACGGCGTACACCGCTCCGGTGGCGGTCAGCGGGGACGGCGAGCACGAGCTTCGGTTCCGCTCGACGGACAAGGCCGGCAACGTGGAGGCGACCAAGACCGTCTCGGTCAAGATCGACACCACCGCGCCGGTGACCTCGGCGACGTTCGCTCCGGCGAACGACGCCGGCTGGCACAACGGGACCATCCCGGTCGTGCTGGCCGCGACCGACGCCGGATCCGGCGTCAAGACGGTCGAGTGGTCGCTGGACGGTGGCACGTGGACGCCGTACTCGACTCCGGTCGAGGTGACCGGTGACGGGCAGCACGAGCTGCTGTTCCGCTCGACGGACAAAGCGGGCAACGTCGAGACGCTGAAGTCGGCGGTGCTGCGCATCGACGGCAGCAAGCCGACGCTGCTGGTGTCCGGGCTGGCCGACGGTCAGCTCTACGGCGACAGCCAGGACGTTCGGGTGTCCTGGCAGGCCGTCGACCCGAACTCGGGCATCGCGAGCGTGGTCGGCCAACTCGACGGCCAGGCGTACACGAGCGGCACCCTGCAGGCCATGTACGACCTGTCGCTCGGCCTGCACGAGCTGACCGTGACCGCGACCGACAAGGCGGGCAACAAGACCACCTCGACGGTCCGGTTCTTCGTCACCACCTCGTTCCGGGACATGCAGAGTCTGCTGGACCGGTTCAAGGCGACGGGGCGGCTCTCGACCAAGGCGCACAAGCAGCTGTCGAACAAGCTCGACGCTGTTCGCGCGTCCGAGGCGGCCGGCGACGACAGGGCGGCCGTCCGGCAGCTCACCGCGTTCCGGACGCTCGCCTCCGACGCCACGTTGGTGCCTGAGGCGGAGGTTCGGGACGTCCTGATCCGGGACGCCGACGCCATGATCGTTCGGCTCGGCGGCGCGGCCAGCAAGGCCGGGGTCAAGGCGAACGACGGTGACCCGGTCAAGGGCACCGGGCGGCTCGGTGGCGATGCCACCCGGCTGGCACCCGGTCGCCAGCTCTGATCCGACGAGGCCCCTCCCCGGCGCTGCGGCGTCGGGGAGGGGCCTCCCTCATCGGTAGGGAGGGGATGTCCGTGACGGGTATCCGCAAGGTGTTGGCCGCCGTGTTCGTCGGACTGGCCCTGACCGTGACCGCCGCCGCCCCGGCGGCGGCTCAGGCCGCTCAGGCCGCTCAAGCGGCTCAGGCCGCTCAAGCCACGCAATGGGCTCAGGCTGCTCAGGCCGCCCGGGCGGCTCGGGCCGACAAGCTCAAACTCACGGTGGCCGGCGACGGGGCTCAGGGCGTCACCATCCAGGCCAGCTACGCCGATGGCCGCCGGCTGGAGCAGGTGGTCCGGTTGGTCCTCACCGCCACCGGCCCGGACGGGCAGCGGGTCGGGCCGGTGCAGTTGGAGCCGCAGCCCGAGGGGCACGGCTTCTACAGCAGCGGCCCGGTGCTCTCCACGGGCACCTGGAAGGTGACGGTGAACTCCCCCGCTCCGCTGCAGAGCAAGGCCACCGCCACGGTGCAGGCGAAGGCGGCGCAGTCGCCGCCGGCGGCCGAGCCGGTCGCGGTGACCAGGCCAGTCGACGGCGGGGCGGGCACCGGTTGGTGGCCGTTCGCGGCGGCCGGTCTCGTGCTCGTCGCCGCGGCGATGGGGGTGGCCATGCTGTTCGGCCGCCGCCGCACCGACTGACCGACCAACGCGCCGGCGTTCGACCGGCGCTCCGACGCCCATTCAACGACCGGGCCGGGCCGCGATGAGCGGCCCGGCCCGGCGTCGTTCGGTCGACTGTGATCGTCTCGGCATCCTTGAAGTCGGGGCTTTCCGGACCGCAGGTCACCCCGATGTCAAGGAACGCGAGTGGATCACGAAGCGCCGGGCGCCCGCCGCGCTCAGAGGACGGCGCGCAGCGCCGCCAGATCGTCGTCGCTGGGCTCCCAGGTGCCGGCGACGGCGTTGGCGCGCACCTGCTCCGGCGTGGTGGCACCGGCGATCACCGAGGTCACCGCCGGCTGGGCGGCCAGCCCACCGATCGCCACCTGGAGCATCGTCAGACCCCGCTCGGCGGCGTACGCCTCGATCGCCTCGATGGTGTCCCAGTCGGCCGCGGCGAGCCGCTCCGCGTACCGGCCACCGCCGGAGAGCCGGCTGCCGGCCGGCGGCTGAGCCTCGCGCTTGTACTTGCCGGTGAGCAGACCGTTGGCCAGCGGGAAGAACGGCAACATGCCGAGGCCGAACCGCTCACACGCCGGGATCACCTCGGCCTCCACCGAGCGCTCCACCAGGCTGTAGTGGTTCTGCGCGCTGATGAAGCGGGACCGGCCGTTGGACGAGGCGACCCAGTCCGCGTCGGCGATCTGCCAGCCGGCGAAGTTGGAGTTGCCCAGGTAGCGCACCTTCCCGTCGCGGACCAGGTCGTCCAGGGCGGCGAGGGTCTCGTCGATCGGGGTGCCCGGGTCGGGCTCGTGCATCTGGTACAGGTCGATGTGGTCGGTGCCGAGCCGGCGCAGCGACGCCTCCACCGCGCGGGCGATGTAGCGCCGCGCACCACGCGCGCCGAAGTCCGGCCCGTTGAGGCCGTTCATGTCCATGCCGAACTTGGTGGCCACCACCACGTCGTCCCGGCGCCCCTTGAGCGCCTGCCCGAGCAGCTCCTCGGAGCTGCCCTGCGGCTCGCCGTAGATGTCGGCGGTGTCGAAGAGGGTGATCCCCTCGTCCAGGGCGGCGTCCACCACCGCCCGGGTGCCGTCGAGGTCCAGCTTGCGGCCGAAGTTGTTGCAGCCGATGCCGACCACGGACACCACGAGCCCGGAGTCGCCCAGCCGGCGATAGGTCATCTCAGTCACGAGATCCACCCTATGCCGGCCGGACGCACCGTCGCCGAGGACCGCTCACCCGACGTCCCACACCGGTTCCGGGGTCTCCACCACCTCGCTGTCGCCTCGGAACAGCACGAACCGGTCGAAGGAGCGGGTGAACCAACGGTCGTGGGTGACCGCGATCACCGTGCCCTCGAAGGCGTTCAGACCCGCTTCGAGCGCTTCCGCGCTGGCCAGGTCGAGGTTGTCGGTGGGCTCGTCGAGCAGCAGCAGGGTCGCCCCGGACAACTCCAGCAGCAGCACCAGGAACCGGGCCTGCTGCCCGCCGGAGAGCGTGCCGAAGCGCTGGTCGCCCTGCGCGGCCAGCTCGTAGCGACTGAGCACCCCCATCGCCGCGTGCCGGTCCATCCCGGTGCGGTGCTCGTCGCCCCGCCAGAGGATCTCGACGAGCGTCTTCGACATCAGCTCCGGCCGGTCGTGGGTCTGGGAGAAGTGCCCGGGGCGGACCCGGGCACCGAGGCGGGCCGTGCCGTCGTGCGCCACCGGAGCGAGCGCCCCCGCCCCGTCGACCGGCCCGTTCGCCGGGTCCGGGTCGGTGCCGCCGCGGGCCAGCAGCCGCAGGAAGTGCGACTTGCCGGTGCCGTTGGCACCGAGCACCGCCACCCGGTCGCCGTACCAGATCTCCAGGTCGAAGGGGAAGGTCAGGCCGTCGAGCTCCAGCTGCTCGCAGACGACCGCGCGCTTGCCGGTCCGCCCGCCGCTGAGCCGCATCCGGATGTCCTGGTCCTTCGGCGGTACGGGCGGCGGCCCGGCCTCCTCGAACTTGCGCAACCGGGTCTGCGCGGCCTGGTAGCGCGAGGCCAACCCGTCGTTGTACGCGGCCTTCTGCTTGTACATCAGCATCAGCTCGCGCAGCTTCTGGTGCTCCTCGTCCCAGCGTCGGCGCAGCTCGTCGAGGCGGGCATGTCGAGCCACCCGAGCCTCGTGCCAGCTGGCGAAGCCGCCCGGGTGCACCCAGGCGCTGCCACCCTCGACGGCAACCACCCGGTCGGCGCTCTGGGCCAGCAGCTCGCGGTCGTGCGAGACGTAGAGCACCGACTTCGTCGACTCGCGCAGCCGCGCCTCCAGCCAGCGTTTGCCGGGCACGTCGAGGAAGTTGTCCGGTTCGTCGAGCAGCAGCACCTCGTCCGGCCCGCGCAGCAGCAACTCCAGGGCGAAGCGCTTCTGCTGACCGCCGGAGAGGGTGCGCACCGGCCGGTCCCGTACGGCGTCCCAGGGCTGGCCGAGCACGATTGTCGCGACGGTGTCGAAGAGCACCTCGGCGTCGTACCCGCCGGCCTCGCCCCAGGCGCCGAGCGCGTCGGCGTACGCCAGTTGGGCCTTTCCCGCGGCGTTGCTGAACTTGCCGTGGGCCTCGGCCGCCCGCATGGCCGCCTCGGTCTCGCCGAGCCGCCGACCGGCGTCGCGCAGCGACGGTGGGGCCAGCGACAACGCCAGGTCGGCGAGGGTCGACTCGTCGCCGATCATGCCGATGAACTGGCGCATCACGCCCAGCCCGCCGGCCCGCGCGACAACGCCGCTGCGCACCGGCAGGTCGCCGGCGACCATCCTCAGCAGGGTCGTCTTTCCCGCCCCGTTCGGCCCGACCAGGGCGACCTTGCTGCCCTCCCCGACCCGGAACGACACGTCGGCGAAGAGTTCCCGACCGTCGGGCAGGATGTGCCCGACCGCTGCCACGTCCACGTATCCCACGCCGGGATCCTGCCCCAGTGAGGGTCGGGGGGTATATCCAATTACCGGGTGACGCGCAGCACCCGGAAGCCCTTCTGGCTGGCGTACCGCTCGACCTGCCAGCTCTGCTCGGTGAGCCAGCGTTGCAGCGAGTCGCCGCCGAGGTGCCGGGCGACGACCAACCAGCCGACGCCGTCCGGGGCGAGTCGGGGCAGCCAGCGCAGCAGCAGGTCGTGCAGCCCGTCCTTGCCGATCCGGATGGGTGGGTTCGACCAGAGCTGGGCGAAGCGGACGCCGTCCGGAACGTCGTCCGGCGCGCTGACCCGGACCCGGTCGGCAGCGCCGATCCGGGCCGCGTTGGCGGCGGTCAACTCGCGGGCCCGGGCGTTGACGTCGACGGCCCAGATGGTGCTCGTGGGCGCGAGGTCGGCCAGCACACAGCTGATCGGCCCGAACCCGCAGCCGAGGTCGAGCAGGTCGCCACCGGTGTCGGCGGCGGGCAGCTCGGCCTTACGCAGGAGCACCGCGGTGCCCGGGTCGAGCCGACTGGCGGAGAAGACCCCGCCGGCCGAGGTGAGCCGGTAGTCGCGGTCGGCGACGGAGAACTCGACCTCGCGCGCCGGGGCGTCGCTGGTGGGCTGAGCGGTGAAGTAGTGGTCGCCGGTCACCCGGCAATTCTCGCACCGGTCTCGGGCGGCCCCGACACGGCCCGCACGCACATTTCCTCGAAATTACCCCCTAAAGGGACAATGACTTCTAGTCTGGGCGACATGGTGTATCGGTACCAGTCCGATGAGGACGCTTTCGAGGAGTACCCGGAGCCCGGGTCCGACCTGTCGGTGCTCGGCGCCGGTCCGCCCCCGCCGGCCGGGCCCTCTCCGTCGCGCTTCCCCACGCCGTCGCTGCCCCGGCCGAACCAGCTCTCGCTGCCCTCGTCGCAGCCCGTGCCGACTCGCGCCGAGGTGCCGCAGCCGGTGCCGGCCCGTGCCGAGGTGCCGCAGCCCGTGCCTGCTCGTGGCGACGTGGCGCAGCCACTGCCGACTCGTGCCGACATCCCGCCCGCCCCGCCTCGCAGCCAGATCTACACCTCGGCGGCGCCGGCGGAGCCGTCCGGCCGGCGCGGTGGCGGCCGACTGTGGCAGGTACTGATCGGCGGCGCAGCCGTCCTGGTGCTGCTCGCCCTCTGCGGCCTCGGTGCCGCCGCGTTGCTCATGGACCGCAACGAGCAGCAGCCGCAGACCAGCCCGACGTACCAGCCGAACGCCGCCCCGACGTCGGCCTCCGCGGAACGCCTGGCCCTCGATTCCCGGGACACCGACCAGGCCCCGCTCACCGCCAGGGAACTCTTCCCCGGCAACGAACTGAAGCTCACCGACGGCCAGCCGAGCTACCAGGTGCTCAAGACCCAGTCCAGCGGCAGTTGCGCCGTCGCCGCCACCGACGAGGTCGCCGACCTGCTGGTCCGGCTCGGCTGCAACCAGGTCGTCCGGGCCACGCTGAGTACGCCCGACGGCGGCCACCTGGTCACCGCCGGCCTGTTCAACCTCACCGACAAGGTCAGCGCGGAACGAGCCCGCGACCGACTCCGGCAACTGCTCGACGAGCGGCAGGGCCGTTTCCGTGGCCTCACCACCGACGACGGCGACGGCACCGATGTCCTGGCCAGCGCTCCGGCCCGCGTCGGTTGGCAGGTCCGTGGCCACTACCTGGCGTACGCCCTGGTGGTCCGCAAGGACGGGGCACCGGTCAAGGCGGGTGACGCCAAGGTCCGCGAGATCCTGTTCGACATGATCGAGCTGCACCTCAGTCGGGGCGTGCTGCAGAGCCGGGCCGACGGTGGCACCGCCGCACAGCCGACGGCGGCCCCGACCGGCAGCAACGCGAACCAGGGCGGCCTGCCGGGCGACTGACCCTGCGGGCCGTCAACCCTCGATCGGGACCCGCAACCGGCGGGTGAGGGTGGCGCGGTGGGCGTACTCGGCCGGATCGGCCGGGTAGCCGACGGCGACCAGCGTCAGCCCGCGCGCGGGGGCCACGGTCACCTCACTGGACCGCTCCCGCTGGGTGAGCAGGGTGCCCGGCCACTCGACCGGGCGGCGGCCGTCCCCGGCCACGAGCATGGCCCCCACCAGGCTGCGCACCATCGCCTGGCAGAACGCGTCGGCCTGCACGGTGGCGACCAGGATGCCGTCCGGGTCGCGGCGCCAGTCCAGCCGGGTCACCTCGCGCAGCGTGGTCGCGTGCTCCTTGCGCCGGCAGTACGCGGCGAAGTCGTGCTCCCCCACCAGGCCGGCCGCGGCGGCATTCAGCGCGGTCAGGTCCAACGGCTTCGGCCACGCCAGCACCTCGTGCCGGCGCAGCGGCTCGGCACCGAACGGCGCGTCGGTGACCCGGTACTCGTAGCGCCGGAAGGTGGCCGAGAACCGGGCGTCGAAGTCGGCCGGCACCTCGGTCATCGCCCGTACCCGCACGTCGGTGGGGAGCAGCCGGGCCAGGCGACGCAGCAGTCGTTCCTCGTGCTGCCGCCACACCTCCACCGGCAGGTCCAGGTGGCACACCTGCCCCGTGGCGTGCACCCCCGCGTCGGTCCGTCCGGCCACCGTCAGCCCGGTGGCCGTACCGACGCCGAGGACCAGGTCCAGGGTCTCGACGAGCACCCCCGCGACGGTGCGCCGGGTCGGCTGGGCGGCCCAGCCGGAGAAGTCGGTGCCGTCGTACGAGACGTCCAGCCGTAGCCGGATCCGCTCGTCCACCTCGTACCTCCTGTTACGGGTCGGGCCCGACACCCCGATGGGGTGCCGGGCCCGACAATGCCCTTGATCAGGCCTTGTTCTCGGTGGCCTCGTCGCTGTCCTCGCGGGCGGCGTCGGTGTCACCGGACGCCGACACCGGCGCCTCGGAGTCCTGGTCGGCCGGAGCCGACTTCGGGGCCTCGTCGGCCGGGGCGAGCGCCTCGACCTTGTCCTGCTGCGCGGCCTTGCGGGCGGCGGTCTTCTTGTTCACCTTCGGCTCGGCGACCTGAAGCTCCTCCACCAGCTCGATGATGGCCATCGGCGCGTTGTCACCCTTGCGCGGACCGGTCTTCACGATCCGGGTGTAACCGCCGGGGCGGTTGGAGTACCGGGGCGCGATCTGGTCGAACAGGGCGTAGACCACGTCCTTGTCCTTGACGACACCCAGCACACGCCGCCGCGAGGCGAGGTCACCGCGCTTGGCCTTGGTGATGAGCTGCTCGGCCAGCGGGCGCAGCCGCCGGGCCTTCGTCTCGGTGGTCTGGATCTTGCCGTGCTGGAACAGCGCGGTCGCCAGGTTGGCGAGCATCAGCCGCTCGTGCGAGGGGCTGCCGCCGAGGCGGGGGCCCTTGGTGGGCGTGGGCATTTTTGGTGCTCCTCAGTTGTGGCGGCAGCGCGGACTAGAGCTGCTCGGTCTCGCGGTAGTCGTCGGTGTCGTAGTCGGCCTCGCCGAAGGTGTCCACGACGTGCGCCGGGTCGAAGTTCGGAGCCGAGTCCTTCAGCCCGAGACCCATCCCGGCGAGCTTCATCTTGACCTCGTCGATCGACTTCTGACCGAAGTTGCGAATGTCGAGGAGGTCGGCCTCGGTACGCCCGATGAGCTCACCAACGGAGTTGATGCCCTCGCGCTTGAGGCAGTTGTAGGAGCGGACGGTGAGGTCCAGCTCCTCGATCGGCAGGGCAAGGTCCGCCGCCAGCTGGGCGTCCTGCGGGGACGGCCCGATGTCGATGCCCTCGGCGGTCTCGTCCAGCTCCCGGGCCAGCCCGAACAGCTCCACAAGCGTCGAACCGGCGGAGGCCAGCGCCGTACGCGGACCCATCGACGGCTTGGTCTCGACGTCGATGATCAGCCGGTCGAAGTCGGTCCGCTGCTCGACACGGGTCGCCTCGACGCGGTAGGTCACCTTCAGCACCGGCGAGTAGATCGAGTCGACCGGGATCCGGCCGATCTCCGCGCCGGACTGCTTGTTCTGCGCCGCCGTCACGTAGCCCCGGCCGCGCTCGACGGTCAGCTCCATGTCGAGCCGGCCCTTGCCGTTCAGGGTGGCGAGCTTGAGATCCGGGTTGTGCACCGAGACGCCGGCCGGCGGCTGGATGTCGCCCGCGGTCACGTCGCCCGGGCCCTGCTTACGCAGGTACATGCTGACCGGCTCGTCGTGCTCGGAGCTGACGCACAGCTCCTTGATGTTCATGACGAGCTCGACCACGTCCTCCTTGACACCGGGGATCGTGGTGAACTCGTGCAGCACACCGTCGATCTTGATCGAGGTGACGGCCGCGCCCGGGATCGACGACAGCAGCGTACGCCGCAGCGAGTTACCCAGGGTGTAGCCGAAGCCCGGCTCCAGCGGCTCGATGGCGAACCGGGAGCGGGTCTCGTTGATCGACTCCTCGGAGAGGGAGGGTCGCTGGCTGATGAGCATCTTTTCTCTTCTCTTCCGGGGCGCCCGCTATTTGACGCCCACGACACAAACTGTTCCGGTGGCCCGCCCCGAAGGGCGGGCCACCGAACGAGCTCGGACTACTTGGAGTAGAGCTCGACGATCAACTGCTCCTGGACCTGCGTGTCGATGACCTGCCGGGCCGGGAGGGAGTGCACGAGCACCTTCATCTGGCTCGGGATGGCCTCAAGCCACGCCGGAACCGCCCGCGAGCCGGCCTGAGCCTGCGCGACGATGAACGGGGTGAGCTCCTTGCTCTTGCCCCGAACCTCGATGATGTCGTGCTCCTTGACGCGGTACGACGGGATGTCGACCTTCTTGCCGTTCACCGTGAAGTGACCGTGCTTGACCAGCTGGCGGGCCATGTCCCGCGAGTGGGCGTAGCCGGCCCGGTAAACGACGTTGTCCAGCCGCGACTCGAGGATCTGCAGGAGGACCTCACCGGTCTTGGCCTGCTTGCCAACGGCTTCCTCGTAGTAACCGCGGAACTGCTTCTCCAGCACGCCGTAAACCCGGCGGGCCTTCTGCTTCTCACGGAGCTGGAGCAGGTACTCCGTCTCCTTGGTGCGGCCGCGGCCGTGCTGCCCGGGCGGGAACGGCCGGGACTCGAACGGGCACTTCGGACCATCGCACTTGCTGCCCTTGAGGAACAGCTTCATCTTCTCCCGCCGGCAACGGCGGCAGTCTGCACCGGTGTAACGAGCCATCTCTCTCTACCTCTCAGACCCGGCGACGCTTCGGCGGACGGCACCCGTTGTGCGGCTGCGGGGTGACGTCGGCGATCTGGCCGACCTCGAGGCCCACGGCCTGCAGCGAACGGATGGCGGTTTCCCGGCCGGAGCCGGGGCCCTTGACGAACACGTCGACCTTGCGCATGCCGTGCTCCATCGCGCGACGCGCGGCAGCCTCGGCGGCCAGCTGCGCGGCGAACGGAGTCGACTTGCGGGAGCCCTTGAAGCCGACCTGGCCAGCGGAGGCCCAGGAGATGACCGCACCGGTCGGGTCCGTGATGGACACGATGGTGTTGTTGAACGTGCTCTTGATGTGCGCCTGCCCGTGGGCGACGTTCTTGCGTTCCTTGCGCCGGACCTTCTTTACAGCGGCTCCGGCACGAGCCTTCGGTGGCATAAGTCTGTGCGCTCCTAGTTGACTTTCCGGATTGGGTTGCGGCCCGCCCTGACTCGGCGGCGACCGGCCCCGTCATCCGGTCAAGAACTACTTCTTGCCGGGCTTCTTCTTGCCGGCGACGGTCCGCTTCGGGCCCTTGCGGGTCCGTGCGTTGGTCTTGGTCCGCTGGCCACGCACGGGCAGGCCCCGGCGGTGCCGGATGCCGGCGTAGCAGCCGATCTCAACCTTGCGGCGGATGTCAGCGGCGACCTCGCGGCGCAGGTCGCCTTCAACCTTGTAGTTGCCCTCGATGTGGTCGCGGAGCTGCACGAGCTCCTCGTCCGTGAGGTCCCGAGCACGCTTGTCCGGCGAGATGCCGGTGGCGGCGAGTGTCTCCAGGGCGCGGGTGCGACCGACCCCGAAGATGTAGGTGAGCGCGATCTCCAACCGCTTTTCGCGGGGGAGATCCACGCCGACTAGACGTGCCATGTGCGGGCGTACTCCTCGTGATGTGTGGCGGAGGTGTGGACCCGTCCCACCCCGCTACCGGCCGTCCCGTCTTTCCGACGCGGTTCGCGCCGGCGACCGGGATCGGTCGCTGCCCAAGCGGGCCCCGGCCTCCGACCGGGGGTCAGCCACGCAGAGGTACGTCTGGCGTACCGCTCGCGGCTGGGACGAGCATGTGTGATGTGTGTGTCGCTGGGGATCCGCCTGGACCAACGCCACCCGGCCGTGCTCCGGCCGGACGGGCTGAGTCAGCCCTGGCGCTGCTTGTGGCGCGGGTCGCTGCAGATGACCATGACCCGGCCGTGCCGGCGGATAACCCGGCACTTCTGGCAGATCCTCTTGACGCTCGGCTTGACCTTCACGGTTGCCTTACTTCCCATCTGGCCCGGGGACGCGCTCTGCGCGACACCGGACGTCGAAGACGGACACGGGACTTCCCGGCCGTCGTCAGGACTACTTGTAGCGGTAGACGATGCGCCCGCGGGTCAGGTCGTACGGCGAAAGTTCGACGACGACCCGGTCCTCCGGAAGGATGCGGATGTAGTGCTGCCGCATCTTGCCGCTGATGTGAGCCAACACCTTGTGGCCGTTCGCGAGCTCCACCCGGAACATGGCGTTCGGCAGGGGCTCGATGACCCGACCCTCGATCTCAATGGCTCCGTCTTTTTTCGGCATGTCCTCCGCTGTCCTGACGTCGATTGCTCCGGGCGGCCCACAACGTCTTACACGGAAATCTGATCAGAATCAGAAGCCCGCGCCAGCCGCGGCTCCAGCTCCCACCGAAGCGCAGGGTGGGCATGCCGGAGTGGACGCTGTGCGCCGATCTGAAAGTGTACGCCGGCCTGCGGTCCCCCGCCAAACCGACCACCCACCAACCCGCGCAACACCCCAACCGGCCCCACCCCCAGCCCGGTTGATCATGAAGTTGTTGTCACGACACGCCGGAGCCGGCGGCAATAACTTCATGATCACCACATGAGGTGGGAGTGGGGGTCAGGGGGTTGGTGGGGGTTTTCTGATTCGGAGGCGCGCTTTGCCTGCTTGCGCTCTCGGCGGCGTTGGCGCTTGACGGCCTGGCGCTGGGGCTCTCCCCCGGCCACGCCGGTGACCGTGCGCACCACCAGCACCACGCCCCACGGCCCCGCCACCCACGCCGGCCAGAAGTAGAGCAGATCCTGGCTGAGCAGCGACGTCACCGCCCAGATGGTCACCACGATGGCGATCACCCGCAGGTACGGGAACCACACCTCGGCCAACCAGCGGGCCGTGACGCCCCTGCTGGGGGCCGGACCGAGCTGGTCACCCAGCAGACCCACCGTCGGCCCGGCGGCCGGCGCCAGGCCCGACCGCTGTGCTGGCGTCACCGGGGGCAGATCGGTGAGCAGGGCCTCAAGGTCGGCGTACGTGCGTGCCGCGTAGGCCCGCTGCAACCGCTCGTCGTACTCGTGCAGATCCAGTCGGCCCTCGTCGAGGGCGACCCGCAACCGGTCGGCCACCGCCGCACGGTCCGCGTCCGCGGCTCGCATCCCGTCGTGCCCGTCCATGCCGGCAAGCATGCCACCGTCGCGCCACTACCGCCGGACCCCCGACAACGGTCGATCATCAAGTTGTTGCCAGCCGCACCGGCGTGTCAGCGCAATAACTTCATGATCAACGAGGTGAGGCGGGGGGTGGGTTAGGGGGTTTTGGTGGGTCAGGGGGTTTTGGTGGCTGCTGGTTGGCGGGCGGTGACCAGGTCGCCCAGGCGGGCGCGGCCTCCGTCGAACGCGGTGAGCACCCAGACGCCGTCCGGCAGCAGCGCCATCGAGTGCTCGACGTGCGCGGCCACCGAGCCGTCCCGGGTGACGACCGTCCACCCGTCGGCCAACTCGGCCGTCCGCGGTGACGCCATGGTGATCATCGGTTCGATGGCCAGCGCCATTCCGGGCACCAGTCGCGGGCCCTTGCCCGGCCGACCGTGGTTGAGCACGTGCGGGTCCTGGTGCATCTCGGTGCCGATACCGTGCCCGCCGTAGCCGTCGACGATGCCGTACCGGCCGCCCTTGCGGACGGCGGTCTCCACCGCGTGCGAGATGTCGGTGAGGCGGCCCTTGCCGCTGGCCGCGCCACGAGCGGCGGCGGCGATGCCGGCCCACATCGCGTCCTCGGCGACCTCGGCCATCTTCAGCAGCGCCGGGTCGACGTCGCCGACCCCGACCGTGATCGCGGAGTCGCCGTGCCACCCGTCCAACACCGCGCCGCAGTCGATGGAGATCAGGTCACCGGCCTGGAGCACCTGCTTCGGCGACGGGATGGCGTGCACGATCTGCTCGTTGACCGAGGAGCAGATCGACGCCGGGAAACCGTGATAGCCCTTGAACGACGGAACGCCACCCGCCTCGCGGATGGTCGCCTCCGCGATGGCGTCCAGATCGGCGGTGCTCACGCCGGGGGCAACAGCCTCCCGCATCCGGCGGAGCGCCTCGGCGACCACCAGCCCGGCGGCCCGCATCTTCTCGATCTGGTCAGGGGTCTTCAGCTGGATGTCCAGCTGGGGACGACGCATGGAGCGGTTACCTTTCGTTGCCGAACAGCGGGGCACATAACGCGTACCCCGCTGTTCGCACTCTATCCGCCGTGGCCCGGCCGGACCTCAGCCGCCGTACGACCGCAACGCGTCGATGGCCCGGGTGGTGACGTCCTCCACCGGCCCGGTGGCGTCGATCCCGACCAGCTTGCCCTGAGCGCCGTAGTAGTCGACCAGGGGTGCGGTCTTCTCGCTGTATTCACGGAGCCGCGTGGCGATCGTCTCCGGCTTGTCGTCGTCGCGCTGGAACAGCTCGGCGCCGCACCTGTCACAGATGCCCGGCCGGGTGGTGGCGTCGAACTCGACGTGCCAGATCTTGCCGCAGCCCCGGCAGGTACGCCGACCGGAGAGCCGCCGGATCACCTCGTCGTCGTCGACGACCAGCTCCAGGACCAGATCCAGGGCGGTGCCCAGATCGGCGAGGAGCTTGTCCAGAGCGGCCGCCTGCGGAGTCGTCCGCGGGAAGCCGTCGAGCAGGAAACCCTCGCTGGCGTCGGGCTCGGCCAGCCGGTCCCGGACCATGTTGATGGTGACCTCGTCCGGGACCAGCTCGCCTGCGTCCATGTACCGCTTCGCCTCGACACCGAGGGGCGTGCCCTGGGTGACGTTCGACCGGAAGATGTCTCCGGTCGAAATCTTCGGCACCGAGAGGTGCGCGGCGATGAACTCGGCCTGTGTGCCCTTGCCCGCGCCCGGCGGGCCAACCAGAACGAGTCTCATCTACCGCAGGAACCCTTCGTAGTTCCGCTGCATGAGTTGGCTCTCGATCTGCTTCACGGTCTCCAGACCGACGCCGACCATGATGAGCACAGCGGTGCCGCCGAACGGGAAGTTCTGATACTGCTGGTTGTCCAGCCAGATGAAGAAGAAGTTCGGCAGGATCGAGATGACGCCGAGGTAGAGCGCGCCCGGCAGGGTGATCCGGCTGAGGATGAAGTCGAGGTAGTCGGCGGTCGGCTTGCCCGGGCGGATACCCGGCACGAACCCGCCGTACTTCTTCATGTTGTCCGCGACCTCGGTCGGGTTGAACGTGATCGAGACGTAGAAGTACGTGAAGAAGATGATCAGCAGGAAGTAGACCGAGATGTAGATCGGGCTGCTCGGGTTGACCAGGTTGTTCTGGATCCACGACTGGGTCTTGCCCGGGTCGGTCTGGTCGAAGAACTGCAGCGCCAACTGCGGCAGGTAGAGCAGCGACGACCCGAAGATGACCGGGATCACACCCGCCTGGTTGACTTTCAGCGGGATGTAGGTCGAGGTGCCGCCGTACATCCGCCGGCCGATCATCCGCTTGGCGTACTGCACCGGGATCCGGCGCTGCGCCTGCTCGATGAAGGTGACCGCGGTGATGACCACCAGGACCAGCGCGATGACCAGGGCGAACATGTCCCAGCCCTTGCTGGTCTTGATCTGCCAGCCCTCGCTGGGCAGCCGCGCCGCGATCGAGGTGAAGATCAGGACGGACATGCCGTTGCCGACGCCGCGGTCGGTGATCAGCTCACCGAGCCACATGACCATGCCGGTGCCGGCGGTCATCGTCATCACCAGGATGGCCAGGGTCAGCCAGTCCGGGATGCCGGTGCCGGTGGGGATGATCGGGAACTGGTCGCAGCGGTTCTGGAACAGCTGGCCCGAGCGGGCCAGGGCCACGAACGCCGAGGCCTGCAGCACACCGAGACCGAGGGTCAGGTAGCGCGTGTACTGGGTGATCTTCGCCTGACCGGCCTGGCCCTCCTTGCGGAGCTGCTCAAGGCGGGGGATCACGACGGTCAGCAGCTGCAAAATGATCGACGCGGTGATGTAGGGCATGATGCCCAGCGCGAAGACCGAGAGCTGTAGCAGCGCTCCGCCGGAGAAGAGGTTGAGAAGGTTCACCACCCCGGTGGTGTCACCCTGGATGGTGTCGAGGCACTTCTGCACGTTGCCGTACGAGACGCCCGGGCTGGGGAGCGTTGCACCCAGCCGGTAGACCGCGATGATGCCTACTGTGAACAGCAGCTTCTTGCGCAGGTCAGGCGTACGGAACGCACTGAGAAAGGCGGACAGCAACTTCTTCCTCCTGCGCGAGGCGGGCCGCCGGTGATCCCTGGCGGGTCGGGGTGGATCACGGGCGAGTGCCCGCAATCCATGGCTGGGATGGGACTCTAACAGCCTCACCCCGGTCCGGGCAGATGCGCCCGACTACATAAATCGATTCCGATGTTACCGGGCGCTCAGGCCCCAGGCAGACCATGGCGCCCGCCAGTTGCTCTCAACTGGACGGGCGCCATGGTCGTACGCCTTACAGCTCGGTGACGGAGCCACCGGCGGCAGCGATCTTCTCCTTGGCCGACGCACTGAACGCGTGCGCCGACACCTGGAGCGCCACACCGCCGAGGTCCCCGGTGCCGAGAACCTTGACCGGGTGACCCTTGCGGACCGCGCCGGACTCGACGAGCTCCAGCGGGCCGACCTGACCACCGTTCGGGAACAGCTCAGCGAGTCGGTCCAGGTTGACCACCTGGAAGACCACCTTGAACTTGTTCTTGAAGCCCTTCATCTTCGGCAGACGCATGTGGATGGGCATCTGCCCACCCTCGAACGCCGCCGAGATGTTCTTGCGGGCCTTGGAACCCTTGGTACCGCGACCAGCGGTCTTGCCCTTGGAACCCTCACCGCGACCCACACGGGTCTTCGCGGTCTTGGAACCGGGCGCCGGGCGCAGGTGATGCACCTTGATCGTCATTACTCGACCTCCTCGACCTTCACGAGGTGGCTCACAGTGAAGATCATGCCGCGGATCTCGGGCCGGTCCTCCTTGACCACCACGTCGTTGATCCGCTTGAGACCGAGCGAACGCAGCGACTCACGCTGGTTGTGCTTGGTCCCGATACCGGACCGGAGCTGGGTGACCTTCAGGCGTGCCATCAGTGCGCCACCCCCGCACGCGACGCCAGCATGGCCGCCGGCGCGACGTCCTCCACCGGCAGACCACGACGCGCCGCGACCTGCTCGGGGGACTCAAGCCCCTTCAGGGCCGCCACGGTGGCGTGCACAATGTTGATCGGGTTCGACGAGCCGAGGCTCTTGGAGAGCACGTCGTGGATCCCAGCGCACTCCAGCACGGCACGCACCGGTCCACCGGCGATGACACCCGTACCGGCCGAGGCCGGCTTGAGCAGCACCACGCCAGCGGCGTCCTCACCCGTCACCGGGTGCGGGATCGACTGACCGATCCGCGGGACCTTGAAGAAGTGCTTCTTGGCCTCCTCGACACCCTTGGCGATGGCCGCGGGCACCTCCTTGGCCTTTCCGTAGCCCACGCCGACCGTGCCGTCGCCGTCGCCCACGATCACCAGGGCGGTGAAGCTGAAGCGACGACCACCCTTCACGACCTTGGCGACGCGGTTGATCGCGACGACCCGCTCAAGGTGCGGGGTCTTCTCGACGGGCGCGTTTCCGCGGCCGCCCTCACGGCGGTTGTCGCGGCGACCACCCTCGTTGCCACCGGACCCGCCGCCACGGCGCTGTTGACCTGGCATCAGCAGCCTTCCTTATCTCTCGTGACGGGGTTGTTAGAACTCGAGCCCGGCTTCGCGGGCGGCGTCGGCAAGCGCGGCGACTCGCCCCGCGTACCGGTTGCCACCGCGGTCGAAGACGACCTTGGAGACGCCAGCGGCCTTGGCCCGCTCGGCGAGCAGCGCGCCCACCTTGCCAGCGAGGGCGCTCTTGTCGCCCTCCGTACCGCGCAGCGAGGCGTCCAGGGTCGACGCCGACGCCAGGGTGTGACCCTTGGTGTCGTCGACGACCTGGGCGACCATGTGCCGCAGCGAACGGGTGACGACCAGGCGCGGACGCTCGGCCGTACCGGTGACGTTCTTGCGGACGCGGAAGTGTCGACGCGCACGCCCAACGGCGCGCTTGGCGGCGACACCGCGGCGGCGCTTGAGCAGCGTGGCGCTCACTTCTTACCTGCCTTTCCGGCCTTGCGGCGGATGACCTCGCCCTGGTACTTGACACCCTTGCCCTTGTAGGGCTCCGGCGGGCGGATCTTCCGGATGTTGGCGGCGACCTCACCGACCTGCTGCTTGTCGATGCCAGCCACGTGGAACAGGGTCGGCCGCTCCACCGTGAAGGTGATGCCCGCCGGGGCGGAGACGACCACCGGGTGCGAGAACCCGAGCGCGAACTCGAGGTCCGAACCCTTGGCGGTGACCCGGTAACCGGTGCCGGCGATCTCCAGGCTCTTGCGGTAGCCCTCGGTGACCCCGACGATCATGTTGGCAACCAGCGTACGGCTCAGGCCGTGGAGTTCCTTGGCCTTGCGCTCGTCGTTCGGCCGGTTGACGCTCAGCTGCCCATCCTCGGCCCGATCGATCGTGATCGGCTCGGCGAGGGTGTGCTGGAGCTGGCCCTTGGGGCCCTTGACCTTGACGGTCTGCCCGTCGATCGTGATGTCGACGCCGGCTGGTACCGGGATCGACTTACGTCCAATTCGCGACATTTCTACCTGTCTCCCGTTACCAGACGAAGGCGAGGACTTCCCCGCCAACACTCCGCTTGCGGGCCTGCCGGTCGGTCAGCAGCCCCTGGGACGTCGAAATGATCGCCACGCCCAGCCCACCGAGCACCCGCGGGAGCCCGTCCGACTTGGCGTACACCCGGAGACCGGGCTTGGACACGCGCTTGATGCCGGCCAGGCTCCGCTCGCGGTTCTGGCCGTACTTCAGCTCGACGACCAGTCGCTTGCCGACGGCGCCCTCCTCGGGCTCCTCGACCGACCAGGTGGCGATGTAACCCTCGGCCTTCAGGACCTCGGCGATGTTCGCCTTGATCTTGGAGTAGGGCATCTTCACCTGATCGTGGTACGCCTGGTTGGCGTTACGCAGACGCGTGAGCATGTCTGCGATCGGGTCGGTCATCGTCATGGATTTCGTCAGCCTTTCTCGCCGGGGTTCCCGGGGCATCAGCCCCGGGCCTACGGCGAAGAGCAATACCTAATCGGTGCAGGAGTTCCCGGCCGACGGCCGGGACGCGGTCGCCCTTACCAGGAAGCCTTGGACACGCCCGGCAGCTCACCGCGGTGAGCCATCTCCCGGATGCAGACCCGGCAGAGCCCGAACTTGCGGTAGACCGCCTTCGGACGCCCGCACCGCTGGCAGCGGGTGTACGCGCGAACCGAGAACTTCGGCTTCGCGGCCGCCTTGATGATCAGCGCCTTCTTGGCCATCTCAGTTCTCCTTGAACGGGAAGCCCAGGAGCTTGAGCAGCGCCCGGCCCTCGTCGTCGGTCGTGGCGGTCGTGACCACCGTGATGTCCATGCCCCGCTGGCGATCGATCCGGTCCTGGTCGATCTCGTGGAACACCGACTGCTCGGTCAGACCGAACGTGTAGTTGCCGTGCCCGTCCAGCTTGCGCCCGTCCAGGCCGCGGAAGTCGCGGATACGCGGCAGCGAGATGGAGAGCAGCCGGTCCAGGAACTCCCACATCCGGTCGCCGCGAAGGGTGACCTTCGCGCCGATCGGCATGCCCTCGCGGAGCTTGAACTGCGCGATGGACTTGGTCGCCCGCCGCACCTGCGGCTTCTGGCCGGTGATCGTGGCGAGGTCGCGGACCGCGCCGTCGATCAGCTTGGCGTCGCGAGCAGCCTCGCCGACACCCATGTTGACGACGATCTTGACCAGCCGCGGCACCTGCATGGGGTTGCCGTAGCTGCGCTGCTCGCGCAGCTGGGCCACGATCTCGTTGCGGTACCGCTCCTTGAGGCGCGGCAGGGTCTTTTCGGTAGCCGTGGTCATCACAGGTCCTTACCGGTGCTACGCGCGATGCGGACCTTCTGGCCGTTGTCGTCGATCCGGTAACCGACGCGGGTCGGCTTGCCGTCGGAGTCCAGGACCTGCACGTTCGAGACGTGGATCGGGGCCTCCTGAGTGACGATGCCGCCGGTCTTGGCGCCACGCTGGGTGGTGCTGATGCGGGTGTGCTTCTTGACCCGGTTCACGCCCTCGACCAGGACCTTGTCCTGCCGCGGGTAGGCCTGAATGACCTTGCCCTTGGCACCCTTGTCCTTGCCGGCGATGACGACGACCGTGTCGCCCTTCTTGACCTTCACGGTCACAACACCTCCGGCGCGAGGGAAATAATCTTCATGAACCGCTTGTCCCGCAGCTCCCGACCCACCGGGCCGAAGATACGGGTTCCACGCGGGTCCCCGCCGTCCTTGATGATGACGGCGGCGTTCTCGTCGAAGCGGATGTACGAGCCGTCCGGCCGACGCCTCTCCTTGGCCGTGCGAACGACGACAGCCTTGACGACGTCGCCCTTCTTCACACCGGCACCCGGGATCGCGTCCTTGACCGTGGCCACGATGACGTCGCCGATGCTCGCGTAGCGCCGACCCGAGCCACCGAGAACCCGGATGCAAAGGATCTCCCGAGCACCCGTGTTGTCGGCGACGCGCAGTCGCGACTCCTGCTGAATCACGTCTATCTCCTATGTCTGCCGGTTCTCCGGCCGCCGTAGCGGCCGGAGCCTGGCGGAACCTACGCCCGACGCAACGCCGGGCGAGCTCGAGCCTTCGCTACTTGGCCTTTTCCAGGATCTCCACGATCCGCCAACGCTTGGTGGCGCTCAGCGGCCGGGTCTCCATGATGAGAACCCGGTCACCGGTGCCAGCGGCGTTCTGCTCGTCGTGCACCTTCAGCTTGGCCGTACGGCGCATGATCTTGCCGTACAGCGCGTGCCGAACCCGGTCCTCGACCTCGACAACGACGGTCTTGTCCATCTTGTCGCTGATCACCAGGCCCTCGCGGACCTTGCGGCGCGACCGCGCGGCGGCGGTGGCGGTCTCTTCGGTCATGATGCAGTCACCTCAGTCGGCGCGGCCGAGAGCCCCAGCTCACGCTCACGCATGATCGTGTAGATCCGGGCGATCTCCCGACGGATGACCTGCAACCGCCGGTTGTTGTCCAGCTGCCCGGTTGCGGCCTGCACGCGGAGGTTGAACAGCTCCGCCTTGGCCTCCCGCAGCTTCGTGACCAGCTCCTCTTCGGAGAGCTCACGCAGCTCGGTCGCCTTAACGCCCGCTGCCATCAGGATTCACCCACTTCGCGCGTAACAATGCGGCACTTCATCGGGAGCTTGTGGATCGCGCGACGCATGGCCTCTCGCGCGGTCTGCTCGTTGGGGAAGGACATCTCGAAGAGAACCCGCCCCGGCTTGACGTTGGCGACCCACCACTCGGGCGAACCCTTACCGGAACCCATCCGGGTCTCGGCAGGCTTCTTGGTGAGGGCCTGGTCCGGGAAGATCGTGATCCAGACCTTGCCACCACGCTTGATGTGGCGAGTCATCGCGATACGTGCCGACTCGATCTGTCGGTTCGTCACGTACGCCGGCTCGAGAGCCTGGATCCCGAACTCGCCGAACACCACCCGGTTACCACCCTTGGACGCGCCACTGCGGTCCGGGTGGTGCGGCTTGCGGAAGCCCTTCGGGGGCTTGCGCGGCATCAGCATCTGTCAGCCCTCCTGCTGCGTTTCTGCCGGAGCAGCAGTGGCGGCGACAGCTGCGCTGTCGACCGGCTCGCCGCTCGGCGTCTCGGCCTGCTGCGCGATGGTGGTCGCAGCAGCCCGACCGGCCTCGGTGCCACCAGCCGTGGTGCCGGACGAACCCGACCGGCCACGGCGCGGACGCTCGGGACGGTCGCCGCGCTCACCACGACGCGGGCGGGACGGACCGGCCTCGGCCGGAGCCTCCCGGCCCGGGACGGCGTCGCCCTTGTAGATCCAGACCTTCACACCGATCCGACCGAACGTGGTACGGGCCTCGAAGAAGCCGTACTCGATGTTGGCCCGCAGCGTGTGCAGCGGAACCCGGCCCTCACGGTAGAACTCGGTCCGGCTCATCTCGGCGCCGCCGAGGCGACCCGAGACCTGAACCCGGATGCCCTTGCAGACCGGGTTCTTCATCGCCGACTGCATGGCCTTGCGCATCGCCCGACGGAAGCTGACCCGGCTGGACAGCTGCTCGGCCACGCCCTGCGCGACCAGCTGAGCGTCCGACTCGGGGTTCTTCACCTCGATGATGTTCAGCTGAACCTGCTTGCCGGTGAGCTTCTCAAGCTCTCCGCGGATCCGGTCGGCCTCCGCACCCTTACGGCCGATGACGATGCCCGGCCGGGCGGTGTGGATGTCGACGCGGACCCGGTCGCGGGTGCGCTCGATGTCGACCTTGGAGATCCCGGCACGCTCGAGGCCCTTGGACATCATGCGGCGGATCTTGACATCCTCGCCGATGTAGTCCTTGTAGAGCTTGTCCGCGAACCAGCGGGACTTCCAGTCGGTCGAGATGCCGAGCCGGAACCCAGTGGGGTGAACCTTCTGACCCATTACTCGGCGTCCTCCGTCTTGCTCTGCGCTTCGGCCGGTGCGGCCTCCGTGGCCGGGGCGGCCTTCTTCGCCGCGGCCTTCCTCGGCGCTGCCGGCGCGACCGCTTCGACCGCCACGGTGATGTGGCAGGTGCGCTTGCGGATTCGGTACGCCCGACCCTGCGCCCGCGGCTGGAACCGCTTCATCGTCGGGCCCTCGTCCACGAAGGCCTCGCTGACGAGCAGCGCGTCGGGGTCCAGCCGCTCGTTGTTCTCCGCGTTGGCGATCGCGCTAGCGAGCACCTTGTACACCTGCTCGCTCGCAGCCTGCGGCGCGAACTGCAGCACCGTGAGCGCCTCCTTCGCGGGCAGGCCGCGGACGAGGTTGACCACCCGGCGCGCCTTCATCGGCGAGATGCGCACGTGCCGCGCAACCGCCCGCGCGCCCGGAAGCACCGGAGCGTCGCCCTTTCCTGGCATCGCTGTAACCCCTTGTTCCCTCTATCCGTATGCCCGCGGCGTCAGCGCCGACGGCTCTTCCGGTCGTCCTTCTCGTGACCCTTGAACGTGCGGGTCAGCGCGAACTCGCCGAGCTTGTGCCCGACCATCGCCTCGGTCACGAACACCGGGACGTGCTTGCGTCCGTCATGCACGGCGATCGTGTGCCCCAGCATCTCGGGGATGATCGTCGAGCGCCGCGACCAGGTCTTGATCACGTTCTTGGAGCCCTTGTCGTTCTGAACTTCCACCTTCTTGAGCAGGTGGTCGTCTACGAACGGGCCCTTCTTCAGGCTGCGAGGCATGTCTTATCTCCCTCAGCCGCGCTTACGCGTGGCGTAGCGACGGCGGACGATCAGCCGGTCACTCGGCTGGCCCTTACGGCGGGTGCGGCCCTCGGGCTTACCCTGCGGGTTGACCGGGTGGCGACCACCGGAGGTCTTACCCTCACCACCACCGTGCGGGTGGTCGACCGGGTTCATGGCGACACCACGGACGGTCGGGCGCTTGCCCTTCCACCGCATCCGGCCGGCCTTACCCCAGTTGATGTTCGACTGGTCGGCGTTGCCGATCTCGCCGACGCTGGCGCGGCAGCGCACGTCCACCCGCCGGATCTCACCGGACGGCATACGAAGGGTCGCGTACGCGCCCTCGCGGCCGAGCAGCTGGATGCCGACGCCGGCGGAACGGGCCAGCTTGGCCCCGCCACCCGGACGCAGCTCCACGTTGTGGATGGTGGTACCGACCGGGATGTTGCGCAGCGGCAGGTTGTTACCCGGCTTGATGTCGGCGCCCGGGCCGGACTCGACGCGGTCGCCCTGCTTCATGTCCTTCGGCGCGAGGATGTACCGCTTCTCGCCGTCGGCGTAGTGCAGCAGCGCGATGCGCGCCGTGCGGTTCGGGTCGTACTCGATGTGAGCGACCTTCGCCGGCACGCCGTCCTTGTCGACCCGCTTGAAGTCGATCAGACGGTACTGGCGCTTGTGACCGCCACCGTGGTGCCGCGTGGTGATCCGGCCGTGGGCGTTACGCCCGCCCTTCTTCGGCAACGGAGCCAGCAGCGACTTTTCCGGCGTGGACCGGGTGATCTCGGCGAAGTCCGCGACGCTGGAGCCACGTCGGCCCGGCGTCGTCGGCTTGTACTTACGGATAGCCATTGTCTACACCCCTCAGCTGACCGGGCCGCCGAAGGCCTCGATACGGTCACCGTCAGCCAGCTTCACGATCGCCCGCTTGGTCGCCTTGCGCTGACCGAAGCCGGTCTTGGTGCGCTTGCGCTTACCCTGGCGGTTGAGCGTGTTGACCGTCAGGACGCGGACGTTGAAGATCTGCTGGATAGCGATCTTGATCTCGGTCTTGTTCGCGTCCGGGTGCACCAGGAAGGTGTACCAGTTCCGGTTCAGCTCGCTGTAGCTCTTCTCCGAGACGACCGGCGCCACGATGATGTCGCGCGGGTCGGCGATCGTGCTCACTTGCCACCCTCCTCGGTGGTCTCGGCGGGCACGCCCAGGAACTCGTCCAGGGCGTCCTTGGTGAAGACCACGTCGTCGGCCACCAGCACGTCGTACGTGTTCAGCTGGCCGGACTCGATCAGGTGCACGCGCGGCTCGTTGCGCAGCGACACCCAGTTCAGCTCGTCGGTGCTGCTCAGCACGACCAGGACCCGACGGGCCTCGGTGAGCTTGGTCAGCGTGGCCAGGGCCGCCTTGGTCGACGGCTTCTCGCCCGAGACGAACGCCTCGACGACGTGCACCTGCCCGGCGCGAGCCCGGTCGGAGAGGGCACCGCGCAGCGCGGCGGCCTTCATCTTCTTCGGGGTCCGCTGGCTGTAGTCGCGCGGCACGGGACCGTGCACGACGCCACCGCCGGCGAACTGCGGCGCGCGGATCGAGCCCTGCCGGGCGCGACCGGTGCCCTTCTGCTTGTACGGCTTCTTGCCGCCACCGGCGACCTCGCCGCGGGTCTTGGCCTTGTGCGTGCCCTGTCGGGCCGCCGCGAGCTGGGCCACCACGACCTGGTGCATCAGCGCGACGTTGGCCTGCACGTCGAAGATGTCCTCCGGCAGCTCGACCGAGCCGCTGGTGGTGCCTTCGACGGTGCGCACGTCAACGGTGGTCACTTGGCCGCACCGCCCTTCTTCACCTTGCTCTTGGCCGCGGTCCGGACCAGAACCAGCGCGCCCTTGGGGCCAGGAATGGCACCCCGGACGAGCAGCAGGTTGTTCTCGGTGTCGACCGCCTGGACGGTGAGGTTCTGCACGGTGTACCGCACGCCACCCATGCGGCCGGCCATCCGGGTGCCCTTGAAGACACGACCCGGAGTGGCGCAGGCGCCGATGGAACCGGGCGAGCGGTGCTTACGCTCGACACCGTGGCCGGCGCCCAGGCCGTGGAAGCCGTGCCGCTTCATCGGGCCGGCGTAGCCCTTGCCCTTGGTCTTGCCGGTGACGTCGATGGTGACGCCGGCCGGGAACTCCTCGACCGTGACTTCCTGGCCGAGCGAGTATTCCCCGGCGTCCGTGGTGCGCAGCTCGACGATGTGCCGGCGCGGCGCCACGTCCGCCTTGGCGTAGTGCCCGCTGATCGGCTTCTTGACCTTGCGCGGGTCGATGGTGCCGTACGCCAGCTGGACCGCTGAGTAACCGTCCTTCTCGGCGCTACGAACCTGGCTGATGACGCACGGGCCGGCCTCGACCACGGTCACGGGAACAACACGGTTGTTGTCCCAGACCTGGGTCATGCCGAGCTTGGCGCCCAGGATCCCCTTGACTTGCCTGTCCATTTGTCCGGTCCCTACAGCTTGATCTCGATGTCGACGCCAGCCGGCAGGTCGAGGCGCATGAGCGAGTCGACCGTCTTCGGGGTCGGGTCGATGATGTCGATCAGCCGCTTGTGCGTGCGCATCTCGAAGTGCTCGCGCGAGTCCTTGTACTTGTGCGGCGAGCGGATAACGCAGAAACGGTTGATCTCCGTGGGCAGCGGCACCGGGCCCGCGACCTGCGCCCCGGTGCGCGTCACCGTCTCGACGATCTTCCGAGCCGAGGAGTCGACGACCTCGTGGTCATAGGCCTTGAGCCGGATGCGGATCTTCTGTCCCGCCATGGTGGCTTCTGTTCCTTCTCTCGATGCCGCTGTGTTGCGGGCGCCTGTACCGGCTGGCACAGGCCCACTTCGCCGACCCCCGCGGTCGGGCGTGTCGCGCCCTCGGGCCGAGCTCCGCCCCGTGGTTCCGGAGTGGTGCTGACCGCGCGGTGGGTCAAGGCGCCGATCGCATTACCGCGACCAGAACGCCGTGCGAGGGTGGTTGGCGACTGGGCCGCCAACCACCCTACGCTCGACTGCCTCGCCACCCGGAGGTTCAGCGAAAGCCGAACACAGGCGACGAACTGTCGTTACGCAACCTGACTAGTATGCCGCACGACCGGCGGCGGGTCTAATCGGGGTTACCTAGCTCACTTGTTGATCTTGGTGACGAACCCGGCGCCGACGGTGCGGCCACCCTCGCGGATCGCGAACTTGAGGTTCTCCTCCATGGCGATGGGCTGGATCAGCTTCACCGACATGGACGTGTTGTCACCCGGCATGACCATCTCGGTGCCCTCGGGGAGGGTGACGACACCGGTGACGTCCGTGGTCCGGAAGTAGAACTGCGGGCGGTAGTTCTGGAAGAACGGGGTGTGCCGGCCGCCCTCCTCCTTGGAGAGGATGTAGACCGTCGCCTCGAACTCCGTGTGCGGGGTGTTCGAGCCCGGCTTCACGACGACCATGCCGCGCTCGACCTCGTCGCGCTTGGTACCACGCAGCAGCAGGCCGACGTTCTCACCTGCGCGGGCGTCGTCCAGGGTCTTCCGGAACATCTCGATCGCGGTGACCTTGGTCTTGAAGCTCTTCTCCTTGATACCGACGAGCTCGACATCCTCGTTCGGCAGGAGAACGCCGCGCTCCACGCGACCGGTGACGACGGTGCCACGACCGGTGATCGTGAAGACGTCCTCAACCGGCATCAGGAACGGCTTGTCAACCTCGCGCTCCGGCTGCGGGATCGAGGTGTCGACAGCCGTCATCAGGTCCAGCAGCTTGCCGGTCCACTCGGGGTCACCCTCGAGGGCCTTCAGCGCCGAAACCCGCACGACCGGCAGGTCGTCACCCGGGTACTCCTGCGAGGAGAGCAGCTCACGAACCTCGAGCTCGACGAGCTCCAGGAGCTCCTCGTCATCGACCATGTCGCTCTTGTTGAGCGCCACGACGATGTACGGCACACCGACCTGACGGGCCAGCAGCACGTGCTCGCGGGTCTGCGGCATCGGGCCGTCGGTCGCCGCGACCACCAGGATCGCGCCGTCCATCTGCGCGGCACCGGTGATCATGTTCTTGATGTAGTCGGCGTGCCCAGGGCAGTCGACGTGCGCGTAGTGCCGCGACTCGGTCTGGTACTCGACGTGCGCGATCGAGATCGTGATGCCGCGGGCCTTCTCCTCCGGCGCCTTGTCGATCTCGTCGAACGGCGTGTAGGGGTTCAGGTCCGGGTACTGGTCGTGCAGGACCTTGGTGATGGCCGCCGTCAGCGTCGTCTTACCGTGGTCGATGTGACCAATGGTGCCGATGTTGACGTGCGGCTTAGTCCGCTCGAACTTAGCCTTCGCCACTGGTGTCCTCCTGTGGACTTCTTGGTTCGTACGCCCGGCGCGCCGGTCGGCGCTTAGGACTCTGTCGACAGCCTTTCCGGCCTGACGGCCGGAGAGCCTTTGTGGGTTCTGCGGCGATGAAGCCTACAGGCCCGGTCTCACGCGATCCGATCGTGGTGGCCGCGGGCGGGTGAACCCTCCCGCGACCAACCACGAATCACCTGCTCAGAGCGTTACTCGCCCGTTGCCTTGGCGATGATCTCCTTCGCGACGCTCTGCGGAACCTCGGCGTAGGAGTCGAACTGCATGCTGTAGCTAGCCCGGCCCTGGGTCTTCGACCGCAGGTCGCCGACGTAGCCGAACATCTCCGACAACGGCACCAGGGCCCGGACGATGCGGGCGCCACTGCGCTCCTCCATCGCCTGGATGATGCCGCGGCGGGAGTTGAGGTCACCGATGACGTCACCCATGTTCTCCTCAGGAGTGGTGACTTCAACGGCCATCATCGGCTCGAGCAGCGCCGGATCGGCCTTGCGGGCCGCGTCCTTCATCACCATCGAGCCGGCGATCTTGAATGCCATTTCCGACGAGTCGACCTCGTGGTACTGGCCGTCCAGCAGGGTCAGCTTCACGCCGACCAGCGGGAAGCCCGCCAGGATGCCGTACTGCAGCGCGTCCTGCGCACCGGCGTCCACCGAGGGGATGAACTCCCGGGGGATGCGGCCGCCGCTGACGGCGTTGGCGAACTCGTAGGTCGGCGAGTCGTTGTCCAGCGGAAGCGGCTCGACGCTCACGATCACGCGGGCGTACTGGCCGGAACCACCGGTCTGCTTCTTGTGGGTGTACTCGACCTTGTCCACCTTGCGGCGGATGGTCTCGCGGTACGCCACCTGCGGCTTGCCGACGTTCGCCTCGACGTTGAACTCGCGGCGCATCCGGTCGACCAGGATGTCCAGGTGCAGCTCACCCATGCCGGAGATGACCGTCTGACCGGTCTCCTCGTCCAGCTGGACGCGGAAGGTCGGGTCCTCCTCGGCCAGGCGCTGGATGGCCGTGCCCAGCTTCTCCTGGTCGGACTTGGTCTTCGGCTCGATCGCCACCGAGATGACCGGCTCCGGGAAGGTCATCGACTCCAGGATGACCGGGTTCGCCGGGTCGGAGAGAGTGTCGCCGGTGGTGGTCTGCTTGAGACCCTGCACGGCGATGATGTCGCCGGCCTGCGCCGACGGACGCTCTTCCCGCTTGTTGGCGTGCATCTGGTAGATCTTGCCGATCCGCTCCTTACGGTCCTTGGTGGAGTTGACCACCTGGGAACCGGAATCGAGCGTGCCGGAGTAGACCCGCACGTAGGTGAGCTTGCCCAGGTGCTTGTCCGTCTGGATCTTGAAGGCCAGGCCGGAGAAGGGCTCCGAGTTGGACGGCTTACGCAGCAGCGGGGTCTCGCCGTCGGTGGCCGTACCCTCGATCGCCGGAACGTCCAGCGGCGACGGCAGGAAGTCGACCACGGCGTCGAGCATGGGCTGGACGCCCTTGTTCTTGAACGCCGAGCCGCACAGCACCGGGTTGGCCTTGCCGGCGATGGTGGCACGCCGGATGGCCGCCTTGATCTCCTCGACGGGGATCTCTTCGCCTTCCAGGTACTTCTCCATCACCGCGTCGTCGACGTCGGCCAGGGTCTCCATCAGCTTCTCGCGCCACTCGGCCGCGGAGTCGGCCAGCTCGGCCGGGATCTCCTCAACCGCGTAGTCCTCACCCTTCTGGGTCTCCCCGCGCCAGGTGAGCGCGCGCATGCCGATCAGGTCGACGACACCGATGTGGTCGCCCTCGAGCCCGATCGGGATCTGGAGCACCAGCGGGGTGGCGTTCAGCCGGTCGATCATCATCTGCACGCAGCGGAAGAAGTCGGCGCCGGTCCGGTCGAGCTTGTTGACGAAGCACATACGCGGGACGTTGTACTTGTCGGCCTGCCGCCAGACGTTCTCCGTCTGCGGTTCCACGCCGGCGACACCGTCGTAGACCGCGACCGCACCATCCAGGACCCGCAGCGACCGCTCGACCTCGACCGTGAAGTCGACGTGGCCAGGCGTGTCGATGATCTGGATCGTGTGGTCTTTCCACTCACACTTGGTAGCAGCGGAGGTGATGGTGATACCACGCTCCTGCTCCTGCTCCATCCAGTCCATGACGGCAGCGCCCTCGTGGACCTCACCGATCTTGTACGTGATGCCGGTGTAGAACAGGATTCGCTCGGTGGTCGTGGTCTTACCGGCATCGATGTGCGCCATGATGCCGATGTTGCGTACCTTGGCGAGCGCGTCTGCGGCGGCCACTTCAATCCCTACTTATCGTCGTCTCGACTCAACTGGTGGCGGTTCCGGCGCCCGAGGGCGCCGGAACCAGGGTGTTACCAGCGGTAGTGCGCGAAGGCCTTATTGGACTCGGCCATCTTGTGCGTGTCCTCGCGCCGCTTGACGGCGGCACCGAGGCCGTTGCTCGCGTCCAGCAGCTCGTTCATCAGCCGCTCGACCATGGTCTTCTCGCGCCGGGCGCGGGAGTACGTG
This sequence comes from Micromonospora foliorum, assembly GCF_022229015.1. GTDB lineage: Bacteria > Actinomycetota > Actinomycetes > Mycobacteriales > Micromonosporaceae > Micromonospora > Micromonospora foliorum. The sequence goes on from NZ_JAKKFF010000069.1 coordinate 35,406, forward strand.
ACCAGCCAGCGCAGGCCCAGGGTGGTCGCCCGGGTCGGGCGGACCTCGACCGGAACCTGGTAGGTGGCGCCACCGACACGACGGCTGCGCACCTCGAGGGTCGGCTTGACGTTGTCCATCGCCCGCTTGAGGGTGACGACCGGGTCGGTGCCGGACTTCTCGCGGCAGCCCTCGAGGGCCGCGTACACGATGGACTCGGCGAGCTGACGCTTGCCGCGGAGCAGGATCTTGTTCACCAGCTGGGTGACCAGCGGCGAGTTGTACACCGGGTCAGCGACCAGTGGCCGCCGCGGAGCGGGTCCCTTACGCGGCATGTCAGCTCTTCTCCTTCTTCGCGCCGTAACGGCTGCGCGCCTGCTTGCGGTTGCGGACACCCTGGGTGTCCAGCGAGCCGCGAACGATCTTGTAACGCACGCCGGGGAGGTCCTTCACCCGGCCACCGCGAACGAGCACGATCGAGTGCTCCTGCAGGTTGTGACCGACGCCGGGGATGTAGGCGGTCACCTCGATCTGGCTGCTGAGCTTCACGCGAGCGACCTTGCGCAGCGCCGAGTTCGGCTTCTTAGGGGTGGTGGTGTACACGCGGGTGCACACGCCGCGCCGCTGAGGGGAACCCTTCAGCGCCGGGGTCTTGGTCTTGGTCGTCTTCGCCTGGCGGCCCTTTCGGACCAGCTGCTGGATCGTGGGCACCGGGTTTCTCCGCTCCCTTCGGCCGCATCCGCGGCCGCGCCGTCTGCTCGTTAGCCGGCCTGATGACCGGCTCTCCTACATTCCGACCAGGGTCGCCTTGCGGAGACCCCGGCACCCGCGGTCGGGCGTGTCGCCCTCGTCACGGTCCCGTTGCGACGCTCTCGCGTGCGTACCGGGTTTTTGTCACCGGCGCGCGGGTCGCCCCGCCCCGGATCCTTGCTTGTCGTGCCGCCGCCCGTAAGCCGGAAACAGCGCACGCACGAGTTGCCCGGGCATGCCCGGGCACAAGGGGAAAGAGTACCTACCACAACCGCCCAGGTCAAAACGGAACGGCCCGGCGACTGTCTCACACCCGCCGGCCAGATCTCGTCCTGCCCCGTCGCCCGCGATGGGCACCTACGAATACAAGTGTACCGGCTCCCCCGCAGAAGCACCCATCGCCCCCGGAGGGGACCGGAAGCCTTCCGCGGGAGACCCCCGTCAGGCGCCGGAGCTACCGGTGCTCACCCTCACGTCAGGGCGAGGAGCAGGGCCAGCCCCAGGCCCAGCAGGCTGAGCAGTGCCCCCGCCGCGCCGCAGCTGATCCCGGCCATCGCCAGCCCGCGGCCGGTGAACTGGACCGCGGAGGGCGCGGCCGGCCGGCGGATCTGCCGCCGGCCGAGCAGCCCGACGACGACCGCCGCGCCACCGGCCAGCACACCCAGCGCGGCGAAGGCTCCGGAGGCCCAGGCCCCGCCGTCGTTCTTGAAGGCCACTCCGAAGCAGATCACCAGCAGTGAGACCAGGACCGAGGCGATCCCCGCCACCAGCGCCCCGATGGCCAGGCCGGAGGTGACCGGCGCCACGTCCAGGTGGACGACGCCGAACGGCGTACCGGAAACCGTCTCCACCCGCTTCGGCGGCCGGCGCTGGTCGTCGGTGGGCGGCGGCACCGAACGCCCCGGGGTACCACCCCACCCGGGGCCGTGCCCCGGCGGCGGACCCCACCCGGGCGGCACACCGGGCCCGGACGACGGAGGGCCCCAGCCGGGCGGTGGCCCGGGATTCGACGGCGGACCCCAGCCGTACGACGCACCCGGCCCG
>NZ_JAKKFF010000007.1 GCF_022229015.1 Micromonospora foliorum
CTCGGGTTCCCGGAAGTCGGGGGGTCAGAGCGTCCGGGATGCCCCGGTTTCCGGGAGCCCGAGTCGATCTTCGGGTGGGCCGCAGCGCCGGGCAGGGGGCGGATTCGCGGTGGAGGCCGGCGACCTGTTAGCCTTGCTGCCGGCCCGCCCGGTGTAAGCCGGGTGGGACCGAAGCCGGTTCGCCGGCGGGGGGCTGTGGCGCAGACTGGTAGCGCACCTCGTTCGCATCGAGGGGGTCAGGGGTTCAAATCCCCTCAGCTCCACCAGCACGACGTTCTACCTGGGGAAACCCGCCGGGCAAGATTGGCGGGCACCAGATCCGGCACACATCAGCGAGAATCCGGGGCCTTCGGGCCCCGTTTTCGTTTGGCGCTCGCGTCGCGCAGCGCGCCGCTGATGATGTTGCGGCGGCGGTCCTTCTTCTGCCACCAGTGGACGTAGGTTTCGAGCGCGATCCGCAGGCTGGAGTGCCGAAGCGCGTTCTGGACGTCGGTGGGATCGGCACCCGAGGTGATCAGGCGGGTGGCGAAGTGGTGCCGCAGAGAGCGGAACCAATCGACGCTTGGCGCTCGGGTGCTCTGGGATGGTGGCGCCATCCCGACAACCTCCGTCCGGGCAGGCCCACCCACTCCGCCAGGTGCGGACGAAGGCCGACGGGATGGCTAGAAGGGCAAGTGGGGGTGGTCGCTGGGACGATGCTTGGCGAACGCATTGTCCGCGCCCTGGGCCGCCGGGCCAGGTTGGCCGGGAAACTGGGTTGCCGGAGCCGGGGCGGCCGGCGGGCTCGGCCGGGAGCCACTCGCGACAGACATGGCGATGCCGTTCGCTACGACGGCGACCAGCCCGAATATGGCCACCGGCACGTCGACCAGGAACGCCGGTCGCCAACCCAACGCCATCGTCAGCATGCCGCTCAGGACGGGTCCGAGCAGGAGAGCGGCGCCGAGCGCGAGGCCGAGTACCAGCCGGGCCCGGGAACGCCAGCGACCCAGCTGACCGGACAGGGCGATGGCGACGCCGACCACGGTTCCGGCGCCCAGTCCGACGAGCACCCGCCCTGCCACCAACAGCGCCGCCCCCGGGGCGAACGCGCTCACCGCGCTCCCAACGATCAGGAGCACCAGCGCCGGCACCCCGGTCGCGGTGGGCCACCGCCGGCCGAGCAGGTAGCCGGGCGCGACGAGGGACGCCATTGCCACCATGCACGATGCGACCACGGTCACTGTCATGGCGGCGGTGGACAGTGCGAGGTCGCGCTTGATCGCGCTGGCCAGGGGCCCGATGGGTGCGGTGAGCAGTCCGACGGCGAGCAGTGCACCAAGCGCTGGGCCGACAAGCGACCAGAGCGGGCGAACCACCAGTGGTTGGGCCGGTGCGGTGGACCCGGGCGAAATCACCCCGCGAGTATAAGCATCGGACCCACTGTCACCGCGATCTCCGAATGCCCGCGGCGCCTGCGCCGCCGTCAACACCCTGATCTGCTCCCTGCCTGATTCCGCGGGGGTGGTCGGTCATCGAAGGTTGGCGAGAGTAGGCGTGATCAGTGGGTCGTCGGCGAAGTGATCACAACTCGGGCGCTCGCTAGGCGAAGCGTTCGGTCGTCACGGGTATCAGGCCGTGCTGCCGCAGCACGGCTGTCAGGTCGGACAAAGCCGAACCCACCGCCTCGGCGCAATCTGTTCTCATCAGGACGGTCACGTCGAGACACCAGGCCAGGGTGCCGCCGACTCGTCGCAAGTCCCAGGTGATGTGATCGCCGTTCTTGTCGAGGTGACCGCTCGCGGCTGCCGCGTTAGTGCCGTCGACAGGCGTGCGCCAGAGCGCCTGGAGGTTGGCCACCTGCTCCGCGCGGAGATCCCTGGCGAAGAGGACGCGGTACACGCGCCGCTCGTGGAAGTCGGCCGGTGGCTGGGCCGGACCGAGCCGCAGCGGTGGGGTGGCCGCGATCGGTTGGTGGTCGAGGAAGTACGTACGCAGCACCGCTTCGTCCGGCAGTCGTCCGCCGCCGAGCCTGTGATAGACGCTCTCGGCCTCGGCGCGTGTGGTGGGAACCACCCGCACCAGCAACTCCGGGTTGGTGCGCATGCCGCGGCTCAGCGAGGCGGAACTCCACCAGTCGGCGCCCGGCGTCCAGCCTGCGCTGTCCAGGCCCCTCGCGGAGAAGTCCTGCTGGCGGGCGAACTCCTCGACGACGATCCCGTCCACGGTCTCGGTCGACGCCGAGCCGCCGCGCCGCTTCAGGACGAGGTAGTAGTCCAGGGGCGGCCGTCGAGCGACCACCTCGAAGGGCACGGCGGGGAGCGCATCGGCGGACACGACCCAACCGTAGCGATGGGCTAAGGCCCTCCGGAAGCGGTTAGCATCCGGACCTCTACGTGAGGAGCCCAGATGACTTCGGTGGCCCAGACCCGGTTCGGCATCGTCGGCAGCGGCTGGCGAGGTGAGTTCTTCCTTCGCCTGGCCCGGCTGCTCCCCGAGCGGTTCCGGGTGACCGGGGTGGTGACGCGTACCGAATCGCGGGGAACCGCCGTGACGGCCGACTGGGGCGTGCGGACCTTTCGCACGACGGCGGAGTTGCTCGCCCACGAGCGGCCGGACTTCGTCATCGTGTCGGTGCCGTGGCCGGTGACGCCCGAGGCGACCCGGGAGGTGGTCGCGGCCGGCGTACCGGTGCTCGCCGAGACGCCGCCCGCCCCCGACCTGGCGGGTCTGCGCTCACTCTGGGCCGACGTCGGAGGAAGCGGTCTGGTGCAGGTCGCCGAGCAGTACCTGCTGATGCCCGGGCACGCCGCCCGGCTGGAGCTGGTCCGCGCCGGGGTGCTCGGCGAGCCGACCTCGGTCCAGATCTCCTCGACCCACCTGTACCACGCGGTGTCGCTGATCCGTGGCCTGCTCGGCGTCGGTCACGAGAGCGCCGAGGTCAGCGGGCGTGCCTTCGTCGCGCCGCTGGCAAATCCGCTCTCGCCGGCCGGCTGGAGCGGCGACGACACCCCGCAGCAGCTCACCACCACCCTCGCGACCATCGACTTCGGCGGGCGGATGGGGTTGTACGACTTCACCGACAACCAGTGGTGGAACCCGCTGCGTGCCCGTCGGTTGGTGGTGCGGGGTTCGCGCGGTGAGCTGGTGGACGACCGGGTGGTCCGCCTGGTCGACCCGACCACGCCGGTGGAGTCGTCCCTGGTGCGACGCCAGACGGGTCTCGACCTCAACCTGGAGGGGCTCGACCTGAAGCACATCAGCTTCGACGGCGACGTGGTCTATCGCAATCCGTTCGTCGGCAGTGGGATGTCCGACGACGACATCGCGGTGGCCGACATCGTCGCCCGCGCCGGGGCGTGGGCGCGGGAGGAGGGCCCGGCTCCGTACCCGCTCGCCGAGGCCTGCCAGGACCATCTGATCAGCCTCGCCATCGAAGAATCGGTACGCACCGGCCGGCCGGTCGTCACCGCCACCGAGGCGTGGGGGCGGTAGCCCACCCGCCACGCCTACTGACGACGCCGGACGCGGGGCTGGCCCGGTTGGACCAGCCCCGCGCCCGGACGTTCACGGCTTCCAGGAACCGGCGGTCTGGAACTGGTCCTGGTACTCCAACGCGCCCGAGGTGTCGTGCACGTCGAACACCACGCTGCCGGTGCGTCTGGTGCCGGCGGTCAGGTCGTCACTGGCCGGCATCGGTTTGCCGCAGCCGGAGAAGGCGCCACCGATCGCGGTGGTCTTGGTGCCGTCGGCGGCGACCCACTGGAAGTAGAGCGGGTTCGTCGACGCGGTGCCCTTGGTGACGGCCACCGTCACGTCGGCAATCACGTACACGCCCTCACCGGGCTTCAGTCCGTGGGACTTGCAGGGTTTGGTGGCGCTGCTGAACTTCGTCACGGTGATCTCGACGGTGCCGGCGTCGCCGTTGACGACCAGGGTGTCGCCGGGCGACAGGTCACGGGTGTCGTCGTTCACCTGCGGTGGCGTCGACGGGGTGGCCCGCGCCTCGCTCACCGTGGTCGAGGCGCGGTTGGTGCCGATGACGACCGCCACGATGCCACCGGCGCAGGTAAGCAGGGTGAGGACGGCCGCCGTGACCGCGACGAGCACGACGGACTTCTTGGCGCGGTCCGTCTGCACCGGTGGTGGTGCGATGATCGGGTAGCCCGGGCCACCGGGTGCCCGGTATCCGCCGCCAGCGTCCTTGTAACCGCCAGCTGCCGGGTACGCGGCCCCCGAGAACGGCGGCTGCGGTGTCGCCGCGAACGGACGCTTCGGCGACTGCGGGTTCGGCTGGTGGGGGTCCTGCGGCCTGACGGAGGGCTGGGGGTGGGTCACCGTACTCCTTGACGCTTCGGTACGTGCGGTGCGGGAACCCTTCGACGTTACCGTGGGTGGCGGAGCGCCCAGTCGCCACGTTGGAGGGTGTCCCATCGAAGGCCATACGTCATCGCACTGGCCAGCATGGACGGTGTTCGGTCGGTCACCGAACGCCAGTGTGGATCGGTATCCCATTCATCGCTATGAGTAACAGGGCGAGGTCAGCGCAGCGGAAGCACGGCGGCGGTCCGGACCAGCCCGTCGGCGATCACGAAGCGGCCGGTGATCGATGCCGGCGGGTCGTCGATCCCCGCCGCGTCCACCCGGGCCGGCGCGATCCAAGCGGTGAATGTGCCGGCATCCGGATCAAGGTCGAGTCGGGCGTCATGGAAGTCCAACCAACCGCGGACGACCGGGTACCACACCTTGTAGACGGTCTCCTTCGCACTGAACAGCACCACCGGCCAGTGGACGTCGCCGGGTAACCGCGCACAGGCGGCCTCCTCCTCGGGCAGCAGCACGAGTCCGCGTACTCCCGGATTGACCTCGCGGTGCTGCTCGGCGTCCATTCCGACGGACCGGATGTCGGTGGTGTGCGCCGCCGCGGCGGCGCAGTAGCCGGCGGTGTGGGTGATGCTGCCGACGACCCCGGCCGGCCAGACCGGCGCGCGGTCGGCGGCGGCTGGCACGGCGGTCGTCGGCAGGCCGAGGTCACGCAAGGCCCTGCGGGCGCAATTCCTCCCCGCGGCAAAGTCCCGCCGACGGGTCTGCACCGCCCGTTCGCCGAGACATGCCTGCTCAGCGGGGAGCAACTCGCCCGTCCAGTCCTCGGGCCCGGCGACGGCGACAGCGACCGTCGGTGGCAGCAGGTCACGCATTCCGGCGACCTACTGGTCGGTAGGAATGGCGCATCGGGTCAACCGTCAACTTTCCGACTCCCACGACCGCTGAAGGTACCGCAAAGATGTAACACCGGAGGGACGCGCAGCGCTCTCCCTGATGGCTCCGGGGGGACCACCATCAATGCTGGCCGGCGTGGCAGCCGCCAGCCCCGTGGACATCTGGAAGGACGTGCGATGAGCGATGGTGCGGAACGGCCGGGGGTGCGGGCTGACGAGCACGCCCCGAAGACCCCGTGCTGGAGCTGCGGCTCCTGCGGTGACGAGTGGCCGTGCGCGACGAAGCGCACCCGGCTGCTGGCGGAGTACGGGGGTGATCGCGCCATGCTCAGCGTCTACCTGGGTTCCTGCCTCGCCGCAGCCACCGAGGATCTGCGCGCCGCCCCGGTGATGTCGCTCCAGGACAGGTTCATCGGCTGGTTGCCGCGCGGCACCCGGCGTAGCTGACCCTCTGGTGGCCCCGCCGCCGGGCGGGGCCACCAGAGGCGGCGTTCAGCGACGTCGCGGCCGTCGCGTCACCGCGAAGCCGAACACGCCGGCCACCGCGGCGAGCGCGCCGCCGATGCCGGTCCAGACCCAGCGCGAGCCGAGATCCGGCAACCAGTCCGCCAGCGGGTCGCCCTCGTCGTCAGCCTCCGCGTCCACCGGGGGTACGGCGTTGAGCACCGTGCCGGCCTTGATGTTCGGCACCAGCGGGGCGGCCAACTCACCGTCGTCGGCCGAGGCGCCCCGGTCGGCGATGGTGCCGACCAGCAGGTCCACGTCGATCGGCGCACCCAGATCCGGCTCCGGCAGGTCGGTCACGGAGAGCCGGACGACGTACGTGCCGGGTAGTGGATCGGCCGACCAGGGCTCCGCCCACGGCCGTACCTCGCGCAGCGTGCAGCCCAGCACCACGTTCGACGCCTTCGCGTCCACGGTCGGGGTCTGTGCCCCCGCCGTGCACGCCTGGCGTCGGCGCAGCCCGTCGAAGACGTCCACCGTCCAGGTGGAGGCGCCGCTGCGTCCCTTCGGGAAGGTGACGGTGGCGGTGATCTCATGCACCTGGCCGGCCGTCGCCGGGAACGACCAGTAGAGGTGGTCGCCGATCGAGGCGTCCACCCGTACCGGTTGTCCGGCGGTGATCGGGGTGGCGCTGAGGAACGACGTGCCGGCACGGTTCACCGGCGTGGCACCTGGGGAGGGGGTCGGTGCGGCGAGGGCCGCAGCGGGCAGCAGAGCGGCCCCACCGGCGGCGAGCAGGGCCGCCATCGACCGGAACAGTGCGGTGCGCATCAGTTCTCCCTCCAGGTGGCGACCCACCAGCGGGTGAGCAGACCGGCGAGCAGACCGGTGATCAGCCCGGCGATGGTGAGCAGGGCGAGCAGCACCCAGCCGCGGCCGAGGTCCGGCCCGTCCGGTGCGGGCGCGGCGGCGACCACGTCGATGGTCAACTCCACCGGCATGCCCGGTGTCGCCGCGGTGCCGGGACGCGGGGCGAACGAGTTGCTCACCACCAGGCAGACGGTGGTGGGCTCGACGACCGGCGCGGAACTCTCCTCGGTCTCCGCGGCATCCTCGTCGTCGGCGGTGGCCGACCAGCGCAGCCCGGCGGAGAGCACGTCGGCCCGTCCGCTGCCGGCGTCCGCGCCCCGGACGAGTTCCCGGCCGTCGGCGGCGGTGGCCCGCAGCAGCACCCCGTAGTCCCGGTTGACGGCCCGGTCCAACGCCATGCTCACCGAAGCCCGCAGCTCCTGCCCGGGGCGGATCGGCACCCGGTAGTAGCGATGCTCGGAGAACGCCTCACGGTCGGCGTAGACGCCGGGGGCGAGCAGCGGCGCCGAGTCGCACGCGGTCGTGCCGCCGACCACGGTCGGGGCCCGGGTGTGCGTGTCGGCGGCCCGCTCGACGAGCTGTTTGATCCGGTCGGTCAGCTCCTCGGCGCTCTGCGCGGCGGTGTAGGTGCCGCCGGTCGCGCCGGCGATGCAGAGCAGTTGCCGGCGGACCTTCTCGTCGGGGGCCAGGCCGAGGGTGTCGACGACCAGGCTGGTTCCCTGGGCGGCCAGTTCCCGGGCCACCTCGCAGGGGTCGGGCGGAGCACAGGTGTCCTCGCCGTCGGTGATCAGCACGATCCGCCGGGTGGTGGCGCCGGTGCCCAGGTCCTGCGCGGCGGAGCGCAGTGCCAGCCCGACCGGGGTGAACCCGGTCGGCCGAAGTGTCGCCACGGCCGCCTTGGCGGCGGACCGGTTCACCGGGCCGATCGGCACGATCTGCTGCGTGTCCTGGCAACCGACCTTCTTGTCCTTGCCGCGGTAGGTCGCGCCGAGCACCCGGATGCCGAGCTGTGTCTCCTCGGGTAGCGCGTCCACCACCTCGCTGAAGGCCTGCTGGGCGACCGAGATCCGGGTGCGTCCGTCGATGTCGGCGGCGCGCATCGACCCGCTGACGTCGAGCACCAGCTCGACCCGGGGCGGCTCGGGCGCCGGCTCCTCGTCGGCCTGCGCCGGGGAGGGCCCGGCCAGCGCGGTGGTCGCCAGCAGCCCGAGAAGGACCGCCGTCGATCGTCTGAAGTTGATCACGACCCGCAGTGTAGTGAGATCCACTTTGGATGATCGTTTGGGTGGAGGCGTGCGGAACTGACGGCACCGGCCGGGTCAGCGGCCACCTCGGGCTGGCCGCGCCCGCGCTCTGGGTCCACGCCGGGTCACCCTCGGTCAACTGTGCGAGGGAAGGTGTCGGCCCGGCCACCATCCGTCGGAAATCTGACCCAAGTCGACCCGTTGTGCCGGTGGTGCGCGGTGGTTAAGCTCTTCATGCGCGCCCCAATCGCCCGCTTCCCCCGTGGCAGGCGATCGGGGCGCGCGTCTTTGTGAAGAAGGGCCCGCACGCTTCGGCGTGCGGGCCCTTCTCTCGTCGCGCTGTGCGGCGCGTCGCCTGTCGACGCTTATATCCACCGACCGTCGAGCCACATCCGGGACAGCCAGTCCGAGTACGGAATCACCCGGCCGACGAAGATCGGATAGAAGTACGCGAAGCAGAGCGCCACCAGCAGCACGTACGCCCCCGCCGCGATGCTGCCCACCAGCCGGCGCTCATAACTCGGGTCACCGGGCACCAGCGGCGCCACCGCACCCACCTCACCGCCGGCGGGCGCGATCAGCGCGCCCAGCACGTACACCACGGCCAGCACCAGGAACGGCACCGCCGGCGCGGCGTAGAACGAGAACATCGTCCGGCCGTCGAGGGCGAACCAGAACCACGGCAGCAGCCCGGCGGCCACGGTGAGCAGGATCGCGCCGGCCCGCCAGTCCCGCCGGGCCACACCCAGCCAGACCAGCGCCACCAGGGCGGGCAGGAACGACCACCAGAGCAGCGGGGTGCCGAGCAGCAGGATCTCGGAGGCGCAGGTCGGCGCGCCGCAGACGCCGTTGCTGGCGTAGTGGAACGCCACCGGCCGGCCCAGCAGCAACCACTGCCACGGCCACGACTGGTACTTGTGCGCGTCGTCGAGCTGGGCGTGGAAGCCGTACGCCGCGCGATGGTATTCGAAGAGGTTGATCAGCGGGCCGATCACCGGGCGGTCGCTGAGCGGAGCGCTCGGGTAGGCCGACGCGAGCCGGTAGTAGCCGTCGTCGGTGAGCAGCCAGCCCGACCAGGTGGCGACGTAGGTGCCCACCATGAGCACGCCCGCGAGCACCAGCCAGGGCAGCTCGTCGATGAGCGTGTCCCGCCAGGGCCGGCGGACCCCCGCCGAGCGGCGGACGCCGACCTCCCAGAAGAGCACCAGCAGCGCGAAGGCCGGCACGAAGTAGAGAGCGCTCCACTTCACCGCGCAGGCGCAGCCGATCAACACCCCGGCGGCCAGCCGCCACCACGGCCAGGTGCGCCAACCGGTCGGCGGCCGGCCGGCCCGGCCCGGCTGGCTCGGATCGAGCCCGTCGTCCAGAGCCCGTGCCCAACGGCGGCGGCGGGCGTCCCGGTCGAGCACCAACGCGCCGAACGCGGCCAGCACGAAGAAGAGCAGGAAGATGTCGAGCAGGGCCGCGCGGGACAGCACGAGGTGGAAGCCGTCCAGGGCGAGCAGCAGGCCGGCCGCGCAGCCGAGCACCGTCGAGCGGAACATCCGTCGACCGATGCGGACCAGCAGCAGCACCGACAGCGTGCCGATCACGGCCGCCGAGAATCGCCAGCCGAACTCCGGCGCGGTGGTCATCAGGTGCCCGGGGACGGACACCTTGGAATCCGCGTCCTGGTAGCCGAAGGCCCACTCGCCGACGCCGATCAGCCACTTGCCCAGCGGCGGGTGCACCACGTACGACGGGACGTTGTCCTTGTAGTTCCACTCCACGCCACGGGAGATCAGCCCGTAGGCGTCCTTGGCGTAGTACGTCTCGTCGAAGATCTTGCCCTTGGGGCTGGACAGCCCGACGAAGCGCAGGATCGCCGCGATGGCCACCACCACTGCCGTGGCCAGCCAGGAGAACCGGTCCACCTGGGTGTCGACGGTGGCGAACCGTCGCCGGACCACGGCGGCCACCCCGCCACCCTCGGCGTTCGGTGCCGTCGGCTCCTGGGTGGCACCGGGCTCGCCCGTCACCTGGATCATCTTGTCCGGATCGGCGCTCGGGCTCTGCGCTGTCGACGCACTCGTCACCCGGCGATCGTAGGCTGCCAAGGTGTCCGGCGGCGTCCGTCGTCCCTGATACCGGTATTCCCAGTCAATGAAGGAGACGAATCCGTGGGTGAAATGTCCGAAGTTGGGCGCCTGATTCTGCTCGGTGCTCCGCTCGGCAACCCCGCCGACGCCTCGGCCCGGCTCCGGGAGGTGCTGATCAGCGCCGACGTGGTCGCCGCCGAGGACACCCGCCGGCTCACCCGGTTGGCCCGCGATCTCGACCTCACCGTCGGCGGTCGAATCGTCTCCTACTTCGAGGGCAACGAGGAGCGGCGCACCCCCGAGCTGGTCGAGGCCATCCTCGGCGGGTACGTGGTGGCGCTGGTCACCGACGGCGGGATGCCCAGCGTCTCCGACCCCGGCTACCGGCTGGTCCGTGCCACGTTGGACGTCGGTGCGCCGGTCACCGTCGCCCCCGGGCCGAGCGCGGTCACCACCGCGCTGGCCGTCTCCGGGCTGCCCTGCGACCGGTTCTGCTTCGAGGGCTTCCTGCCCCGCACCGGCGGCGGCCGCCGATCCCGGCTGCGCGCGCTCGCCGCCGAGGAGCGCACCCTGGTCTTCTTCGAGGCGCCGCACCGGATCGGGGCGACCCTCACCGACCTGGCCGACACGTTCGGGGCGGACCGGCCGGCCGCGCTCTGCCGGGAACTCACCAAGACCTACGAGGAGGTGCTCCGCCGCCCCCTCGGCGAGCTGGCCCGGTGGGCCACCGAGGGAGACCCGCGCGGAGAGATCACCCTGGTGGTGGCCGGAGCCCCGGTGACCGCCGCCGAACGCCCCGACGACGACACCCTGCGCGCCGCCGTCGCCGAGCGGGAGGCCGCCGGCCGGTCCCGCCGGGACGCCATCACCGACGTCGCCACCGAGTACGCGCTGCGCCGCAGGGACGTCTACACGATCGTGCACAGCTGACCAAGGTGGTCGGGCTCGCCGGACGGCGGGCTCACCACGCGGCGGCCAGAAAGCCGACGGTGATCAGCGTGGGGCCGGCGATGGCGGCGGCCACCGCCCAGCGGCGGTGCCGGCGGCCGGGCAGCCGGGCCGATCCGGTCCACCGGACGATGCCGGCGGTGCAGCCCAGCACCCCCAACAGCCCGGGCAGCCACCGCAGGTGCCGGGCCAGGCCGACGTCCGCGTACGCGGTGCCGCTGTCCGGGCCGGTCATCCGCGCCGGCAGTGGGGTGCCGGCCGCGCTCCCCTCGACGGGCACGCCGCTGACCCGCACACCATGGGCGATGAACCGCCCGTCCTCGGCTGTGAAGATCCCCCGGCACCGTTGGGTGAGCCCGCCGCCGGAGCACTCGTCGATCACCACCGTGCCCGTCCGGGCGTGCCCGACCGCGAGCCAGAACGGGCCGGCGCTGACCCAGGCGAAGAAGGCCGCGACCAGGCTCAGCACCACCAGCGCGGCGAGCCCGGGCAGCGGATCCGGCGGCGGGGGCGTACGGCTGGGCGCCCGGCGCCGCGCCAGATGGAAGCCGCGGAACCGCGCCGGTGCCGGGTCCTTGCGGACCGGGGTGCCGTCCCAGTGCACCTGCTCGATCGGTGCCCAGAAAGCACCGCCGTCGTCGTCCGTCGGGTCG